>JBKPOV010000136.1:0-28300 GCA_046733315.1 Actinomycetota bacterium
CGGCCACTTCGACCACCCCGGTGGCGGGCGCCGCCGACAACCTCACCACGACAGCCCAGGACGCCTACGGCAACACGGCGACCGCCTACACCGGCGCCCGCAACCTCACTTTCACCGGGCCGCTGGCAAGCCCTGGCGGAACGCTCCCCACGGTCTCCAATTCCTCTGGCACCGAGATTGCCTTCGGCACGGCCACGGCGATCAATTTCAACGCCGGAGTGGCAAGCGTCACCGGTTCCAGCAACGGCGTGATGAAGCTCTACAGAAGCGGCGCCGCCACGGTCAAAGTCAGCGACGGCACGCTCTCGACGACGCGGGCGACGACGACCACCGCCGCGACAGCGTCGAAACTCCTGCTCGCGGCCACTTCGACCACCCCGGTGGCGGGCGCCGCCGACAACCTCACCACGACAGCCCAGGACGCCTACGGCAACACGGCGACCGCCTACACCGGCGCCCGCAACCTCACTTTTTCCGGCGCCTCCGCAAGCCCCAGCGGCACCCTTCCCAGCGTGGTCAACAGCGCCGGCACGGCGATCAACTTCGGCAGCGTCACGGCGATCAACTTCAGCTCTGGCGTCGCCGCCGTCAGCGCCTCGAAAAACGGCGTGATGAAACTCAACCGGGCCGGCGCGGCAAGCATCAGCGTCAGCGACGGCACGATCTCAAACCCCACTCCGCTCGCGGTCACGGTCTCGGCAGGGGCGGCGGCGAGATGGGCCCTCACCAACATCAGCATCAGTGCCGGCAGCCTCGGCACGACCTGTCTGTTCACCTGCACGGTCACGGGCCTGGGCAGCGCCGGCACCGTCAGCGCCAAAATCGCCGTCACCGACAGCCTCGGCAACACTGTCAGCGCCCTGGGCACCGGGCACATCGCCAAAGTCACCACCAGCGGCACCGGCACGATCGCCGGCACCCCGCTGGCGATCCCCAGCACCGGCGCCGCCGAAACCGCGACGACCTTCACCTACACCTCGAAATCGTCCAGCGCCGAGACCCTCACCGTGGCGGCCTCCGAAGGCACCGCCTACACAAGCGCGACGCTGACGGCGAACAAGTAGGCGCTCGGCAGCGAAGCCGCTCCCGCTGCCCTCGCCCCACCGCTCGGCTGGCTTGACAGCGCGACCCGGGTCATATAGACCGGCACTCCAGGATTGTTGTGGAATCTCCTATTACTAAGATCGACCCTCGGGGAGCCGTCAGCGTGGCAGGGGAGGAGTCGCCAGCCTGGACGCGAGTTCAGGACCAGATTGCCTGGTACGACAGCAAAAGCCAGATCAACCAGCGCTGGTTCAAGCGGCTGAAGATCTGCCAGATCGTCACCGCGGCGGCAATTCCAGTCGCTGCCGGCGCCTCGGCACCCGTCCTGCTCGTCGGCGGCGGCGGCGCCCTGATCGTCGTGCTCGAGGGCCTGCAACAGCTTCAGCAGTACCAGCAGAACTGGACCACCTACAGGGCGACCTGCGAGCGGCTCAAGCACGAGCAGTTCCTCTATATGGCCCAAGCCGGGCCTTACGGCGAGTCCCCTAATCCGGACGCGGTGCTCGCCGAGCGGGTCGAGAGCCTCGTCTCTCAAGAGCATGCAGCCTGGGCCTCACAACGGGAAGAGGCCACCAAGACGACCGGTGAGGCGCGATGACGGGCGCGGCGAACCCAGCCTCCCAGAAGGTCTTCATCTGCTACCGGCGCGAGGAGACCGCGGCTCACGCCGGCCGCCTCTACGACGCCATGGTCGCCCGCTTCGGCGAGCGCAACGTCTTCATGGACGTCGACATCGAGCCGGGCGTCGACTTCGTCGAGAGAATCACCGAAGTGGTCTCCGGCTGCCTGGTCCTGATCGTGGTGATGGGCCGCAACTGGGCGACCGCGACGGACGCCGAGGGCCGGCCGCGGATCGACGACCCCGACGACTTCGTCCGCCTCGAGGTCGAAACGGCTCTCAAGCGCCCAGACGTGACCCCGATCCCCGTGCTCGTCTCCGGGGCAAAGATGCCCGATCGGGAGCAGCTGCCGCCTCAGTTGCAGCCGATCTCACGCCGCAATGCACTCGAGCTGAGCGACGCTCGCTGGGGATACGACGTCGGTCGCCTCAACACCACTCTCGACGACCTGCTCGGCGAGACCGGCGCGGTTCGCGAGACCGTGGAGGCGCCCGGTACGGCCGAAGCGACCCTTCCCGCTGCGGGCATCTCTACCGCGCGCCTGCTGATCGAGGGGATGCTGATCGCCGGCGCCAGCGCGTTCGTAATGCGCTACCTCGATCTCGGCTTCGGCTTTTCGAAGGAACCGAATGGTCACGTCGCGCATGTGACGATGACCCGCGCGGTCGTCTGGGCGGTCGTGGGGGCGGCCCTGGCCGCATGGCTCACCTTCCGCAGCGGGAAGACCAACTTCGTCGGGGCCGGGGCAGCCGGCCTCCTCGTCGGAGCCCTCGCCGGTGCGCTTGGCGGAGCCGCGTGGGCGATCCCCTTCTTCAAGAGCAGCGGCAGCCCCCTCAGCGCCTCAGCGGCAAACGAAATACAGGTGGGCTCCGTGGCTATCACGGGGGCTTTTCTCGGGGCGCTGATCGGGGCACAGTGGCGCCCGCCTGGAATCGCCACAGGATTGGCCAGCGGCCTCGTCGGCGGCGTGGTTGCCCAGCTGTTCCTCAACACGGTCGGACTGGAAAACCATGGGCATCTCGAAGCCGGGATCAGCTTCGGCGTCACGGCGACCGTGATCGCCGGGGTCGCCCTTGCCGCCCTGGTGACACGAGATCAGCAATCCATCGCCAAGGCCCCTGCCTACGCATCCGCCGAGCCGTAGGAACCGGCAAGTAGGCGCGCAGCGCCCGGTATTCCCTGAGTATTTTGAGAACTCTGTTAGGGGGTAGTTCTGCCGCTTACCCCCTAATCAGACAAGGAGGAAACATGGGGAATAAGCGGCTTGTTGCATTCGTCTCAACCGTCGCGGCCTGCCTGGCCGCCGCCGTGCTCGCGCCGGCGTCGGCCCTTGGCCAGGACCCGATTCTCTTCGTGCACGGCTGGTCGGGGAGCGCTTCGAACTGGAACACGATGATCGGGCGATTCGAAAAAGACGGCTGGCCGAAATCATATTTGAGCGCCTACAGCTACAACACTTCGCAATCGAACAAGGTCGACGCCGAAACAGAAGTCAAATCGCACGTCGAATCGCTGCTCAAAGCGACCGGTGCGACGAAGGTCGACATCGTCGCCCACTCGATGGGCAGCCTCAACAGTCGCTGGTACGTCAAGTTCCTCGGCGGCGAATCGACCGTTGACGACTGGGTCTCGCTCGGCGGGCCGAACCACGGCACCGAATCGGCGAACTTCTGCTTCGGCACGTCCTGCACCGAGATGCGGATCGGATCGACGTTCCTCTCCGAACTGAACGCCGGCGATGAGACTCCGGGCACGGTCAACTACGGCACCTGGAAGTCGCCGTGCGACGAATTCATCAACCCGGATTCGAGCGTCCCGCTCAGCGGAGCGACGAACACCGAAACGGCGTGCATCTCGCACCTCGCCCTGCTGACCAACGAAACGGTCTACTCGCAGGTGCGGGAATTCGTCAAATAGCAGCGCAGAAGCACAGCGCAGGCGGACGCTCACCGATAGCGTCCCGCCTGCGCTTGAGAGGATTTGGCGATGCCCAGCGTCGCCACGATCGGAGTCAATGCGTCTGCAGCTACGTCGTCGTCGCGGTCGCCAATCACAGCCCCGTCCACAGCAACGCCGCCTAAGGCCGGGCGCCAGTGAGACGCCGGGCCGTGCCCGACGAGGAGATCCTTGCGGCGATCACGGAGCTCGCCGACGACGGCTTCTGCTCCCAGCAGGACCTCAAGTTGCGCTTCCGCACGGTCTCGTCCCGCGATTTGAGGAAGAGCATCGGCCGGGCGGCCCGCCGTGGCCTGCTCCTCGAGCGCCGCGGTCCCGACGGTCGCACTTACCTGGCGCTGAGCAGCGAGGGATGGAACCTGCTCCGCGACAGCCTGAAATCCCAGCCCGCGCGAGCCCCCACGCGAACGCCGAGGACCGGCGGGCCGGGTTCACCATTCAAGCCCTAATCGTCGGCCTGGCGGCTTTCGAAGCGCCGAAGCCGATCAGGCCCGCGCAAGAAAAGCACCCGGCCCTGAGCCAGGCCGTCGCAACCACGGCGATCAGGTCGTCCGCTGTTCCTTGGGCTCGTCGCGCGGCTCGAGCTGGATCTCGCGCTCGGCCCGCGGCAGCCCCTCTTCGATCTCGACACTGCGCTCGCGCTCGGCGTTCAGCTGGTGGCCGAAGAGGATCGCCAGGTTGGTGATCCAGAACCAGACCAACAGGGCGACGAGGCCGGCAAGGGTGCCGTAGGTCTTGTCATAGGAGCCGAAGTTGGCGACGTAGAAGGCGAAGGCGGCCGAGGCGATCACCCAAACGACCATCGCGACCAGGCTGCCGGGGGTCACCCAGGTGAAGCCACGCAGCTTCACGTTTGGGGAGGCGTAATAGAGGAGGTTGACCATCAGCATGAAGATCGCCACCATCACCGGCCACTTGGCGATGTTCCAGACGTCCACCGCCGTGCTGCCGAGGCCGACCGGGCCGGCGACGGCCTCGACGACCGGGCCGGTCAGAACGAGCCCGAGCGCCAGCAGCGCCACCAAGACGATCATCACCAGGGTGACCGCCATTTGCAGCGGGCGCAGCTTCCAGAACGGCCGCCCCTCCGGGGTCTCGTAGATCACGTTCGAGGCCCTCATGAAGGCGCCGATGTAATTCGAGGCCGACCACAGCGCTACGGCCAGGCCCAGCACGAAGGCAAAGCCGGCGGCGCTCTGGTTCGAGACGACCGAGTCGATCGGTCCTTCGAAGGTTTCCGCCGCGGACTCCGGCCCGATCGAGGTGATGATTTCGGTCAGGCTCGCGGTCGTCGTTTTCGGATCGCCGAAGAGGCCGAGCAGGGAGACCATCGCGATCAAAGCGGGGAACAGCGAAAGCAGCCCGTAATAGGTCAGCGCCGCCGCCCAGTCGGTCAGGTTGTCCTCCTGGAACTCGGTCGCCGTCCGCTTCAGCGTCGCCCAGGCGCCCGGGTCCGCGGCCGTGCCCTCCGGCCGATAGTCGTGGCGGGCCTCCTGCTCGTCCCCGCGAGGCTCGACACGGCTGCCGTCGTCGGACTCCGCGCGGCTTCCAAGGTGGATTTTTTCCTTCCAGCTCAAGGTCAAGATTTACTACCCGGCCATCGGCGGCGGAATCCAGCCGGCGCCGAAGCGCTAGGAAAGGCTCGAGAGCGCCGTAGCCACGGCGAAACCGAGCGTGGTGATCAGCCCGGCGACGCGGCCGGAGTCCTTGGTCGCGTCGGGAATCATCGAGTCGATCAGCATCACCAGAAGAGCGCCGGCCGCAAAGCCGTCGATGCCGGCGCGGAGCTCGCCTGAGGCCGCATCGGCGATCGCGTAACCGACGACGCTGGCGAGAGCGCAGATCGCCGCAACCGCGCCCCAGAGGCGCAGGACCTTGGCCCGCTCGATGCCGGCCCCCCGCATCTCGCTTGCCGAACCAATCGCCTCCGGCAGGTTTGAGACGAATATCGCGACCAGCAGGCCGACGCCGATGCCCTCGCCGTCCGCGAGGGCGATGCCGAGCACGAGTTGCTCGGGGATGCCGTCGAGGAAAGCGCCGAGCGCCAACGCGGTCCCTGGAGCGGAGCCCGCTCCGCGGCCGGTGCGGCCCCGGCCAGTGGAGAAGCGGCTGGCAATCAACCCGTCGAGGCTGAAATAGGTGAGCGCCCCAACGCCGAGGCCCAGAGCCATAGCGCCAAGGCTGCCGACCCGCAGTCCCTCAGCGGCGAGCTCGAAGCTGACGGCGCTGATCAGAGCGCCGGCGCCGAAGGCCAGGACCAGGCCAATCTGGCGGGCCGGCCAGCGCCGAGCGAAAGCAAGTAGGGCGCCCAGCACCAAGGAAGAAGACGCCAGGGCGCCCCAGCCCAATGCGGCGTTCATGCTGCGATTCTCCTGTAAACCGCCGCACGAGCGAAGAAGGGGCACGATGAACTCACTTGACGGAACCGTGGCGCTGGTCACCGGCGCCAGCAGTGGGATCGGCGAGGCGACCGCGCGAGCGCTCGCCGAGCGTGGGGCCAAGGTGGCCGTGACGGCCCGCCGGCTGGAGCGATTGGAGCGCCTTGCCAGCGAGATCGGGCGCCAGGGTCATACGGCCTTGGCGATCCAGTCCGACGCCACCGATCGAGCCGAGGCGACTAGGGCCGTCGAACGTACGGTCGAGGAGCTCGGCCGGCTCGACATCCTCGTCAACAACGCCGGCCAGATGCTGCTGGGTCCGATCGAGGACGCGCCGACGGAGGAGTGGGATCGGATGATCGACCTCAACCTCAAGGGGCTGATCGTGACGACCCACGCCGCCCTGCCGCACCTGCTCTCGGCGGCCGAAGGCTCCGAGCGGGGCTGCGCTGACGTGGTCAACATCAGCTCGGTCGCCGGGCGGATCGCCAGGGCCGGGTCCGGCGTCTACAACCTGACCAAGCACGGCGTCGGTGCCTTCAGCGAGTCCTTTCGCCAGGAGTTCGCCAGCCGCAAGATCAGGTCGACGCTGATCGAGCCGGGCGCCGTTGACACAGAGCTCACCGACCACATTCGCGAGGGCGTGAGGGAGCAGGTGAGGGAGCGCTTTACCGACGTCCGCGTCCTCGATGCTGCCGACGTCGCCGACGCGATCGCCTACGCGGTGACCCGCCCCTGGCACGTCTCGCTCAACGAGGTCCTGATCCGCCCGACCGAGCAGCGGGGCTGAGCGAGGCTCACAGCATCGGCAGCTGGCGGTCGGCCCATCGCCGTTCGGGCGGTTGCCCTGCGAAGCCCCCGCCCTCGAGCTCGAGCAGAGCCTGCTTTCGCTGCAGGCCGCCGCCGTACCCCGTGAGCGAACCGTCGGCACCGATCACCCGGTGACAGGGCACTAGGATCGGCGTCGGGGTGCGGCCGATTGCCGAGGCGGCGAGCCGAACGCGCTTGTACGGCTCTAAGCCAACCGGGTAGAAGGAGTCATCGATTCGCCCGGCGAGCTCGCCATAGGTGGTCGTGGCGCCATAGGGGATCTCGCGAAGCTGAGCCCAGACGCGCAGCTGCAGCGGGGTGCCGCGGAGGTCCAGGTCCAGCTCGAAAGCCTGGCGCTGCCCGGCGAAATAGGCGTCAAGCTGGCCGGCCAGTTCTGGCATCGGCCGTCGGGCGGCCTCCTGCAGCCGCGGCGAGCGGCCCGGGAAGTACACGCCCCGGATCCCCGCCGAGCCAGCGATCACCGTCAACGCCCCGAGCGGGCTCCCATAGATGCTCCAGGCCGTGCTCATGCTCATCGCATAGATAAACGGTCGCCCCGGTCGAGACGTGAGACGAAACGAAGATCGGGTACGCGTTGCACATACGCGCGGCCCTCGCGACCGATCGAGAGGAGAGAGATGACAGCCACGGAGCCTGAGACGACGATCGACAGGCGCTTCGGCGATGCGGACGCGAGTGCCACGGTTTGGGCCACCGGCCGCGAGCGAATCGAAGCGGCCGAGCTGTTCTGGCTCTCGACCGTGCGCCCCGACGGCCGGCCGCACGTGACCCCGCTGATCTCTGTCTGGCTCGACGGGGCCGCCTACTTCTGCACCGGCCCGGAGGAGCGCAAGGCCAAGAACCTGGAGCAGAACTCGAGCTGCATCCTGACGACCGGCTGCAACCAGCTGAAAGAAGGCCTCGACATCGTGATCGAAGGCGAGGCGGACCGGATCGGCGAGGACGCGAAGCTACGCCAAATCGCCGCGGCCTACGAGGCCAAGTACGGCAGTGAGTGGCACTTCGACGTCGAGAACGGAGCCTTCCACCACGGCGACGAGGGCGTGGCGCTCGTCTTCGAGGTCACCCCCAAGACGATCTTCGGCTTCGGCAAGGCGCCCTACAGCCAGACCCGCTGGCGCTTTGGCTAGCGCTGGCGCTTTTGCTAGCGAATCGATTTCCTCGCGCCGGGCTGAGGCACGGGCCTGGGCTCGTCCCAGAGCCCGAAGCGACTGCGCCAGTAATCCGTGAGGAAGATGTTGTTGGGATCGCGCTCGGCGCGCAGGGCGAGGAAGTCGTCCCAGCGCGGGTACTGGGCGTGGAAGAATTCGACCCAATCGCGGTCGCCGTTGGGGTAGAGCGGCTGGAACTTTCCCCAGTGCAGGCGGAAGGGGATCCCGGCGTCTCGCAGCAGCGACCAGAGGCCGGCGAACATCGTCTCCGCGGGGTCCTCTGCGTTGCCGGCGAACCAGTAGGGATCGACCCGCAGGACGCCTTCGCGCCACTCGTCCTCGCCGTCGCTGTAGGAGGCGTTGAGCCAGAACCGCTCGGGCACCGCGGCGTAGAGCTCCCAGGAGAAGGTGCCGGCCCGCCGCAGCGCCTCGCCGTCGTCCTTGGGCGCGTCGAAGTAGTCGCGCAGCAGGCGCATCGTCTCGGCGCTGCGGGACAGGGGAATCCAGGCCTCGGTGAACTCGGTCGGGACGAGCACGTCGCTGACCCCGTTGTCCATCGGCAGTCCGCGCCAGCTCCAGTCGCTGAATTCCTGCGGCTTGCCGCGCTCCGCGCCTTCCTTGTCGGCATCGAGCTCGACGAAGGCCGAGAGCAGGCGCGGGAAGAAGTCCGGCAGCTGGCGCTCGATCAGCGACGACATCGGCTCGAGCACGGTGATCGCCGCGTCGACCCCGAACTCGATCGCCGCCCCCAGCGCCTTCGCCAGGATCTCGCCGACCGCTCCCAGCTCCTTCTCGCCGAGCTTGCCCAGCACCGCTTCGAGCTGATCGAAGCTCTCGTCGAGCTTCGGCTTCGCCGCCGAGAGGTCGCCCAGGTTGCCGATGATCGTGTAGAGCACCCCGATCAGGTGCTGGGTTGTCTCCGGGTCATCCCCGAAGCGCTTGTAGGGGACCGGCCTGAAGTTGGGGTCGGCGGGGCGGCGGTGGGCCTGCCAGGTGACGATCCGGTCGACGCCGCGCTGCGGCCACCATTCGAGGCGCGAGAACTCGGCCTCGCGCAGGAACTGGGCGAGCGACGGGCGGCCGTCCTCCCCATCGCCGAAAACGTCGACGGGGCAGGTGGCGATCGTGTCGGTCGCCTCGGTGCCGTCAACGTCGAACGCATCGACGCACTCGAAGATGACGGTGGAGACGACGCCGAGCAGGCCGAGGTTCGGGCACATCGCGTGGAAGCGGTCCGGGTCAGCATCCTCG
The DNA here is from genome assembly GCA_046733315.1 of Actinomycetota bacterium. GTDB lineage: Bacteria > Actinomycetota > Thermoleophilia > Solirubrobacterales > 70-9 > VRUE01. Next base: position 9,232 of record JBKPOV010000136.1, read on the forward strand.
CGGGTGACCTCGTGCACCTCGCCGCGGCCATCGATCAGGCGGAAGCCCCAGATGTTGGCATTCGCCGAGAACTGCAGCGAGCCGCCGGCCGAGCCGGTCGCGGTGAAGCCGCTGACCGTCTGGTGGGTGATGCCACCGGTGTCGAACAGCGTCCAGCCCTTCTCGTTCGCCAGCTGCCCGAGCAGGCTGGTGTCGAGGTTGGCGCCGCCGCTCGGATCGCTGGGATCGGGACCGAGGTGGATGCCGGCGTCCGCCTCGACCAGCTTGCGACCCTCGTCGCGCACCCGCCAGCCGCGGTAACGATCCAGCATCACGTTGATGCCGTCGCCCCCGGGGGGCGATTGCTGGCCGACGTGGTTGCGCCGACCGCCCTCGGGGTCGGTGTAGATCGCGTGCGAGATCGAGTGGCAGGCGCCGCGCACCCGCAGCTGGCGGCCCTGCCGGTAGGCGGCCCCGACGAGGGCGACCAGCTGCCCCTCGCCGGCGGGATGATGGAAGCCGTCGGCGGCGGGAGCGGGGTCGGTCATGCCCGCGCGGGCACAGACCACAACCTGCGGAGGACCCGCAGCGCGTTGCCCGAGGTCATCTTGTCGGTCGCCGCGGCGCCGTACTTCTCCCGCAGAGCCGCGTCGAGGGCCGCCAGGTTCGACATCTTGTCGAGGCCGCCCATCGTCGGTTTGATGAAGCCGTCGAAGTCGGTGCCAATGCCGATGTGGTCATAACCACCGGTGATCTCGGCGATTTTGTCGATGTGCGCGTGAATGACCTCGAGCGATTCGGCCAGGGTCTTGGTGTAGTCCTTGTGCTTGCGGAGGCCGTCGTTGAGCTGGTGCTGGGCCATGATCAGGCCGATGACACCGTCGCGCTCGGCGATCTTCTCGACGATCCCGCGGTCGCACATGTACTGCTGCTTGCCGAAGCGATACCCCGTGTGGGTGGAGAGGACCGGGAACTCTTTTCCAGGGTCGAGCTCTTTGTCGAGCAGGTCGAAGACCTCGGCGATTCCGCCCGGGTCCATGTGGGTGAGGTCGATCAGGATCCGGTTGTCGACCAGTCCCTTGACCACCGCCTCCCCACGCGGGGTCAGGCGATCCTTGCCGCGCTGGGGAAAGACGACGTTGTAGAGCCAGTCGGGGAGGAACGGCAGCGCCGGCGCGTTGGTCGCGACCTGGCGGAAGAAGAGATGAGCGACGGTCACGTAACCGACACCCATTTCACCGAGTGCCTTGCAGTTCTTGGCGATTTCCTCGTCGCTGCGGCCGAGGTGGAAGCCTCCCTCGACGGCATGGATAAGGCCGATCGCATCGCTTTTCAGGCAGGCCTCCAGCTGCTCGTTGTTCCTGACGATGCGGATCACGTCTTCACTGTGCGACGCCACCTCGGACTCGACTTCTTCCATTTCCGCCAGCAGCCCCTGGAAGTAGTCCGGGGCCGGCGGCGCCCCGTAGCGCTCGCTCAGGTCGATCTCCTCGAAGGCCTGGAACAACATCGACATCGCCAGGCGCACGTCGCCCTTCTGCATGCCTTCGATCGAGATCCGCGGACCGCTGTTGAGCGTCTTGTCGCTGGCCAGCTTCATCGCGCCCCAGAGAATCACTCCCTGGATACGCCCCCGGAGCCCGCGGCGCTTCCGCACTCTGCGCATCAGCTCCAGACTCGGCTCGGGCCCCGCATCCGCATCGAGGTCACTGGTGATGTGCATCGGATAGTGCGCATGCAGGTCGAACCACATACGCGCAACTGTACATATTGGTCAAATAACTTGTGTTTGAGTTAGTCTCGACAACCAATGCAGTGGGTACGAGCCGCGGCGGTCGGTGTGCTGGTCCTCTGCGGGCTGTACGGAGTCGCGGACGCGCTCAACGTCTGGATCGCGCTGGGCGCCGGCGCCGTGGTGCTGCTCGCGGTGTGGCGTCACTCCTGGCTCGGCGTGACCACGATCGTGCTGCGAGTGATCGGCGCGACGCTGGTCGCCTTCCTGGCGATGGTCGGCGTGGCGCTGCTCCTCAACGTCCTGGTCGACCTCATCCACCACATCCACCCGCTCCGTCACCTCAAGGTTCCGATCGCGGTCGGGCTGGTGATCGCGATGGTGGCCTTCGGGCTGGCTGCTTACTGGTACCTGCGGCGCGCCGACTGGGAGACCAAGTGGTCGATGCTGGTCGCCGTCGAGCTCGCGGCCCTTGTGGTGTTGGCGGCGCCCTACGTGGTCGGTCGCCTTAGCTCAGACACCACCCGGGTCGCCGACGCACACCTTGTCCCTTCGCAGCTCGACGTCCTCATCGTCACCGACGGCAGCCCTCACCGGGCGGAGGTGAAGCCGCCGCCGAGCCCGGCGCTGGGCGAATTCAACGTCACGTACTCGGTCGGCTACGCGGCCGGCGACCAGGTTCGGTGGACTCTGCTGGACGACAAGGACCCGGCGGCCGCGCTCGACGCGATCGCCGAGGGTGGGCAGCGGCCGCCGCAGGCGGGACAACCGACCGCGCGGTCCGAAGCCGACCATGTCCTGCTGCTGTACGTCGACGGGACGCCGCCGGTGGTGGTCGGCGACCCGGCGAAGCTGCCAAACGTGGCTGCCCGGAAGGGCGAGGTGGATCACTGGCGCCGGCTGGCGAATAGCGTCGCTCTGCAAGCCGAAAGTCGCCTGCCGACATTCGCGCTCCTGCAGACGACCGCGAAGCGGCGACTCGCCCAGTGGAAGGGCTTCGCACCGTCGAACGGGCCGGTCTCAGTGCAGGCACTCGCCAGCCAGACCGCCGCCGACGCGGCGGTCCGCCTGGCAATCGCCGCGCCGACCGCGCAGCAGGACCTGGCGCTGGCGATGCAGTACCGGCCGATCCTGCTTTTCGACAGGCGCGAGACGGCGCCCCGGCCACTCTCGATCACGGCGCTGTTCAACGAAAAAAAGGTCCGGCTCTGCCACGACCAGGGGCTGGCGAGGACGACCTGCGACGAGCCGAGCTCCGACCCGCAACTGCTGGAAAGCGGCGGCACCCACCTGCGACTCGAACTCCCAGAGGCCGAGGCGCTGCAGCGGCTCGCGCTGGGAGAGGCCGCTGCCGAGACGACGAGCGCGGCGAAACCCACGGCGGAAACGGGCCCGGCCGCCTTGGCGACGCTCCCCGAAGGGCTGCCGCCGAGCGGGACCGTCGCCCGCGGTGAAGACGAGAGGGTCGGCTCTCAGAGCGCGATCTACGTCCACCCGGTCTCGGTCTCTCGCGAAGGCAAGGAGCTGCTGTACCTCGACTACTGGTGGTACCTCCCCTACAACCCGGTCAAGCTCGGGGGCGGGGCGCTGTGCGGCGCCGGCCTGGTGATCGCCGGTGTCACCTGCCACACCCACGAATCCGACTGGGAGGGGATCACCGTGGTCATCGACCGCACCGGCAAGGCGCCGCAGCCGGTCGCCGTGCAGTACGCCCAGCACAGCAGCGTCGTTCGCTACTCCTGGTCGCTGCTGAGGGAAGAATGGGACGGAAACAGGGAAGTGGAAGGCCGGATCGCGGGCGTCGGCGACGCCTCGCAGCGGCCGCTCGCCTTCGTCGCCGTCGGCAGCCACGCCAGCTACCCGCTGCCCTGCAACCGCTGTCGCCAGTTCCCCGACCCCCGGATCCCGGAGGAACCCCACCTCGGCGACCTGCCCTGGAGCGGCAACGACACCAACGCATGTGGCAAGTCGAGCTGCCTGCAGATGCTGCCGACCCACGAAGGGGGCCGGCAGCCAGCGCTGTGGAACGGCTACAACGGGCCCTGGGGCGAGCTCCATTGCTTTCTCACCTATTACTGCGACTCCGGCACTCCACCGAAGTCGCCCGGGAACCAGCGCCGCTACAAGCACCCGACCTGGTTCGACGGCTACGCCGGCACCGACTGGCGCTTCCACGACGCCCCTTCGGCGGAATAGGCGCCTCACTAACGTCAAACCCGGGGTCCGTTCGTCCCCTTCTCGAGCAAACCCGCGACGGCCCGGGCCAACTGCTCCCCGTGCCGGGTGAGGGCGTACTCGGTGTGCGGGGGGCGACCGGGGACGAGGCGGCGCTCGATGATCCGGGCGGCCTCGAGCTGCTCCAGTCGCTCGGAGAGCGTCGTCGGTGAGACGCCGGGGAGGGACTGGCGGAACTCGTTGAAGCGGGCGGCGCCGCTGGCGCAGGCGTAGATCGTCGCCAGCGTCCAGCGGCGCTCGAGCAGCGTCGCCGTGGCCCGCATCTCGGCCGGCACCGGCGAGCAACTACGACATCGCGGTGACATCGGCGCCCTTCTCGGCCGGCTCAAGCGCCTGCTCGAGCACCTCGCCGACGCTCATCGCCGGGTGGAAGGTCATCTGCTCGCGGACCTCCTCCGGCACCTCGTCGAGGTCGCCGCGATTGCGCTCGGGCAGGATCACCTCCGTTAGGCCGGCCGCGTGGGCGGCGAGCACCTTCTGCTTGAGGCCGCCGATCGGCAGCACCCGGCCCTGCAGGGTCACCTCGCCGGTCATGCCGACGGTGTGCTTGACCGGCCGGCCGGAGAGCAGCGAAACCAGCGCGGTCGTCATCGCCGTGCCGGCGCTGGGGCCGTCCTTTGGGATCGCCCCGGCCGGCACGTGCAGGTGGAACTCGCGCTGGAACGCTCGCGGGTCGATCCCCAGCTCCTCGCTGTGCGAGCGCGCGTAGGAGAGCGCGATCCGCGCCGACTCCTTCATCACGTCGCCGAGCTGGCCGGTCAGGACGAGGCCCTTGTCGCCCTCCATCGCGGTCGCCTCGATGAAGAGCACGTCGCCGCCCGTCCCGGTCACGGCGAGCCCGGTCGATACGCCTGGGATCGCGGTGCGCTCGACCGACTCCTGGAAGAAGCGCTGGCGGCCGAGCGCGCCGTGGACCGCGTCGGGATCAAGCACGATCGGCGCCTCGGCATCCCCGCCGGCGATCTTGGTTGCCGCCCCGCGCAGCAGCTTGCCCAGCTCCCGCTCGAGCTGGCGCACGCCGGCCTCGCGGGTGTACTCGGTGATCACGCCGCGCAGGATCTCGTCGCCGACCTCGACCTCCTCGGGCTCAAGGCCATTGCGCTTCATCTGGCGCGGCAGCAGGTAGCCGCGCGCGATCGCCAGCTTCTCCGCGGTCGTGTAGCCATCGAAGGCGATCGTCTCCATGCGGTCGAGCAGCGGTGCCGGGATCGTGTCGGTCAGGTTCGCCGTCGCCAGGAAGACGACCTCGGAGAGATCGACCTCGACGTCGAGGTAGTGGTCGCGGAAGGAGTGGTTCTGGGCCGGATCGAGCACCTCGAGCAGCGCGGCCGAGGGATCGCCGCGCCAGTCGGCGCCGACCTTGTCGACCTCGTCGAGCAGGATCACCGGGTTCATCGTGCCGGCGTCGCGCAGGGCGCGGACGATCCGCCCCGGCAGCGCCCCTATATATGTGCGGCGGTGGCCGCGGATCTCGGCCTCGTCGTGCAACCCGCCGAGCGAGATGCGGACGAACTCCCGATCGAGGGCGCGGGCGATCGACTCGCCGATCGAGGTCTTGCCGGTGCCGGGCGGCCCGACCAGGGTGAGGATCGCGCCGTTGGCGCGGCTGTCCTCGCCGATGCCGCGCTCCTCGCGCAGCTTGCGCACGGCGATGAACTCGGTGATCCGCTTCTTCACGTCCTCGAGCCCGGCGTGGTCGGCGTCGAGCACCTCGCGGGTGTGCGCGGGGTCGAGCCGCTCCTGCGAGCGCTTCGCCCACGGCACCGCGATCAGCCAATCGAGATAGCTGCGGATCATCGAGGACTCGGGTGACTGCTCGCCCTGGCGCTCGAGCCGGCGCAGCTCCTTCTCGGCCTGCTCGGCGACCGCCTCGGGCATCTTCGCCTCGGCGATCTTGCGCTCGTACTCCTCGATCAGACTGCTCTCGTCCTCGCCCAGCTCCTTGCGGATCGACTCCATCTGCTTGCGCAGGAAGTAGTCGCGTTGCTGCTGTTGGGCGCCCGACTCGACGTCCTCACGGATGCGACTGCGCACCTGCAGCTCGGCGAGCCGCTCGCGCTGCAGCTCGACCGCCAGCTGCAGGCGGGCGCTGACGTCAAGGGTCTCGAGCAGGTGCAGCTTCTGCTCGTTGGAGACGTCGGGACTGAAGCCGGTGGTGTCGGCAAGCGCACCCGGCTCCTCGACCGAGCGCAGGAAGGCGGCGACGCGGCCGTCGTCGCCGCGCAGCTCGAGGATCTCCCCGACCACGGCGCGGTACTCGCGCGCCAGCTCCTGGGTGTGCTCGTCGTCGGGATGGCCGTCGTGGACCTCCTGCACGTCAATCCGCAGGGAGTCACCCTCCCCTGCATCGCCTGGCACGGCGGCGCCGGCGAGGCCACGATGCAGGCCGACCACGGTCGCGGCGGGAGTACCGGCGCGCGAGCGCCCGCGCTCGATCACCTCGGCGACGACGCCGACCCGCCCGTACTCGCCATCGCGGCGGGGAAGCAGGAAGACCTGCTCCTCCTCGCCGGCGTCGATCGGCAGGGTCGCGGAGACACCGGGAAAGACAATCGCTTCATCAAGTGAAATCAGGAGATAGGCCATATCTAAGTCCAATTTCCGTAGTTAGTCTTATTAGAGGATAGCGCAGCGCCCAGGTCGCCCGCGACGGCGCGACACACTCGACAAGTGCAACGTTTTGTGGTCCTCCCAGAGCCACAAAACGTTGCACCCGAAATTGGCGTTCGAAGTGATCGCGCCTTGAGTCACCGGGGGTAGGCGATGGTGCAGCGACTAGGGGGCGATGACGGAGCGGGCACCGGCGGCGCGGACGGCGCGTGAGAGCGTCTCGATGTCGTAGGCGCCCTCGTGACGGCGCTCGTTGACGAAGAAGCTGGGGGTGCCGGTGACGCCGCTGATGTCGGCCGAGTCGACGTCCTCCTCGATGCGCGGTGCGTGGGCGTGCTCGGCCAGCTCCTCGCGGTAGCGCTCGATGTCAAGTTCGAGCTGCTCGGCGTAGGCCTGCAGGGCGGGCGGCGTCAGGTCACCCTGGTGGTCAAGCAGCAGGTCGTGCATCTCCCAGAAGACCCCCTGGGCGGCCGCCGCCTCGGCAGCCTCCGCCGCGAGCTCGGCGCGGGGATGGACGTCGGAGAGCGGCAGGTGTCGCCAGACGTAGCGGACGTCGACGAAGTCGGCCAGCAGCTCGCGGATCACCGGCTCGGCCTTGCCGCAGTAGGGGCACTCGAAGTCGCCGTACTCGACGACAGTGACCGGCGCCTCGTGCGGACCGCGCAGGTGGTCCCGCTCGGGATCGACGGGCGCGGCCAGGTCGACCAGGGTTTCCGAGCTGCCCAGCAGGGCGCGGATGCGGGCCCGGCGCGGCAGCATCGCCGTCGCCCGGAAGACAAGCCAGGTCAACAGCGATGCGCAGAGCGCCGCGCTCAGCACGCCGAGCTTCGCCTCGCGCAGCTCGGCACCGCGGAAGGCGAGGTCGGCGATCAGCAGGGAGACGGTGAAGCCGATCCCGGCGATCGCGCCGCCCCCGGCCGTGGCAGCCCAGCCGACCGGCGGGCGCAGCCGGCCGCCGCTCAACTTGGTCACCAGCAGCGAGGCGCCAGTCATCCCGACCGGCTTGCCGAGCACGTAGGCGACGATGATCCCGAGCGTGATCGGCGAGGAGTAGGCGCGCGAGAGGAAGTCGGCGTCGATCACGATGCCGACGTTGGCCAGCGCGAACAGGGGCACGATCACGTAACTCGTCCAGGGGTGGAAGAGCTTCAGCAGGCGGGCGTTGGGCGAGACGGCTGCGTCCAGGCCGGCGCGGGCCGAGCGGGCCAGCTCCGGCGTCGGCTGCTCGCGAAAGCTGCGGAAGAGGTCAGACGCTCGCTCCAGCTCGCCGCGACCGGCGGGGTAGGCCCAGGTGATCAGGCCGACGGCGAGGCCGAGCACGACGGGGTCGACGCCCGACTCGAACAGCCCCACCCAGGCCACGCCCGCAAGCAGTAGGTAGACCGGTGCGGGCCGGATTCGTGCGGCGACCGCGGCTAGGATCAGTCCGAAGGCGCCGGCGGCGATCAGCAGCGGCTCGATCTCGATCTGGCCGCTGTAAGCGGCGACGATGACCAGCAGCGCGATCACGTCGTCGACGACGATGATCGTCAGCATGAAGCCGCGCAGGCGGTCGGGAAAGCGAGGGCCGACCAGGGCGAGCATGCCGAGCGCAAAGGCGGTGTCGGTCGACATCGCCACGCCCCAGCCCTGCGCCGACGGCTCGCCCGCGTTGAAGGCGAGGAAGATCGCCACCGGCACGAGCATCCCGCCCAGGGCGGCGAAGACCGGCAAGGTGAGGCGACGGCGCTCACGCAGCTCGCCGACGTCGAACTCGCGGCGCGCCTCGAGCCCGACGACGAAGAAGAAGAACGTCATCAGGCCGCTGTTGACCCAGTCGCGCAGGTTCTGCGAGATACCCGAGCCCCCCACCTCGATCGAGAGCTGGGTGCGCCAGACGCTGTCGTAGGAGGAGAGGTCGATGTTGGCCCAGAGCAGTGCCGCGATGGCCGCGGCGAGCAGCACGCTGGCGCTCCCGGTCTCGGTGGTGAGGAAGTCGCGCAGCGGCGCCTGCAGGCTGCGCGCCCAGGCGGTCCGCCCGCTAAACGCCGACCTGACTCGCGACCTGCTCATCGCGGCTAGCTTTTCATTCTCGGCCGGCGGGACCGACCATCTAGGCTTGGCCCGCAGATGGCGTCCGGTCCGACACGCCGCGTTCTCTCCGGCTCCCAACTCGCGACCCTCGCCGAGCTCGGCGAGGAGCGAAGCGCCGCGGTCGGCGAGAAGCTCTTCGAGGTCGGCGACGCGAGCTATCCCTTCATCGCCATCCGCGAGGGCGAGGTGGCGATCACCGATCCCGCCGGACACGAGATCGTCCGCCACGGCCCCGCCGGCTTTCTCGGCGAGATGAACCTTCTCTCCGGGCAGACAGTCTTCCTCACCGCCGTCGTCACCGAGCCGCTGCGCTACATAGCCGTCGACAGAGAAGTGCTCAGGAAGCTGCTCTTCGAGGACGGCTCGCTGTCGGACCTGCTGCTCTCTGCCTTCATCGAGCGGCGCGAGCTGCTGCAGCGCCAGCAGGGGATCGGGATCGAGATCGTCGGTCCGCGCGACTCGGCTGAGACCCGCCGCCTGCTCGACTTCGCCCGGCGCCAGCGGCTCCCCCACTCCTGGCTCTCGCCGGAGCAGGACGAGGACGCCGCGGCGTTGCTAGAGGGACTCGGGCCCGACGAGATCCCGCTGGTGAGGCTGCCCGGCGGCAGCGAGCTGCGCAACCCGAGCAACGGGCAATTGTCACGCGCGCTGGGGATCGGGCTGGAGCTTGGCGCGCGCGAGGAGGTCGACCTCGTCATCCTCGGTGGCGGCCCGGCCGGTCTCGGCGCCGCCGTCTACGGCGCCTCGGAGGGCCTCGACACGCTGGTGATCGAGAGCACCGTGCTCGGCGGCCAGGCCGGCACCTCGCGCCGGATCGAGAACTACCTCGGCTTCCCGGCCGGGGTCAGCGGCAGCGAACTGACCAGCCGCGCCGTCACCCAGGCGCGCAAGTTCGGCGCCCGCACGGCGACGCCCTACCGCGCCCGTGCGCTCGAGCCCGGCAGCGAGCGGCACCGGGTCACGCTGGAGGAAGGCAACGAGATCCTGGCGCGGACGGTGCTGCTCTCCACCGGCGCCGAATACCGGCGCCTGCCGGTCGACGACCTCGACAGCTACGAGGGGATCAGCGTCTTCTACGCGGCGGGACCCCCCGAGGGCCAGCTTTGCGGCGGCCAGCGGGTGGGAGTGGTCGGCGGTGGCAATTCGGCGGCGCAGGCGGCGATCTGGCTGGCGCGCGGCGGCGCCCTCGTCACCCTCCTGCACCGGCGGGCCGACGTCAGCGAGACGATGTCCAACTACTTGATCGAGGAGCTCGACCGCTACGGCGTGGTCGTCCGCGACCGCAGCGAAATCAGCGCTCTGCACGGCGAGGACGGGCGACTCGAGGCTGTGACGCTCAGCGACGGCGCGCAACTGCCGCTCTCCTACCTCTTCCTCTTCCTCGGCGCCACCCCATGCACCGAGTGGCTCGGGGAGGCGATTGCCCGGGACGCCAAGGGCTTCGTGCTCACCGGTGCCGAAGCGGGGGCCGACGGCCTGCTCGAAACCAGCGTGCCCGGCGTCTACGCCGCCGGCGACGTGCGCGCCGGCTCGATCAAGCGCTGCGCGACCGCGGTCGGCGAGGGCGCCTCGGTCGTGCGCTTCGTCCACGAGCACCTCTCCAGCACTCCGGCGAGCGCCTGAGGTCCCGCGCATCCGACTTCGACCACACCAGAGCGGGGTCAAAGTCGGATGCGCTGATACTGCCTAGCGACCGACATGCAGCTCGAGCGCGTGGATCTGGCTCTGGCCGTAGGAACCGGTCTGCACCGGGCCGGCGGCGCTGATCAGATCGCCCGGCCCCGGCAGCGGATTGGGACGGAGACCCTTGCGAACGTCGATCGCGGTCAGCCCCGGAAGGGTGATTCCCTGGCGGTCGACGACGACGAAGTGGGCATCTCCGTCGCCATCGGGATCGACCCGCTCCACGTAGACGATCCGCCCCTCGACCGTGCGGCAGCTGGGCAGATCGGGTGAACAGTGGGACGGCGCGACGGTCTCAGCAGCACTGCCGCCCTGGTCGCGGGCTACCGGACGTTCGGTTCTCGCCGTTGCGGAGCTCGAATTCGCGGTGTCGCCGCCGCTGCCACAGCCAGAGGAGATCACGAGCACGATCGCGACTGTCCAGCCGGTAAACAGAGGGCGTCGCACTTTTTCCGCCGTGACGGGTGCGAACATACGTTCCCATCCGAGATTTAGGAGAAAAGATGTCCCAATTCGACGCATATGAAGACCTTGTCGGAAAGTGGCGCTGGCGGCTGCTCGGCCCCGATGGCCGCACCGTTGCGACCTCCGGAGAATCCTTTAGTTCCCACTGGCACGCCCTGCGCGCGGCCGAAAACGTCCGCGGCGTGGCAAGTGGAGCCCGGATCTCCGGCACGCCCGCCGATGGAGTCAAGGACGCCCTCGGCGAGATCATCGACCGCGAGCTGGCCCGGGCTTAGGGAGATTCGAGCTCCGGAGGGAGAGCTTTCGGGCCATCGGGATACATCGCGGCGAGCTGCTCGGGGGACATCTCCAGCGTGTTCGCGGCCTCCGGAGGAGCGCCGGTGACGAACCAGAGCTGGTCGGCATTGGTGTCGTTGAAGATTTGGCGAATCGAGTCGGGCTCGACCAGCACGGTGTCCAGCGGCTCCAGGGTGAGAAGATCGTCGTCGACGCGGATCCGCCCCTCCCCCTCCAGCAGCAGGTAAAGCTCCTCTTGGTCGAAATGCCTGTGCCGGGTCGAGGACTGGCCGGGCTTGAGCCGCCAGAGCCTCGCGCCCAGCTGCCGCGCTTCGAGCTGGTCGCCGAGGTTGGTGTTCCCGATCACCATCTGGTTCGAGGGGCGCCAAAACGCCTCTGAGATCGGCAGCTTGCGGTACGCCATGCACCCAACTTAGTCGACGGCGTTTCCTGCTTCGTCGTCCGGGTACCTCAGAGCCGGTTGGAGCAATGATCCAAGCCCCCTGAGGAGGGATTCGATGTCCACCGTCGTGATCATCGTAATCGTCGTGGTTGCACTGGTAGCAGTTGCCGTTCTGGCTATGGCGGCCTCACGGCGCAAACGCGAACAGCAGCTCGGCAAAGCGCAGGGCCGGGCCCTTCGCGATGACGTCAGTCATCATCGTGAGCAGGCTGAGGGCGCTCGCAGCGAGGCGGAGCTGGCGCAGGAGCGGGCGCGTCGCACCGCCGCCGAGGCCGAGCTCAACGAGCGCAAGGCAGACGAGCGCGAGCGCGAGCTGGAACAGCAGGAGTAGGCACCAGAGGCGCGCTCAACGGCGCGAACTAATTGAACTCGATGACGCTGCGGATGCCGTCCTGGGCCTCCATCAGCTCGAAGCCGCGATTGACTTCGTCGAGGGTAATGCGATGGGAGATGAAGGGTTCGACGTCGATCTCGCCGGCGAGGGAGCGGTCGATCAGCTGGGGAACTTGGTCGCGGCCCTTGACGCCGCCGAACGAGGAGCCGGCGACGCGACGGCCGGTGATCAGCAGGCGGGGAACAACCTCGAGGGCCTCTCCCTTGCCGGCGACTCCGGCGACTGTGCAGAGGCCCCAGGCCATGCGCGCTGCTTCGACGGCCTGACGCATCACGGCGACGTTGCCGGTCGCCTCGAACGTGTAGTCCGCGCCGAAGCCGCCGGTCATCGCGAGGATTTCCTCGACGGCGTCCTCACCGCCCCTGAGCGTGTCGGTCGCGCCCTGACCGCGGGCCAGCTTGAGCCGCTGCGGAGAGAGATCGACGCAGACGATGCGCTCGGCGCCTTGCAAACGGCAACCGGCCACCGCCCCCAGCCCGACCATCCCCGCACCGAAGATGGCGCAGGTGCTGCCCGGTGCTACCGCGGCTGTGTTGATCGCCGCGCCCAGCCCAGTCGAGAGCCCGCAGGCAAAGAGGCAGACCTGCTCGAAGGGCGCCTCGGGATTTACCTTCGCCAGGGCGATCTCCGGCATCACCGTGTACTCGGCGAAGGTGGAGCAGCCCATGAAGTGGCGGATCCCGTCGCCCTCACGCGAGAGGCGGGTGGTGCCGTCAGGGAGGAAGCCCTTGTTCTGCTCCTCGCGGATCGCCATACAGAGGTTTGTCCGCTGGTCGACGCAGTGGATGCACTCTCCGCACTGGGGCGAGAAGAGGGTGACCACGTGGTCGCCCCGGGAGAGCGAGGTGACGCCAGGGCCCACCTGCTCGACGACGCCAGCGCCCTCGTGGCCGAGCACCGTCGGCGCGTAGCCAGAGGGATCGGCGCCCGACGCCGTGTAGAGGTCGGTGTGACAGACACCGCAGGCCACTAGCCGCACAAGAACCTCCCCCGCCCGCGGCTCGGCCAGCTCGACCTCCTGAACGGCGAGCGGCTCGCCAAACTCCTCCAACACCGCGGCACGCATCCTCATCGTCTGCTCACGCCCGAGTCAGCCGCTCTTGAAACGAACGGCCTCCTCCGAGCCGCCCGTGGCGTTGCCCTCGCTGTAGGCGTGCGCTCCCGCACCCGCCAGCGTGCCGCCGTCGACGATCAGGTACTCCTCGCGGATTGGCTTCCCGTCGAACCAGCACTCGAGGATCTCGCGAGTCCCGGCCGCATAACGCGCCTGAGCCGAAAGGCTGGTGCCGGAGGTGTGCGGGGTCATGCCGTGATGGGGCATCGATCGCCAAGGGTGATCCCGCGGTGCCGGCTGAGGGAACCAGACGTCGCCGGCGTAGCCCGCCAGCTGGCCGCTCTCGCAGGCTCGCGCCACCGCATCGCGGTTACAGATCTTGCCGCGCGCGGTGTTGATCAGGTAGGAGCCGCGCTTCATCTTGGCCAGCAGGTCGGCGTCGAAGAGGTTCTCGGTCTCGGGGTGAAGAGGGGCGTTGATCGTGACGACGTCGCACACCTCGACCATCGACTCCGCGGTGGGATGGAAGGTGACTCCCAGCTCCTTCTCGACCTCAGTGGGCAGGCGGTGGCGATCGGTGTAGTGCAGCCCGACCTCGAAGGGCTTCAACCGCCGTAGCACCGCCGAGCCGATCCGCCCGGCTGCGACCGTGCCCACCTGCATTCCCTCCAGGTCGTAGGAGCGCGACACGCAATCGGCGATGTTCCAGCCGCCGTCGACAACCTGTTGGTAGGAGGGGATGTAGTTGCGGACAAGCGCCAGGATCATCATCACCACGTGCTCGGCGACGCTGATGCTGTTGGAGTAGGTCACCTCGGCGACGGTCAGCCCGCGCTCGATCGCCGCCTGCAGGTCGACGTGGTCGGAGCCGATCCCGGCGGTAAGCGCCAGCTTCAACTTCGGCGCCCTCGCGATCCGCTCAGCTGTCAGGTAGGCGGGCCAGAACGGCTGTGAGATGACCACCTCTGCCTCGGGCAGCTCGCGCTCGAAGACGGAATCCGGCCCGTCCTTGTCGGCGGTAACCACCAGCCGATGGCCGCGCCGCTCGAGAAACTCCCGCAGGCCCAACTCTCCCGAGACGCTGCCGACCAGCTCGCCAGGCTCGAAGCCGATCGCCTCGGGCGTCGGCGCGCTCTGGCCGTCGTGGTAGCGCTCGATCGTCGGCACCTCGTCGCGCGCGTAGGGCGGCGGGTAGCCGCCCACCGGATCGTCGTAGAGGACACAAAGAACGTTCGCCATATCGCTCCATCCTCTCGCAGGATGGGCAGAGGTCAAGGGGTGACCGCTTGGCCTGCGAGGGGGCAGCAATCAACCAATGCAAACTATTGCGATAGATTCGCGGTGAATGTCTCCCAAATCGATGCTCTCGAGCGGTGGCTTTTTGCTTCTCGGCGTCTGCGTCGCGATGATCTCGGCGTCCCCCGCCAACGCCGCCAGCTACTCGACCTTCGTCGGCTGCTCGGTATCCGCAAGCGCCGTGCCGTCCCATATCTGTCATATCGGCGACGAACCCGGTGCCTTCTTCGAATCGGACACGGAAGTCGAATACGACGTCTGCGTCGACTTCCCCGGCGCCGAAACCATCTGCGCCGATGAACAGGAAGCCGAAGCCGACGTTCTCTACGTCAACGCGATCACCACGAATATCCCCGGCAACCATCTCGTCACCTGGTACGTCGAAGGCATCGAAGTGGCCTCATGGACCTTCAGGATGGACAACCCTCCAGCCCCTGCCGCTCCCACCCCTGCGACCCCTCCCCCAGCTACCGCTCCATCGAGCAAACCTGCCGTCGCTCTTCCCACCGTGCTCGGCTGCGTCCCCCGCGGCGGCGGTGTCACCTTCGTGTCACATCCTCGCCAATGCATCGAGTACCAAAGCCCACAGCAGTTCCACGCGAGCGAAATCTGGATGACCAAGCTTCACTGGAGCGCTTGGGGGGAGGCAAACGCGGTAGCCCGCGGCAGCTGGAAACACTGCGGGATGGGCCACTGCTTTTCAGGCCCACTGAAAGCCGTCGCATCCAGACGGGTGCGCACCTGCGGCCGCTATGCATACACCCGGCTCGGCATCCAGCTGATCGGCATCAACGGTCGCAAGTACCACTACTCGCTGAAGCTGCCCGCCTGCTGATGGCTCGGCCGCGCCTCGAGCCAGCCCAGGTGAGAGCATGCATGGTCCGATGAGCGACTTCCTTGTCAAGCGCGACGATTTGCGCGAGTGTCGAGTCGCCGACGCCGAGGCGCCGGCGGTCGGGCCCGGCCAAGCGCTGCTGCGGGTAGATAGCTTCGGGCTCACGGCCAACAACGTCAGCTACGCCGTGATGGGCGAGGCGATGTCCTACTGGGACTTCTTCCCCGCCGAGGACGGCTGGGGACGAATTCCGACCTGGGGGTTTGCCGAGGTTGAGCGGAGCGAGGCCGACGGGGTCGAGGTGGGGGCCCGGCTCTACGGATACCTGCCTCCCTCCTCCCACCTGCTGGTCGCACCGGCGAGCGTCAATGAGAAGGGCTTCACCGATGGATCGCCGCACCGGGCGGCGCTGCCCTCGGCCTACCACCGCTATCTGTTCACCGCCGAGGATCCGTTCTACCGCGCGGACACCGAGGAGATCCAGATGCTGCTGCGACCGCTCTTCTTCACCTCGTTCCTGATCGACGACCAGCTCGCCGACGAGGGGCTGACCGGTCGCGGCCCGATCGTGATCTCCAGCGCCTCGAGCAAGACCGCGATCGCTGCTGCCTTTCTGCTCTCCCGCCGCGACGAGGTCGAGCTGATCGGCCTCACCTCGACGCGCAACGTCGAGTTCGTCGAAGGCCTGGGCATCTACGGCCGTACCGTCGACTACGACGAGATCGGCTCGCTCGACAAGGGGCCAGCCACCTACGTCGATATCTCCGGCGACGGCGCCGTGCGTCTAGCGGTTCACTCCCATTTCGGCGACGAGCTCGTCTACAGCATGGCCGTCGGAATCACCCACTGGGAGGAGCTCGGAGCGGGCCAGGGTGACCTCGCCGGGCCAGCCCCAGCCTTCTTCTTCGCCCCCACCCGGGTCGAACAGCGCTCTGAAGACTGGGGCCCGGCAGGCCTCGAGCAGCGCGTCGCCGAGGCCTGGCACCCATTCTGCGAGTGGACCGCCGGCTGGCTCGAGCTGATCCCGAGCCAGGGGTTCGACGGCCTCCGCAGCGCCTATCTCGAGGTGCTCGAGGGCAGCGTCGCCCCGAAAAGCGCCCACGTCATCTCGCTCTAAGCCGGACCGCCGTTCACACTTTGCGCGCTTGTTGTTGCAGTGTGTGATAGCTTCGCGCACGTTCAGTACATATTCCCTGATTGATCTGTTTGGCAGGGGTGTCGGGGCGTTAAAAAACCGAACCACCGGGTCGTCAGCCGATCCGCCAACAGACAAGAGGTGACATATATGGCCCCCCTCATTCGCCGGGAGGTAAGAAGTCTCTCCCCCGAAGACGAAGTCCTGCAGGCGTACTCCGAAGCGGTCAGGGTGATGCAGGAACGCCCCGACGAAGATCCGACGAGCTGGTCGTACCAGGCAGCGATCCACGGCAGCGAAGAAGCTAGCCCGCGGCCGCTGTGGAACCAATGCAAACACGGCACCTGGTACTTCGTGGCCTGGCACCGGATGTACCTGTACTACTTCGAGCAGATCGTACGGGCGGCGGTAAAACAGGTCGGCGGACCAGAAGACTGGGCTATCCCCTACTGGAACTACGGGCTCAACGGTGTCAACGCCTCGATCCCCGACGCCTTTCGTAACCCCGAAAACGAAGACGGCAGCAAGAACTACCTGTACGTGGAAGAGCGGGCGCCTGGTATCAACGGCGGCGCGGTTCTGCCCGCGGCCGTGACCTCCGCCGCCGTCGCCCTTTCGCGTCCGGATTTCATCGGTGTCGCCGAATTCGGCGGCGGCATCGCGCCGCCCAGCGAACAGTTCTGGAGCCAGACCGGCCGTATCGAGCAGACGCCCCACAACGTCGTCCACAGCCTCCTGGGTGGCTTGGGCGGCTGGATGGGCAACCCCGACACCGCAGCCAAAGATCCGATCTTCTGGCTCCACCACTCGAACATCGACCGCCTCTGGGCCTTATGGAACGCCCACGAACACGTCGACCCGAGCGAAGCCCAGTGGCTAGGCCAAGCTTTCGAATTCTTCGACGCCGAAGGCAACCAGGTAACCAAGACCTGCGCGGAAGTCATGGATACCATTAAAGACCTCGACTACACCTACGATCCGCCGCCGGCCGGCGCCCCATCCGAACCCCCCACGCCAACTCCACTGCCGACAGAAATGCCTTCGCCCACACCAGAAGAGCCAAAGGTCGTCGGCGCAGCGCCGGAAGAGGTGACTCTGACGGGAGAAACCGCAGCGGTCCCGGTCGAGGTCGACGAGCGGGCCAAAGACGAGGTCGCCGAAGCCTCGCGCAACTCCGACCCGCGTCGCCTCTACCTCAACATCGAGGACATCGAGGGCGAGGTCGACCCCGGCGTCGTCTACGGCGTCTACGTCAACCTGCCCGAGAGGGCCGACCCCCAGGAGCGCGAGGCTCACCACGTCACCAACGTGTCCTTCTTCGGCATCGAACGCGCCAAGAACCCGCGCGAGGACGAACACTCCCACAGCCTGCGGGTAAGCGTCGACGTCGGTCACATCCTCAGCGCTGTGGGCGAGGAAGACGAATGGGACCGCAAGCCGATAGACGTGACCTTCTACCCCCTCTACCTCAGTCCCGGAGAGGGCCAGGGCGATGAGTACCTGAAGAAGCAGCGGGCCGAAGAGCACCCCCCCATCCGCGTCGGTCGAGTAAGCCTCTCGGTCGAATAGCGATCCAGGTGCGGGCGCTCCAGCCCAACGCGTTCGGTGGGACCGCCGGCCGGTTCACGGGAAACCTCCGTGGGATCGGCCGGCGACCCGCCCTTTGGGTGGAGCTTGGCGTCGGCCTGGCCTGGATCGCCTTGGTCCTTGCCTCCGGAGAAATTTTGGCCGCGGACGGATCGTCTGGAGGACCATCATGGGCGAGCGGCTCGGTGTGGTTCTGCGACCTCGACGGGGCTGGCATAGCGTCGGGCCACGGTGGCGATGCCGTCATCGACTCTGCGCCGGAAGTGGCATCGCTCGCCGCGAACCTGCCGACGTGGGCGCTGATGGCGGTGGCGATGATGCTGCCAACGGCGATGCCGGCGGTCCGCCACGTCGCGGTCAACAGCCTCTACTGGCGGCGGCGGCGGGCCATGCTGGAGTTCATCGCCATCTACCTCGGGATCTGGGCGCTCTTCAGCGCGCTCGTGCTGGGCGCGGCGATTTCACAGGCTCCGGCAGGCTCGGCCTTCGTCCTGCCGCTGGTCCTCGCCGTTGCCGCGCTCTGGCAGCTGACACCGCTCAAGCGCCGTGCCCTGCGCGCCTGCCATCGCCCCCGACCGCTGCCGCCGTACGGCTGGCGGGCGACGGCCGGGGTCGCCCGCTTCGGCCTCGGCAACGGCGGCGCCTGCCTCGCTTCCTGCTGGGCGATGATGCTTACCATGGCCGTGGTCGGCTCCGCGAGACTGGCGTGGATGGCCGCCCTCACGGGCCTGATCGCGACCGAGAAGCTGAACCTCAAACCCGCGCGCACCGCTCGCCGCGTCGGTCTTCTGCTCGCCACGGCGGCGATTGCCGTAGCTGCGATCGCGGCACTCGGTCAACCCCCCAGACCCTAACCGCCGCCCTTACCACCCTTGCCGCCCTTGCCCTTACCCCCGCACTGCGCCTTTAGCTGCGGCTTTGAGTCATGGACCTTGCCGCTTTGGGCATCGAGGAGCAGGGTGGCGCGGTGGATGCCCTGGCAGATGTTGGTCGAGTTCTGAAAGAGGCCCTTCTTGGCGCCCTGGGCGGTGAGGATCACCTTGGAGAGCGGGGCGTCGGGGAGAGCGCTGAAGCGCACCCGCAGGCCACCGCCGACTGAGTCGACGCGCCCGGCCGCCTCAAAGGCCAGCGGCTGGTAGGCGGGACCGTGCAGGGTGAGCACCGCATCGGGCAGCTGATGGCTTGAGGAGCGCAGGTAAAGCGGTCCTTCCAGGGGGTAGTCAAGCAGCGGTGTGAAGGCGCGCACGTGGCC
>JBKPOV010000137.1:0-1209 GCA_046733315.1 Actinomycetota bacterium
TCGCCGCCGCGCAATGCTGCCGCCGCCAGGTGCATCGCCACCAGCGAGGAGGAGCAGGCGGTGTCGACCGTGATCGCCGGTCCCTCGAGGCCGAGCGCGTAGGAGATGCGGCCGGAGGCGACGCTGGCGGCGTTGCCGGCGGCGAGGTACCCCTCGAGGTCCTGCCTCGCGCTCGCCATGCGCAGGCCGTGATCGTGGTGCATCAGGCCGGCGAAGACCCCCGCCCGACTGCCGCGCACGGCGTCCGGGGGGATCGCGGCCCCCTCGAGCGCCTCCCACGTCACTTCCAGCAGGAGCTGCTGCTGGGGGTCCATCGCCGTCGCCTCGCGCGGGCCGATGCCGAAGAACTCCGCGTCGAACGCGCCCGCCTCCTCGACGAAGCCGCTTTCGCGCACGTACATCGACCCGGCGCTGTCCGGGTCGGGGTCATAGAGGCCGTCGACGTCCCAACCCCGATCGGCCGGCAGGGCGGAGATGCCGTCGCGGCCCTCGTCCAGCAGCCGCCATAGCTCCGCCGGCGAGGCGACCCCACCGGGCAGGCGGCAGGCCATGCCGACGATCGCGATCGGCTCGCTTCGGCTCGCCCGCTCCTCGGCGAGCTCGATCGTCACCCGCCGCAGGTAGTCGCGCAGTTGCTGCTCGTCAGCCACGATCCGACCCCACCCCCGCGTCGATGAACCGCATCAGCTCCTCGTCCGAGGCCTTCTCGAGCTGGCCCGAGACGGAGTCGCCGTTGACCCGCACGCCTCCCTCGAGCTCGGCGGCGAGGGCGCGCAGCCTGGTCGCGAGCCTCCCCCGCTCGGGATCGTCGTCGCCGATGCCCGCCAGCCACCGCTCGAGCTGGGACAGCTGGGATGCCGAGGGATCGGCCTCTCCCGCCTCTCCCTCGAGCAGGTGGGCGGCGAGCGCGGCCGCGGTCGGATAGTCGAAGACGACCGAGGCCGCGAGGCGACGACCGGCGGCGACGCTCAGCCGGTTGCGCAGCTCGATCGCCGCCAGCGAGTCGAAGCCGAGGTCCTTGAAGGCGTCGTCGGGACCCACCGCCTCGGCCGAGGCGTGGCCGAGGATCGCCGCAACCTCGGCGCGGACGAAGCTCTCGGCGGTGCGGCCGCGCGCACCCTCCGGCGCCTCGCGCAGGCGCCGGGACAGCTCCCCTTTGGCGGCGGGGCTCGCCCCGGCCACCCGTCCGGCCACGCCCTCGAGCAGCGC
>JBKPOV010000138.1:0-3212 GCA_046733315.1 Actinomycetota bacterium
GGCCGGGGGGGACGAGGTAGGCACGCGGCGAGCGGCAGGGGCACCATGGCTGGCGATCGAGCCGGCAGCGGAAGCGGGCGCCTGGCTCGGAGGAGGCGAAGGCGAAGGAGGCGCGGCGGCGAGGGCCCGAGGCGAAGAGAAGCGCCGCCGGGTGGTGGCGCAGGCGCGTCGCCGGCGGCGTGCGGTCTGCCTTAGGGGGCTTGGGGGGCGGCGGTGGAGGGGGAGGTTGCGTCGTCGCCTGCTCGGGTTCCGGATCCGGCGGCGTGTCCGGGGGGCGGAAGCTGTTCGGAGCGCGTTCTTCGACTGACTCGCAGCCCACCGGCGGACCATCCGCCATAGGGGCGAAGTCGATCAGCGCGGTGTCGAAGCCCTCGCCGCAGTCCACGGTTGGGTCGGAGTCGCCGGAGTTGACCAGCAGCAGGTCGTTGCCGGCGCCGGCGAAGAAGTTGTCCGGCCCGGCCCGGCCCAGCAGCTGGTTGGGCCCGCCGTCACCGACGAGGTTGTCGCCGCCATTGGTGGCCTCGATGTCCTCGATCGCCTGCAGGCTCGTCAGTTGATCGGCGCTCGGGCAGCGCGCCTCGCCCTGGGGGCCGATCAGGCCGGCAACCTGCTGGGCCATGTCGATCGTCACGCCGGAGCCGAAATTGGCCCAGTTGGCGTTGTCGCGATCACTGCCGCCGTCGAGGGAATCGCCGTCGCAGACCGCGTTGGAGATGAAGAGGTCCTCGCCCGCGCCGGCGTCGAGCTGGTCGGCGCCGCCGTTGTTCGGCAGCGCGTCGTCGCGCCCTGCGCCAGTGACCGTGTCGTCGCCCGCGCCGTCGACGAGCGCATCTTCGGTCTCACCGCCGGCGAGGGAGTCACCGCCTTCGTTCCCCAGGACGATGACCGAGACGGCCTCGGGGAGGCCGGGGGCGGAGAGGACGTCGTCGCCTGCCAGGCCGGCGAGCAGGATCGAGTCGGGGGCTTCCGGCACCGGACAGGAGACCGACCCCCCACTTGGCGCGGAGCAGCCGCCCGCGGTGCCAGCTTCGAACTGCCCCTCGCTGCCCGCCGCCAGCGTGAAGGTGACCGCACCTGACGCGTAGCTCGCCGTCACCCGGTCGCCTTGGTCGCTGCCGGTCAGGTAGACGGCCGGTCCCCCGGGGGCGCCCGGCGAGATGACTCCGACGGCAATCGCACCGGGGTCGCGCAGCTGGATTTCCTCGCCGGAGAACTCGCAGTCCTCCGTCGCGACGTCGACGCAGCCGTCGCCGTCGGCGCCGCCATGGGCGACGTCGCCGCCCCCGCCGCCGTCGATCAGGTCCGCGCCGCCGCCGCCGTAGAAGGTCTCCGTGCTCCCGGTGCCGACGATGTAGTCGGGGAAGGGGGTGCCGATCACGGTCTCGAAGTCGCCGAAGTCGGTTGCCGGTTCCAGCGGCACGTCGAAGCCGCCGCCCGAAGGCGCCTGCCCGTCGTTGGCGAAGTCGTCACTCAGGTCGACGTAGACGCCGCGCCCCTCGGCGCCCGGGGGGAAGCCAGCGTCGGTGAAGAAGGACCCCGTGTTGGGGAAGCCCGGCGTCACCCCCGTCGCGAAGCTGAGGGTGTCGCTGCCGCCGCCCGAGTCGCCGATCGCGTCGATCGTCGCGTCGCCGCGGGCGAGGTCGTTGCCGCCTTCGCCGTCGAGGGAGTCGGCGCCGAACCCACCGGACAGCCAGTCGTCGCCCGGGCCGCCGCGGAGCCGGTCGTCGCCGACCCCGCCGTAGAGCCGATCAGCGCCCTCGCCGCCGAAGAGGCTGTCGTTGCCGCGCTGGCCGTAGAGCACATCGTCGCCGCCTTCGCCGAGCACGGTGGTGACGCTGCGCGGCAGGCGGATCGTGTCGGCGCAGGGCGTGCCGACGATCGTCGTCCCGACGGTTTCCGGGCCTTCGGCGCAGCTCGGGGCTGCGGCGCCGGGGGAGGGGAGCATCAGGAAGACGCATGGCAGCGCGGCAAGGGCTAGGAGTCGGCGCAATTGCATCCTCAACGTCATTGCCCCCTTTCAACAGGTTTCAGTCACGCAAGGAGCGTTCCACGCAAACCGTGGCCCGAAACGAGCCGATCCTGGCCCTGCGATTAGACTGCGCGGCGATGGCGAGCGTCGAGGTACAGGGAGTCGAGGGCATGCAGGCGCTGCTCGGGCAGGAGATCGGCCCGAGCGAGTGGCGCACGGTCACCCAGGAGGACATCGACGCCTTTGCCGACCTCTCCGGCGACGACCAGTGGATCCACGTCGACGTCGAGCGCGCCAAGGCCGAGAGCCCCTTCGGCACCACGATCGCCCACGGCAACCTCACCCTCTCCCTGGTCGACGGCTTCCGCAAGGAACTGATCTCCTCCACCGGCTTCGCCCTCGGCGTCAACTACGGCTGGAACAAGATCCGCTTTCCCGCCCCGGTCCCGGTCGACGCCCGCGTGCGCGGCCGCGCCGAGGTCGTCTCGATCGACGAGAAGGGCGGCGGCTGGTACGAGGTCGTCACCCGCTTCACCCTCGAGGTCGAGGGCAACGAGAAGCCATGCTTCGTCGGCGACTCGGTCACCCGCGTGATGGCGCCGTCCGCCTGATCGAGCTGCTTACCTCAGTCGCGCTTCGCGTAGTTCCCGATCTCGCCGAAGTCGACCATCACGCAGGGCTCGGGGCCCGAAACTTCGGCATCGTGGCCTGGCGGGATTGCGAAGACGTCACCTGCCTTGACCTCTGACTCCGAGCCGTCGTCCATGAAGATGCGCATGCTGCCGGACAGCACGTAGCCGAAATGGGCCACTTGGCAGGAGTCTGTCCCCGCGATCGGCTTGACGTTCTCCGACCATTTCCAGCCTGGCTCGAAGGTGCCTTCGGCGACCGCGTGGCCGGCAAGCTGAACGACCTTTGCGCTGCCGTTCCCCTCGAACGGGCGGGTCTCGTCGGGAGAGTCGAAGTTCTTGACCTCAACTGGCATGGGACTCCTTTCGTTTTGGCCTAAAGGAGACCGTACACCCAGCTTGGCTCTGTGCCAATGCTCGATCTCGGCGTTACTTGACGGTCAGCGTGCCTTCCATGCCGGCTTCGCGGTGCCCGGGGACGGAGCAGAAGAAGGTGTAGGTGCCGGACTTCAGGTTGACCGTGGCCGAGTCGGAGCCGGCGGCGATCAGTTCGGTGCCGCCCACCTCTTCGCCACTGGAGCCTTCGATCTTCACGTCGTGGGTCAGTTCCTGGG
>JBKPOV010000139.1:0-11159 GCA_046733315.1 Actinomycetota bacterium
GAGATGTGTATAAGAGACAGCCACGGTAGACGGCGGGGCGACCATCGGGGGGGTCTCCGGGCCGATCGGGTCGGAGACCGACACCGAGATGCTGGTCGGGCTGCGCACCCGCTTCGACGCGGTGATGATCGGCGCCGGGACGATGCGAGCCGAGCGCTACAGCGGACTGTCCAAACGACTCGTCGTCGTGGAGAGCGGACCGCAGGGACGCGCCGACCTACCGGCGCTGCTGCGCTCGCTGCGCTCGGAGGGGGTGCGGGCCCTGCTCTGCGAGGGCGGGCCCACCCTGCACGCCGCACTGCAAGTCGCCGGTCTCGTCGACGAGCTCTTCCTCACGATCGCCCCCAAGCTCGTCGGCGGCACCGCCCCACGCATCCTCAACGGCGAGCTACCCGGTCAGCTACCACTGGAGCTGGCCTGGCTGCTCGAGCACGACGGCGAGCTCTTCGCCCGCTACCGCCACCGCTGACTTCGCGTTTTGTTGCTCTATAGGCAACTAAAGGCGAAGTCAGCAGATACCGTTCGGGCGGCCCAGTCCCGAGGAGAGGAAGCGAGTCGATGGATTTCAAGCCCAGCCCCCAGGTCGAGACGCTCCGCGAGCGCATCCTCGACTTCATGGACGCGCAGATCTACCCGCAGGAGCGGGAGATCATGGAGGCGCTCGACGCCGAGGTCGCACCGGGCGTGCCTTTCCCAAAGATCCTCGTCGAGATCCGCGAGCGGGCCCGCTCGGAGGGCCTGTGGAACCTCTTCATGCCCGAGGAGCGCTTCGGCCCCGGGCTGAGCAACTGGGAGTACGGCCTGCTCTGCGAGGAGATGGGACGCAGCCCCGTGGCCGCGCCGATGGCCTTCAACTGCGCCGCGCCCGACACCGGCAACATGGAGATCCTCGCTGAGCACGGCACAAATCAGCAGAAGGAAGAATGGCTGGAGCCCCTGCTGGAGGGTCGGATCCGCTCGTGCTTCTCGATGACCGAGCCTGAGGTCTCCGGCTCCGACCCGACGCTGCTGCAGGCGCGAGCCGTGCTCGACGGCGATGAGTGGGTGATCAACGGCCACAAGTGGTTCACCTCGGGCGCCGTCGGCGCCGATCTCTGCATCGCGATGGTCGTCACTGACCCGGAGGCGAACCCCTACGCCCGCGCCTCGATGATCTGCGTGCCGACCGACAACCCCGGCTTCAACCTCGTCCGCCCGATCCCGGTGATGGGACACGACAAAGGTCCCGGGCACTGCGAGATCCGCTACGAAGAATGCCGCGTCCCCAAGGCCAACCTGCTCGGCAGCCAGGGCGGCGGCTTCGTCGTCGCCCAGGACCGGCTCGGCCCCGGCCGCATCCACCACTGCATGCGCGCGATCGGCACCGCCGAGCGGGCCCTGGAGATGATGTGCAACCGCGCCAACGAGCGCCAGGCCTTCGGCGGCCCGCTGGGCGAGAAGCAGTTCGTCCAGGAGGCGATCGCCGCCTCGCGGATGGAGATCGACCAGGCCCGCCTGCTCACCCTTTACGCCGCTTGGAAGATGGACAGCGAGGGCAAGCGCGCCGCCCGCCAGGCGATCTCCGCGATCAAGATCGTCGCCGCCAACATGGTCATGGACGTCCTCGACCGGGCGATCCAGATCCACGGCTCCCTCGGCATGACCGACGACACGCCGCTCGCCGCCCTCTGGCGCTTCAGTCGCATGCTCCGCCTTGCCGACGGCCCCGACGAGGTGCACAAGATGGTCCTCGCCCGCCGCGAGCTGAACCGGTGGTCCAAGCGCGCCGAAGCCGCGGCGGCGGGCGAGCTCGATCCCAAGCACGCGCGGCGGGCTATCTAGGGTCTTCAGTAAAGGATCAGGAAGAAGCCGGCGTCGACGGATTCCGTTTTTTCGCTGCTTTTAAGCGTTTTCCGCGGGTTGACGAACGCCTGGGTGCCGACGGGGCAAACGGGGCCCTGGCCGGTGTCGAACTGGATCAAGATGTTTTCCCCGGCCTCGGAATAGTCGATCGTGGCAACGCCCCCGGCGGGGGCGGGGCTGAGACCGGAGAAGCAGTAGAAGCCGGCCGAGGTGTGTGTGACGTTCGCCTGGGCGATGCCGAGGCTGCCGGCGAGGACAGTGCCGGTGGCGGAGACGTTGGCGGAACGGGAGAGCTTTTCCGCCGTCGGCGCGACGAAGCCGGGAACGAGCTTCTGAACCGTTACCAAGCCGTCTGCCAGCTTGCCGTTCGTCACCGCCCCGGGGGCGATCTTTGGGGTCGTGATCGAGCCCTTCTTGATCTTCGAGGCGGTCACCGCGTTCTTCTTGATCTTCGCGGTAGTGACCGAGGCGCCCTTCAACTGATTGGTGCCGATCTTCTTGGCCGCGTATGCGGCGCCGCCACCGAGGACGAGGAATACGGCGAGCGAGGACATCACGTTCGCGTAGGTGAGGCGCTTGCGGATGCGGGCCATCGCGGGCGACGATTGCAGGGGCCTCCCGCACTGTCAAGAAGGCCTCCGTCGTGCACCGAAAAACGCGAAGGGCCGGGCTCTCGCCCGGCCCTTCGATGCACTTGCTAGGAGTGACCTAACGGTAGAGAAGGACGAAGAACGGCAGATCGCTTTTTTCCGGGGTCGCCCCGCCAGTCCAGGTAAGGACCTGAACAGCCGGTGAGGGACAGTTGCCCGTGTTGATATTCAGCTGCGCCGTGGTACCGCCACTGCCGCCGAATATCGGCGTCACCTGGCCGCCGCGTGGCGTAAAGCCCGCAGCGGTCACGCAGTAGGTGCCGTCTGTGAGGCGAATCGAGCTGGCGATGTTCTTCGAATTAGCGGTGTCGACCGTGCCGTTGGTGTTGATCGATCCAAAGGCCTGCGGTTGAGCGGATTCCGCCGAGACGGCTAGGTTTGCCTTCGGCACCTCCCCCAGCGAAGACTCCTTCACCTTGTCGCCGGTGACCGCGTCATCGGCGATCTTCGCCGTGGTCACCGCGTTGTTGGCGAGCTTGTTCGTTGTCACCGCGCTCTTCTTGATCTTTGCGGCGGCGACGGCTTCCTTCTTGATCTTGCCGGTCGTGATCGAGTTGCCCTTGATTTCATTGCTGCCGATCTTCTTGGCGGCAACGGCGGTAGCGCCACCCAGAACCAGGAAGACGGCGATTGACGACATCACGTTTGCGTACGTGAGCCGCTTGCGAATCTGCTTCACAGAATTTCTCCTTGGATTGAGGCTGAATTGACGAGGCTCGAATGCCCCACCTTCGCCGTCAACCGGCGAGATCCTCCGGGGTTGCGGCGGCAGGCAGGATCAGCCGCAAGCAAAACAGAAGCCGCAAGTTGTGCTCAACGGCCGCGGCGCTCTGCCTGCTCAGCGGCATCGGCGAGGCGCTCGACCAGCCTGGCGAACTCTTCTATGCCGGGATCGACCTTGCCGTACTGGCCCGCTGCATAACGGGCATAGACGCCCTCGAGAATGATCGCCAGCTTCCAGTAACCGAGGGCGACGAAGAAGTCGAGCTGGGCGAGGTCGCGGCCGGAGCGCTCGGCGTAGCGAGCCTTGAGCTCGTCCCGCTTGGGGAAGCCGGGGGCCATGGTCGCCGGTTGGCCGAGCGAGATGCCCTCCTCCCCGGCCTCGGGCCAGTAGACCATCAGCAGACCGACGTCGGCGAGGGGGTCACCGAGGGTGCAGAGCTCCCAGTCGACGACGGCCGCCACCTCGCCCCGCGACGTCAGGATCATGTTGTCGAGGCGGTAGTCGCCGTGGACGATCGTCGCCGCGCCCTGCTCGGGGATGCGCGCTGCGAGGCGCTCGTGGACCGCGTCGATCGCCGCCAGCTCACGCGTCTTTGACTTCTCCCACTGGCCCTGCCAGCGGCGCAGCTGACGGGCGACGTAGTCCTCCTTGCGACCGAGCTCGCCGAGGCCTACGGCGTCGGGATCGACCGCGTGGATCTCAACCAGGGTGTCGACGACGCGCTCGCCGATCGCTCGCCGATCATCTTCATCAGGGAAGGCGTCGGCCTCTGCCAGGCCACGCAGGATCGGGCCCTCGACGAACTCCATCACGTAGAAAGGGGCTTCGTTGACGCCCTCGTCCTCGCAGAAGCCGACCACCGGCGCCACCGGCACCGGCGTACCGGCGAGGGCCGAGACCACGCGATGCTCGCGACCCATGTCGTGGGCTGAGCCGAGGCGCTTGCCGAGCGGGGGGCGGCGCAGCGCCCAGCGCCCGCCTGCAGCGTCCCGCACGCCGTAAGTCAGATTGGAGTGGCCGCCGGAAATACGCTCGAAGGCGAGGGGCAACTGCACGCCCCGTACGTGCTCGGCGAACCACGCCTCGACCCCGGCCCGATCGATGCCCTGCGGAGCCTCCGCAGTGCCGTCGGCAGTGCCTGTAGCCTCGTCGCCCATAGCCGCGCAAGCATATTCCCGACGCCCATTTCGCCTCAGCCCATCGCTCGCCAACCGGCTGACGATCGGCTTTGCGATCGCCTTCGCCGTGCTCACCGGCCTCGCCGTGGTCGGCGTCGCGCGTTTCCTGCAGCAGCGCCAGGACTTCGAGGACGCGACGGCGCGCTCCTACCAGGTCGAGATCACCGCCCGCAACCGGCTCGCCAGCGGCACCCACCCGGTCGAGGCCCGCGCCGAGATCCTCTCCCAGCAGCGCAAGCGCCAAGCGCTTCGCGACGACATCGGTGGCGAGACCCGCGACACGGCGCTGCTGGTTGGGGCGGGACTGATCGCCGGTCTAACCGGCGCCGCCCTGCTCTTCAGCGGCCTGATCGCCTCGATGCGCCGCCCTCTCGAGGAGCTCGTCGAGGCATCTGGTCGCCTCGCCGCCGGCGACCTCAACACGCGGGTCAAAATCGGCGGGCTCTCGGAGACCGCCTCACTCGGCACGGCGTTCAACGAAATGGCCGCCGAGCTGCAGCGCCGCGCCGGCGAGCGCGACCAACTGGAAACGATGAAGGACGAGTTCGTCCTCACCGCTTCCCACGAGCTGCGCAGCCCGCTCACCTCGGTGCAGGGCTTTGCCGAGCTGCTGATGCTGGAGCGCGACAAGCTCAGCCCCGCGCAGGCGGACACGGTCGAGATCATCCTCGACAACACCCGCCACCTGGTGCGGCTGCTCAACGACCTGCTCGACCTCGCCCGCAGCGACGCCGGACGGCTGACGATCAAAGCGGCGCCGACCGACGTCGCCTCGCTGGTCGAAGATCCGGTCCGGACGATGCTGAGCCAGACCCAGGCAAAGCACCAGTCGCTTACCCAGGAGATCCAGCCAGCCCTGCCGCACGTCAGGGTCGACCGTGACAGGATCCGGCAAGTACTCGTGAACCTGCTCACCAACGCGCACGAGTACTGTCCCGAAAACGCGTCGATCCACGTGGCGGCGAGCGGCAACGGCGCTGGCGTGGAACTCGCGGTGAGCGACGACGGACCTGGGATGGCAGCGGACCAGCTTGAGCACATATTCGAGCGCTTCACGCGCGGAGACGCCGGGTTGACCCAGCACGTTGGGGGGACCGGCCTCGGCCTGGCGATCTCCAAGTCACTGGTCGAGCTGCACGGCGGCAGGATCGCGGTCGAATCGGCTCCCGGCCAGGGCTCGACCTTCCGGGTCTGGCTGCCGGCCCATCAGGAGGTCATGTGAGCACCCGCGTCCTGATCGCCGATGACTCCGAGACGATCCTGCTCCTGCTGCGCACGCGCCTGGAGATGGAGGGCTACGAGGTCGTCACAGCGGCCGACGGCGTCGAGGTGATCGAAGCGATGAGATCTGGCCCGGCGCCGGACATCCTCCTGCTCGACGCGATGATGCCGCGCAAGTCCGGCATCGACGCCTTGCGGGAGCTGCGCGCCGGGGGTATCGATACGCCCGTCCTCATCGTCAGCGCCCACCAGGACGAGATGGACGCCGGCGCCGCCACCGACGTCGAGGTCAGCGGCTACATCACCAAGCCGATCGACTTCGAGCGGCTCTTTAATCGCATCGCCGAGCTGACCGCTTAGCTCTTAGCGACCTCGAGGCGGATCTCTTTGCCTTTCACCTTGGTGCCGTCGAGGTACTCGACGGTGCGCTCGGCGACGTCGGAGTCGACGTGGACGAAGGAGAAGCGGTGCAGGACGTGGACGTCGTGGATTGCCTTCTCAGGGAGGACGGCGCCCTCCCGCAGGGCCCAGCGCAGGTCCTCCTCGGAGATGCCGCTGCGCTCGCCGCGGTTGACGAAGAGCTTCACGGCCTTGCCGGCCTCGGCGGCGGGCGCGGGCGCGCCGTTGTCCTCGCGCTTTGCCTCGCTGCGCTCGCGGCGGCGCGGGCGGGGGGCGTGCTCGAGGCGCTCCTCGGGAGTTTCCCACTCGCCGATCGTCGTCTTCACGTCGCGCTCGATGCGGGTGATCTCGTCGCGCTGGGCCGGCGTGACGAAGGTGATCGCGCGGCCGGTCCTGCCGACACGGCCGGTGCGGCCGATGCGGTGCACGTAGACCTCGGAGGAGGCCGGCACGTCGTAGTTGATCACGTGGGTGACGTGCTCGATGTCGAGCCCTCGGGCAGCGATATCGGTCGCCACCAGTAGCCGCACACGGTGGTCCTTGAAAGCGATCATCACGCCGTCGCGAGAGCCCTGGCTCATATCGCCGTGCAGCGCCTTCACGTCGAGGCCCTTGTCCTTCAGCGTCCGCTCGAGCCGGTCGGCGCCGATCTTGGTGCGGCAGAAGATGATCGCCTGCTCGGGTTCTTCGGTCTTCAGCAGCTCGATCAGCCTCGTCGCCTTCTCTTTGGCAGGAACCTCGACGAAAGCCTGGGAGATCGCGTCGACGGTGAGCGTCTTCGGGGTGATGCTGATCGTCGTCGGGTCATACATATAGCTCTCGGCGAGGCGTTTGACCGGCGGCGGCATCGTCGCCGAGAAGAGCGCCGTCTGGCGCCCGCTCGGGCACATGCGGAGGATCTTCTCGACGTCCTCGATGAAGCCGAGGTCGAGCATCTCATCAGCCTCGTCGAGGACGATGTAGCGCGCCGCGGTGAGGACCAGCGAACGCCGCGACATCAGGTCCATCATCCGCCCGACCGTGGCGACGACGACGTGGGCACCGGCGCGCAGCTGGGCTTGCTGCGTTTTGATCGGGGCGCCGCCGAAGACGGCGACGATCTCGACGTCGAGGTGCTCAGCGTAGGAGCGGAGTGCCTGGGTCACCTGGATGCAGAGCTCGCGCGTCGGGGTAAGGACGACGGCCTGCACCTCGTCGTTGTCGGGATCGAGGTACTGCAGCAGCGGCAGGCCGAAGGCGGCCGTCTTGCCGGTGCCGGTCTGCGCCTGGCCGATCACGTCGTGGCCACCAAGCAGCTCGGGGATCGCCTGGTCCTGGATCGGCGTCGGATCCTCGTAACCAAGCTCGTCGAGGGCCTGCTGGAGCTGCGGCGAGAGGCCGAGCTCGCGGAAGGCGGTCATCGCACACGCCCTTCCGAGTTTGACCACACCTGGGTGTGGTGAATGTCGGATGCGCCGTTCATCGGGACGGGTCCAGGAGGAGCTTGCCGCTGGTGCGACGGGCTATCAGGTCTTCGTGGGCGCGAGCGGCGTCGGAGAGCGGGTAGACGCCGCCGACGGTGACCTCCAGCTCGCCGGCGGCAACCGCAGCGAGCAACTCCCCGATCATCGGCACGACCAGCTCCCGCTTGGCCAGCAGGTGCACCAGCCAGAAGCCGACCACCGACTTCGAGCCGCGCAGCAGGGCCGCGGTTGAGACGTCGCGCTGTTCGCGCGAGGCGATCCCGAAGACGACCATGCGTCCCAACGGGGCGAGGATGCCCAGCTCTTCGTCAAACGCGTCGCCGCCGCTCATGTGGAGAACTGCGTCGACGCGCTCGCCGCCGTTCGCCTCGCGGATCGCGTCGCCCAGGTTCTCAGTGCGCGAATCGACGGTGGCATCCGCTCCCAGCCGCTCGACCAGCGCCCGCTTCTCCTCGCTGGAGGCAAGCCCGATCACCTTTGCTCCGGCCCGCTTGCCCAACTGGACCGCGAGATTGCCGGTGCCGCCGGCGGCTGCCTCGACCACGAGCGTCTCGCCGGCCTCGATCCGCGCGCAGCGCTGGACCAGCGCCAGCGCCGTGAGGCCCTGCAGCAACAGCGCCGCCGCCTGGTCGTCATCGACCTCGTCGGGCAGCGGCACCAACAGCGCCTCGGGCACGGCCACCTTCTGCGCATAGCCCCCACTGCCCAGCAGCGCGGCGACCCGACGACCATCGGCAGTACGCCCACTCACCTCAGCTCCCGGAATCAGCGGCAGCGACTGCTCAGCCAGATAATCGTTCCGAGTCGCGTGCGTATCGGCAAAGTTGATCCCGCTCCGCGCCACCTCGACCACGACCATCCCCTCGCCGGCCTGCGGGTCATCGACATCGACCACCCGAAGCTTCTCCGGCCCCCCGAACTCCTCTATCTGCACCGCCTTCACGGCGGCGAACCATAGTCGTCGGCCCTCCGAGCGGCTCAGACCCATAGGCGGGCGGGCGTGACCGGGGTTGGGTGCGTCTTGGTGGGTGCCTCGCGAAGCGGCCCCCGGCAAGGTAATCATCAGCCCGCGAAGCGGCTCCAAATTGGTGAGCGAGGCGTCAGCCGAGCGAACATAGGCACACACCAAGACGCACCCAACCCCCGCTACCCTGCCGCCCCATGTCCCTGACCGTAGTCGGCTCAATCGCATTCGACAGCGTCCGCACCCCCTTCGGCGAGCGCAACCGCATGCTCGGCGGCGCCGCCGTCCACTTCTCGCTCGCCGCCAGCTTCTTCACCGAGGTGCGTCCCGTCGGTCCGGTCGGCGACGACTTCGGTCCGGCCGAGTTCGAGGTGCTGGAGCGGCGCGGCATCCGCACCGAGGACATCGAGCGGGTCGCGGGCGGCGAGTCGTTCTTCTGGCGCGGCCGCTACGAGTTCGACCTCAACGTCGCCCACACCGAGGACACGCAGCTCGGCGTCTTCGGCGAGTTCGAGCCAAAGCTCTCCCCCGCTTCCCAGGGTGCCGACACGCTCTTCCTCGCCAACATCCAGCCCGACCTGCAGCGTCAGGTCCGCGCCCAGTGCCAGGCAGCTCGCTTCTCCGCCCTGGACTCAATGAACCTCTGGATCGACACGGCCAAGGACTCACTGCTGGGGGCGATCGCCGAGGTCGATTGCGTGATCCTCAACGATGCCGAGATCCGCCAGCTGACCGGCGAGCCCAACCTCGCCCGCGCCGCCCGCGCCGTGATGGGCTACGGCCCCCGCGCCGTCGTCGCCAAGCAGGGCGAGTACGGCGCGGCACTCTTTACGCAGGACAGCTTCTTCGCCCTGCCGGGCTTCCCGCTCGAGGACGTGCGCGATCCGACCGGCGCCGGCGACAGCTTCGCGGGGGGCTTCATCGGCTACCTCGACGGGCACGAGGGCGAGCTCGATCAGGCCTGCCTGCGCCGGGCGATGGGCTACGGCACGGTTCTCGCCTCCTTCAACGTCGAGCAGTTCGGCACCGAGCGAGTTGCCGCCCTCAGCCGCGAGGAGATCGAGGAGCGCTTCGCCGAGCTGCACGCCATGACCCGTTTCGAGCCCCTCCCGGCCGCCGCCGAATAGCTCCCGCGTTCTCCGCAGCGCAACAGGCTGGGTCAACCGAACTGCGATACTGGCCGCTCCAGTTCAAACAGCTCGAGGAGGGGTGATGGCCACCGAGCAGCAGATCAGAGACGCAGCCGCAGACGGAGGCGCCAGCACCGGCTCCGAGTCGCTTACCGTCACCGACAACCGCACCGGCAAGACGTACGAGCTGCCGATCACAGACGGCACCGTGCGGGCGATGGACCTTCGCCAGATCAAGGTCGACGAGGACGAATTCGGCACGATGGCCTACGACCCGGCCTTCACCAACACGGCGGCCTGCCGCTCCTCGATCACCTTCATTGACGGTGCGGCCGGCGTGCTCGAACACCGCGGCTACTCGATCGAGCAGCTCTGCGAGAAATCGACCTTCCTCGAGGTCGCCTACCTGCTGATCTTCGGCGAGTTGCCCACCGGCCCGCAGCTCGACCGCTGGGTCTACGACATCACCCACCACACCTTCGTCCACGAGGATCTCAAGCAGTTCTTCGAGGGCTTCCGCTATGACGCCCACCCGATGGGAATGCTGCTCGCCGGGGTCGGCGCGCTCTCCACCTTCTACCCGGATGCGAAGCAGATCGACGACCCCGAAGAGCGCTACATGGCGGCCGTCCGCCTGATCGCCAAGGTGCCGACGCTTGCCGCCTTCTCCTACCGGCACAACATGGGCCTGCCCTACGTCTATCCGGACAACGACCTCAACTTCGCCGAGAACTTCCTCTCGATGATGTTCAAGAAGACCGAGATGAAGCACGTGCCGAAGGAGAGCCTCTCGAAAGCGCTCGACGTCCTCTTCATCCTCCACGCCGACCACGAACAGAACTGCTCGACCAGCGCCGTGCGCGGGGTCGGCTCCTCCGACGTCGACCCCTACTCCGCCGTCGCGGCCGGCGTCGCGGCGCTCTACGGACCGCTGCACGGCGGCGCCAACGAGGCGGTGCTGCGAATGCTGCGCGAGATCGACTCGGTCGAGAATATCCCCGCCTTCCTCGAGAAGGTGAAGGCGCGGGAAGCGAAGCTGATGGGCTTCGGCCACCGCGTCTACAAGAACTACGACCCGCGGGCGCGGATCATCCAGCAGCACATGGACGAGATCTTTGAGGCGACCGAGTACAACCCGCTGATCGAGATCGCCCGCGAGCTGGAGAAGCGCGCCCTCGACGACGACTACTTCACCTCGCGCAAGCTCTACCCCAACGTCGACTTCTACTCGGGGATCATCTACGAGGCGCTGGGCGTCCCGACCGAGATGTTCACGGTGATCTTCGCCATCCCCCGCACGGCCGGGTGGGTCGCGCAGTGGATGGAGATGAACGACGACCCCGAGCAGAAGATTGCTCGGCCGCGGCAGATCTATACGGGGGAGCGGGAGCGGGAGTACGTCGCGCTTGAGGAGCGGGAGGGGCCGGAAAAGATTGTGGGGCCGCCGGCGCGGAGGCCGAAGCGGCCAAGGCGCGGGGCTTAACGGTTCGACTTGGCGGGTGGTCCGTCGGGGGTGCCTCCCCGGGGGCTGGGTTTTTCGCCGGGCGCGGGGCGGCTCTCGCTGAGTGGTCTGTGCGAAAAACATGAC
>JBKPOV010000140.1:0-11181 GCA_046733315.1 Actinomycetota bacterium
GGGCACGGCGAGCAGGAGCGGCGCAACGCCATGCGGGATGAGTCGTGAGCCGGCGCGGCGCAGCAACCCCCTTGCCTCCGCGCTACGCTCAAGGCCGAACCGCAGCACCAAGGCCGCCGCGTAGAGCATGGCCAGATACCAGAGGAACCACACGTATGAGGGGTGGAACTCGGTGAGGGCGGCGAGCCCCTGAGTGCCAGAGCTATCTGGGCCAGTCGCCAGCTCTTGCAGCAGCAGGCCCAGCCCCGGCGCCACGACGGTGACGACGAAGGCGAGGGGAATGCCAATCCGGATCAGTCGGTTGCGGGCCACGGCCTCCGCCCCGCGGGCGTCGATTAGCAGCGCCGCAAAGAAGCCGGCGACCAGGAAGAAGAGCGGCAGGCGAAAGGCGTGGATCAGCCAGTAGATCGTCGCCTCCGCGTCGTTCCAGCCACCGCGCAGT
The DNA here is from genome assembly GCA_046733315.1 of Actinomycetota bacterium. Lineage (GTDB taxonomy): Bacteria > Actinomycetota > Thermoleophilia > Solirubrobacterales > 70-9 > VRUE01. Next base: position 443 of record JBKPOV010000140.1, read on the forward strand.
CCCATCAGCGCCACCGCGTGCGCGGGCAGGATCAGCACCATCGTCAGGGCACGGAGGGCGTCCAGGTGGTGAAGGCGGCCGGAGCTCATTCGTTGATCGCCCGGGACACCGCGGCGCTCATCTGCCGATGCAAATCGACGTTGGCGGCCCGATCTGTCTCGACCGCGATCAGGCCGGTGCCGGCAGCCAGTGCGCCGGCCAGTTCGGAGGGAGCCTCCAGCTTGCGGTGCGGCAAGTCGAAGAGCTCGGCGGCGCGGGCGACGTCGAGTCCGCGGGGCGTCCCCAGCAGCGCCTCAAACTCCGCGCCGGCCAGTGCCTGAGCCTGGGGGAGGAAGCCGAAGATGCCGCCGCCGTCGTTGTCGATGACGACGACGCGGACCGGCGTGGAGACCTCGCGCAGCGCGGCGAGACCGCCGATGTCGTGCAGCAGGCCGAGGTCACCGGTGACGATCGTGGTCGGCCGCCCGCTCGCGCGGGCAGCGCCGATCCCGGAAGAGATCAGACCGTCGATGCCGTTCGCACCTCGGTTGCTAAGGAAGATCGCGTCGGCGCTTGTCGAGGGCAGGAACGACTCCTGATCACGAATTGGCATGCTCGAAGCCGTGTAGACGAGGTCGCCGTCTCGATGGGCGCGGCCGAGGGCATCGTGCAGAGCCGGCTCGGAGATCTCCCCACCCGCGAGCGCCTCCTCGACTGCGTCTCGGGCTGTGCGATCGGCATCGAGCCAGCACTGCGGGGCTCGGCGCTCTTTCTTCTCGACGCGCACCGCCCAGCCCGCCGCCAGCTCAGTCGGGTCGGCGCGCAGCACCGCAGCGGCACGGTTCGTCGGCTCGTTCCAGCCGCCGTGGGGGTCAACGACGATCTGGTCGGCACCGCTTGCGGTCAACCAGTTGCGCAGCGGCTTGCTGGTCGGCATCTCGCCAAAGCGCAGGACCAGATCGGGTGTGACGCCGTGGGCGAAGCGCTCGTCGCGCAGCAGCAGGTCATAGGCCGAGACCACGTTGGAGCGGTCGTGCGGCCCGCAGCGTAGCTGCGATGTCGGCTCAGCGAGGATCGGGAAGCCCGCGGCCCCAGCGAGGTGGGCGAGCGGCTCGCGCAGCTCCGGGTCGAGCTGGCGGCCGGCGACGATCACGCCGGAGCTCGCCTCACCGATGTGTGCCGCGACCTCGTCCAGAAGGAAAGCCGACGGCTCGAGGTCGATCGGGGTGACCGCGGTGAGCGGGCGCGCCCCGCGCCCCTCGAGGGCGAGCGGATCGGTGGCCGTCACGGCGCCCTCGACCGGCACGGGGGCCAGCGGCTCGCGCCAGGGAAGGTTGAGATGGACCGGTCCAGGCCGGGGCTCCCCCCGTGCTGCCGCCAGCACCCGGCAGGCGACCGAGCGATAGTGCAGCAAGCCGTCGTCGTCGGCCTCGTGCGTGCCGACTTCGCAGAACCAGCGCACCGAGGAGCCGTAGAGCTTGACCTGATCGATCGTCTGCCCGGCGCCGATCCCGCGCAACTCCGGCGGTCGGTCGGCACTGAGGGCGATCAGCGGCACCCCGGACTGGTCGGCCTCGCAGACCGCCGGGTGGTAGTTCGCCGCGGCCGTGCCCGAAGTGCACAGCATCGCCACCGGTTGCCCACTCGCCTGCGCCGCCCCCAGCGCGAAGAACGCTGCCGAGCGCTCGTCGATGATCACGCTCACCTCGATCTCGGGCTGGCGCCAGAGCGCAACAGCAAGTGGGGTCGAGCGGGAGCCGGGGGAGATCACCGCGTGGTGCAGGCCGCCCCGCGCCAGCTCCTCGACAAAAGCCGAGGCGAGCGCCGTGTTGCCGTTGGTTTGGTCCATCCGAGGAGCCTATTGGCGCGTTTCCGTCGCTATGCGGGAGAAAGGCGCCAATCTAAAGCCGGTGAGCTTGGAGCGCCGCCTCGTCGATCTCGACGCCGAGGCCTGGGCCCGGAGGTGGATAGAGCATTCCGTTGCGGATCTCGGACTCGCGCGCGGCAATCGTCGAGGAGAAAAGACGCTGCGTCGCAAGGCCATGGGCGAGGCCGGGACCGTCAGCCGAGGCGGCCCCCCGGAGTGTCTGTGCGACCTGAGCGGCCGCGGCGATGCCCACCGGTCCGTCGAGGGCGCTGGAGAGATAGGCCGGGAGTACCTCCGCGATCTCTATCGCGGTCTCCGGACCGCCGACCTTGGAGAGCTTGATCCCCGTCAGCGCGCACGCGTTCATCTCTCGCGCCCGTTCCGCGTCGGACCTGGTCTCGATGCTCTCATCGCCGGCGATCGGGATCGATGTCGACGCCGCCACCTCCGCGGCCTCCTCCAGCGTCGCCACTGGCTGCTCGACGAGCTCGATCTCCAGAGGCTCCAGCGCCTTCAGCATCTGCTTTGCCGTCTCGACGCTCCATGTCGCATTGACGTCGAGGCGTAGCCGCGCTCGCGGTCCGAGTGCCTCGCGCACGGCAAAGACCTGCGCAAAATCATCGCCCGTCCCGAGCTTCAGCTTGAAAGTCTTGAACCCGTCTTCGGCCCACTCCGTCGCCGCTGCGGCGACCGCCGCTGGCTCGCCGGAGACCAAGGTCGCGTTGCACTCAACTCCCTCGTTTTCGACCGGGCTCGCCGAGCCTGCGGCGGTCCTTCGGCCCCGCAGGTCGAGCAGCGCGGTGAGCGCCGCGCAGCGGGCGGGGGCGGAAAGGCGCAGCGCATCGCCCTGCAGCATCGCCTCGTCCAGCGAGGTCCGCTCGGCCAACTGTTCGAGCTCATCGACAACATGCGCGAGCCCTGTGCCGCCCCGCAGCGAAAGGGGAACCGCTTCGCCCAGCCCGACGAGGCCGTCGTCCGAACGCAGTCGCAAGAGCACCATCTCCCGTCGGTCGATCTGTCCCCGGGCCGTCACATACGGCTCGCGAAAGGGCAGCGAATAGGGGATGACCTCGACCGACGCGAGGCGCATCAGCTGGCCAGCAGCAACCCGAGCGAGACCAGCAGGCTGAAGACGGCAAGAAGAGCGCCGGTTGCCGCTAGGGCGCCGTTGAGGGAGGGACCGTCGCTGCGGTTGGTCATCGTGCGCATCGGTCCAATTGCCATCGGCAGGGCAAGCAGGCCGATCAGGGGGAGCAGGCTGCCGCCCCCGGCGAGCAGGGCGATCGGCAGCACGACGAAGGCGCCGAGCACGAGCGAGCGGTAGAGGACGACGGCGTTGTGGCGTCCCATCCTCACCGCGAGCGTCATCTTGCCGGCCCGCTTATCCGTCTCGATGTCGCGCACGTTGTTGACGACGAGGATCGCTGTGGCAAGGAAGCCGACCGCGATCGAGAGGCCCAGCGGCAGCGCGTCGAGTTGCTCGAGCTGCACGTAGTAGGAGCCGTTGACGGCGACCAGCCCGAAGAAGAGGAAGACGAAGACCTCGCCGAGACCGGCATAGCCATAGGGGCGGGGCCCGCCGGTGTAGAGGACACCGGCGGCGATCGAGAAGGCGCCGATCAGCAGGATCACCAACCCGGCAACGGCCGCGAGGTAGATCCCGCACGCAACCGCGACACCAAACGCGATCCAGGTCGCGTGGAGGACCCGCCGCGGCGTCACCAACCCCGCCGAAGTCACCCGCACCGGCCCAAGCCGGTCGGCCGTATCGGCGCCCCGCCGCGCATCCGAATAGTCATTCGCCAGGTTCGTCCCGATCTGGATGAAGATCGAACCAATGAGGGCCGCGAGGAACGCGCCGACCCTTGGAAGCTCCCCAGCCCATTCCACAGCCGCAGCCGTCCCAACCAGCACCGGAGCTATCGCCGCCGGCAGGGTCCGCGGCCTGGCTGCCATCAACCAGATCCTCATAGAGCTGCCCCGTAACGCCGGAGGGCGCGGGCAGGGGGTGGAGCGTCTTGTACTTTTTCGGCAGGGCCTTGCGGCGTCAGCATCTCCACTCTCCACCGAAAAAGTTAAGCGAAACCCCCTGCCCGCGCCCTCCGGCCCTCACGGTCGCCTCGGGAACTGGCCGAAATCAGGCGCCCGCTTCTCCTTGAACGCCTCGCGCCCCTCCCGCGCCTCCTCGCTGCCGTAAAAGAGCAGGTTGGTGTCGTGGGCCAACTGCTGGATCCCGGCATAGCCGTCCTCGTGGGCATTGAAGCTGGCCTTGACCAGGCGCAGGGCGAAGGGCGAGAGGGCGAGCATCTCGCGGCACCAGGCGACCGTCTCGGCTTCGAGGCGGTCAAGTGGGACCACAGCGTTGACCAGGCCCATCTCACGAGCCTCCTCGGCGTCGTACTGGCGGCAGAGGAGCCAGAACTCCTTGGCCTTCTTCGTCCCGACGAGGTCGCGCAACAAGGAGGCGCCGAATCCGCCGTCCCACGAGCCGACGCGCGGCCCGGTCTGGCCAAAGACGGCGTTGTCCGCGGCGACCGTGAGGTCGCAGCAGACGTGCAGGATATGGCCGCCGCCGATCGCGTAACCGGCCACCATCGCGACCACGGGCTTCGGCAGTCGCCGCATCTGCACCTGCAGATCGGTGACGTGGAAGCGGCCGACGGAAGCGCCCTCGGCGACGTACCCGGTGTCGCCGCGGACCTGCTGATCGCCGCCGGAGCAGAACGCCTTCTGCCCCTTGCCGGTGAGGATCACCACGCCGACCTCGGTGTCCTCGCGAGCCAGCTCGAGAGCGGCGGAAATCTCGATCAGGGTCTGAGGCCGGAACGCGTTGAGGGTCTCGGGCCGGTCGATGCTGATCTTGGCGATTCCCTCAGCCACCTCGTAGTGGACGTCGCTGTACTCGGCGGCGCTTCGCCACTCGATCGGTGCGTGAAGGGTCTCCTCGGACGGGGCTTCCTTGTGACGTTTGGGCATGATGGGCACGATATCCCGCCGATGAAACTCGACGACTGGCTGGCCCAGAGATCGCAGAGCTGCCCGGAGCGAACCGCACTAGTCGCGGACGGCTCTGAGGTGACCTACGCCGAGCTAGAGGCAGAGGCAACGTGGGTGGCGCGTCGCTTGATTGCCCACGGCGTGCGCCGCGGCTCGACGGTGGCGATGACGATGCATCCGCGCCGCGAGCAGGTGGTGATGGTCCACGCCCTGATGAAGGCCGGCGCGGTACTGCTGCCGCTCAGCCCACGCCTCTCCTCGCAGGAGCGCTCTGCCGTGATCGCGGCCGAGGAGCCCGCCGTCGACCTCGACGACGCCGGCGAGCTGACCCAAACCGAGGCCGACCTGCCCTTGCTGGGAGAGCACGACATGGATGACATCGCCGGTCGCGTGCTGACCAGCGGCAGCACCGGATCGCCTGAGCCGATCGGCCTCACCTACGGCAACTTCCTCTGGAGCGCCGTCGCCTCGGCTTTCAACATCGGCGTCAACCCTGAGGACCGCTGGCTCTGCTGCCTGCCGCTCAGTCATGTCTCCGGGCTCAGCATCGTCATGCGCTCGGTCATTTACGGGACCGCGGCGCAGATCCACGACGGCTTCGACGTCGACCGCGTCGCCGAGACGCTTGACCGGGGGGAGGTCAGCGTGGTCTCGCTGGTGACGACGATGCTTGCCCGGCTACTCGACGCAGGCGCCGATCTCTCCGGCCCGCGAGCGATCCTGGTCGGCGGCGGCCCGGTGCCCGAGGACCCGCTCGAGGAGGCGCTCGGCCGTGGTGCCACGGTCGTCCAGACCTACGGCCTCACCGAGACCTGCTCGCAGGTGACGACCCTGGCTCCCGCCGATGCCCGCCGCAAGCTCGGCTCTGCGGGCCGGCCGCTGCTGACCACGCACCTGCGCATCCAGGACGGCGAGATCCTCGTCCAGGGCCCGACCGTCGCCCCCGGCCGCGCCGATGCCGATGGCTGGCTGCACACCGGCGACCTCGGCAGCATCGACGAGGAAGGCTTCCTCTACGTCGAGGACCGGATCGACGACATGATCGTCAGTGGCGGCGAGAACGTGATCCCGGCCGAAGTGGAGAAAGTGCTGCTGCGCCATCCCGAGGTCGCCGACGCAGCCGTCGTCGGCCGCGATGACCCCGAGTGGCAGCAGGCGGTGACCGCGATCGTCGTCCTCCAGGACGGCTCCACGGTCAGTCCCGACGAGCTGCGCCGCCACTGCGCCGAGTCGTTGCCCGGCTTCAAGGTTCCGAAGCGAGTCGAGCTGGCGGCGGCGCTGCCGCGCACGCCCTCCGGCAAGCTGATGCGCAGAGCGCTCCGATAGCCTGCGGCGCATGCCAGATGACAACAAGCAGGACATCTTTTACGACTCCGACGCCGACCTCTCGCTGCTGCAGGGCAAGACCGTCGCCATCCTCGGATACGGCTCCCAGGGGCACGCGCACGCGCTCAACCTGAAGGACTCGGGGGTCGACGTGGTCGTCGGCCTGCGTCCCGATTCCTCCAGCCGCGGCGAAGCCGAAGCGGCCGGCCTCGAGGTGCTCGACATCGCCGAAGCCGCCAGCCGCGGCGACGCGGTGATGATCCTGCTGCCCGACGAGAAGCAGGCCGAGGTCTGGGAGGCGGAGATCGCCGACGGCATCGCCCCCGGCAACCTGCTGCTCTTCGCCCACGGCTTCGCGATCCACTTCGAGCAGATCGTGCCGCCGGCCGGCGTCGACGTCGGCATGATCGCGCCCAAGGGTCCCGGTCACCTGGTCCGCCGCCAGTACGAGGAAGACCGCGGCGTCCCCTGTCTGATGGCGGTCCAGCAGGACGCAACCGGCAACGCCCACGGCCTTGTCCTCGCCTACGCCTCGGCCATCGGCGGTGGCCGTGCCGCGGTGATCGAGACCACCTTCAAGGACGAGTGCGAGACCGACCTCTTCGGCGAGCAGGCGGTCCTCTGCGGCGGCGCCAGCGAGCTCGTCCGCGCTGGCTTCGAGACTCTCGTCGAGGCCGGCTACGACCCGCGCCTCGCCTACTTCGAGTGCCTGCACGAGCTCAAGCTGATCGCCGACCTGATGTACGAGAAGGGGATCCAGGGCATGCGCTACTCGATCTCCAACACCGCCGAGTACGGCGACATGACCCGCGGCAAGCGCGTCATCGGCGAGGAGTCACGGGCGGCGATGAAAGAGATCCTCGCCGAGATCCAGTCAGGCGAGTTCGCCCGCGAGTGGATCGCCGAGAACCGCGCCGGCGGCGAGAACCTTTCTCGCATGCGCGAGGAGGGCAAGGGCCATCAGGTCGAGAAGGTCGGCAAGGACCTGCGCGACATGATGCCTTGGGTCGACCAGGAGTTCTGAGCTTCGATTACGTAAGCGTGGGGGAGGTCCGGAGCCCCTCTCCCTGAAGCCGTCGCGCAGCTGAATCGTTCCCGTACTTCGAAGCGTGGTCCCCAAGCTTCATGGAGAGGGGCTCCGGACCTCCTTCCAAGCTTCGGGCCGCGCATCTCAGAGCACGTGGAAGGGATCCAGGTCCCCCTCCCACGGAGGCTCAGGGACCGCGCTCCGAACCTTCAGCGGCGATCTGCTGCGCAACGGCCTCCGGGGAGGGGGACCTGGATCCCCGGCGCTTGAGTCTTAGCGGTGAGTCTCGCCCTCTGGCTGGCGGCCGTCGCGGCCGACGTAGCCATCCTTGCCGCCGACGACGACATAGACCGCCTCTTCGGAGTCGCTGAGGTTGCGGAGCTTGCGGACGGTTGAGGCGGCGACCCAGGCTAGACCGCCGGGCTCGAGCTGGTGGCTGGTGCCGTCGCCGAACTCGATCGCGACGCGGCCCTGGTGCAAGAAGTAGAGCTCCTCCTGCTCGTCGTGGTAGTGGCTGCCGGTCTCATACCCCGGCGGCAGCACGATCGCGTTGACGCCGAAGGCCGTGACCCCGAGCTCCTTGCGGATCTTGCGGAACCCGGGGCCCTCGCCGAGGTCGTTGAGGTTGGCGACCGCGTAGCCGTCGCCCTTGCTGATTGATTGATCGCTGGTCTCGCTCATGGTCGTCAGCTTATGCAGCGGGCCTTCCCGAGGTCCACCCGCGACGGTCAATAACCTGTCGCCTCCCGATGACGACCTCGACCGCCGCCAAGATTCCCACCGAGCTCAAGCCGGCCGACGGACGCTTCGGCTGTGGGCCTTCGAAGGTGCGGCCGGAGGCGCTGGAGAAGCTGGCCGCGCAATCGAAGCTGATGGGCACCTCGCACCGGCAGGCTCCTGTGCGCGACCTCGTCGGCCGTGTGCGCTTGGGCCTCACCGAGCTCTTCTCGCTGCCGGACGGCTATGAGATCGCGCTCGGCAACGGGGGTACGACCGCCTTCTGGGACGCTGCCTGTGCCTGGCTGGTGCGAGAGCGTGCTCTGCACCTCACCTACGGCGAGTTCTCGCAGAAGTTCGCCAAGGCGACCAAGGGGGCACCGTTCCTTCAGGACCCGATCGTGGTCGAGGCCGATCCGGGCGATGCGCCCGCGCCCGTCGTCGACCCGGCGGCCGACGCGATCGCATGGGCACATAACGAGACCTCGACCGGGGTGATGGTCCCGGTCCAGCGCCCTACGGGCAGCGGCGATGCGCTGATTCTCATTGACGCAACGTCCGGCGCCGGCGGCCTGCCGCTCGACGCGAGCCAGGCCGACGTTTACTACTTCGCCCCGCAGAAGGCCTTCGGCGCTGACGGCGGCCTCTGGCTGGCGCTGCTCAGCCCCGCAGCGATCGCGCGGATCGAGGAACTCGACGGAACCGCTGGTCGCTGGCAACCTGACTTCCTCTCCCTGCAGACTGCGTTGGAGAACTCGCGCAAGGGGCAGACCTACAACACGCCGGCGCTCGCCACCCTGCTGTTGCTCGCCGATCAGGTCGAGTGGATGCTCGGCGGCGGCGGGCTCGATTGGTGCGTCGAGCGCACCTCGGCCTCCTCGGGGCACCTTTACGGTTGGGCCGAGAGCTCGGACTTCGCGACACCGTTCGTCGCCGATCCCGCCAAGCGCTCGCTGGTCGTCGGCACGATCGATTTCGACGACGCCGTCGATGCGGCGGCCGTCGCCGCGACGCTGCGCGCCAACGGCATCGTCGACGTCGAGCCCTACCGCAAGCTGGGGCGCAACCAGCTGCGGATCGGCATGTTCCCGGCGGTTGAGCCCGCTGATGTGGAAGCGCTGACCGCCTGCATCGAGTGGGTAGTCGAGAACGTGGGGGAGACCCGCCGATGAAGGTTCTGGTCAAGGAGAGGATCGCCGACTCCGGCGTCGACCTGCTCCGGCAGAACTTCGAGGTCGAGCTTGGCCTCGAGATGTCGGACGAGGAGCTTGCCGAGGCGATTGGCGGCTATGACGCGATCCTGATTCGCTCGGCGACGAAGCTGACGCCCGAGCTGATCGAGCGGGCCACCAACCTCAAGGTGATCGGCCGCGCCGGCACCGGCGTCGACAACGTCGACATCCCGGCCGCGACGCGCCGCGGCATCGTCGTCGCCAACGCGCCGGAATCGAACTCGGTCGCCGCGGCCGAGCACACCCTGGCCCTGGCCCTGGCGCTCTTTCGCAACGTTCCCCAGGCGCACGGCGCCCTCGTCGACGGTCGCTGGGACCGCGCCAAGTACAAGGGCGCCGAGCTTTATGGCAAGACGATCGGCATCGTCGGCTTCGGCCGGATCGGCCAGCTCGTCGCCAAACGCGCGCAAGCCTTCGAGATGGACGTCATCGCCTTCGACAAGTTCGTCTCGGCGGAGCGTTTTCGGGAACTGGGAGTGGAGGGCGCGGAGAGCCTCGAGGACCTCTTCGGCCGCGCAGACGTGGTCACCGTTCACGTGCCCAAGACCCCCGACACGATCAACCTGATCGATGCCGATGCGATCGCGGCGATGGTGGACGGCGTGCGAATCGTCAACTGCGCCCGCGGCGAGCTAGTCGACCTCGATGCCCTCGCCGCCGGGCTGGACTCCGGCAAGGTCGGCGGCGCGGCCCTCGACGTCTTCCCCTCCGAGCCCTTCACCGAGCACCCGATCTTCGCCCGTCATGACGTCGTCGTCACCCCGCACCTCGGCGCCTCAACGGCTGAGGCGCAGGACCGCGCCGGGGTTGTCACCGCCGAACAGGTGACGGCGGCGCTGACCGGTGCCGTGGTCACCAACGCGGTCAACATCGCCGCGGTGCGACCTGAGGAGATGGAAGCGCTCTCTCCCTTCGTGCCGCTCTGCGAAAAGCTCGGCCGGCTCGCCGAGGGCCTCGGCCAGGGGCCCGTCGATCGCGTCTCGGTCGAGTTTCGCGGCAAACTCGCCCAACACGACACGCGCCTGCTCGGCATCGCCGTCCTCGTCGGCATTCTTTCCGGCCACACCGAGGAGCCGGTCAACCTCGTCAACGCGCCGCAGATGGCCGAGGAACGCGGCGTCGATCTGGTCGAGACCAAGGAGGCGAGCTCCGACGACTTCACCGAGCTGGTCACGGTTCGGCTGCGCTCTGGAGACGAAGAGGTGGAGGTCGCCGGCACAGGCGTCGGCCCGCGCAACGAGCCCTACCTGGTCTCGGTCTGGGGCGAGAGCTTTTACCTGCCCTTCGCCGAGCACATCGCCGTCTTCCGCTACGCCGATCGCCCCGGCATGATCGGCCGGGTCGGCACGATGTTCGGCGAGGAGGGGGTCAACATCGTCTCCGCCGCAGTTGGCGCCGAGGAGGACGGCGAGCGCGCCGTGATGGCGCTGACCACTGACGCACCCGTGCACGACCAGACGATCGCCAAGATCCTCCAGGTCGACGGCTTCTCCGTCGGCCGCTCTGTGGACTTCTGAGGCCGCCTGACCGGCGCATAGCCGCGTCCTCGGTCGCTCGCGTGCAAAAGCACGCCACGCTCCCTGCGTCCTTGCTC
>JBKPOV010000141.1:0-11272 GCA_046733315.1 Actinomycetota bacterium
GGCCTCGACGATGCAGACCACGCCCGCGCCCGGATCGCTGCGAACGTCTGCGGCCGCCGGATGCTCGTCGCCGCGGTGCAGCCGGGCTTCCGCGAAGCCGGCGCTCCGCAACGCCGCCTCGGCCGTAGCTTCGTCACCGCGATAGGCGTGGACCTTCCCGCGCACGAAGGCGCCGAGGATGAGGTCGAAAGTCCGCTCCTGGAGCCCCCGATCCGGCCTCGCAAAGCGCAGGTCCGACAGGTAGACGCCCTTGTCGAACCGCCCGAGGGCCGTGGCGAGCCGGGTCCAAAGCGCGTCAACGGTGTCGTCGTCCAGATAGGTCAGCAGACCCTCGCTGACGATCGCCAGTCCCTCAGCCGGATCCAGGGTTTCGACAAGAGCCTCGAGGCTGCCCGGGCCACCGTCTTGGAGCACATCCAAGTCGGTCACACGATGGCGGTCCGTCAGCGACTCCATCCGGGCCAGCGCGTCGCGCTTTCGTTGCGCCATCCCCGGCAGGTCCGCCTCGATATAGGTAAGCCGCTCTCCGAACCGCTCGGTGAATCGCCAGCCCCTGGGAGACATCCCGCAGGCGACCTCAACCACCTGGCTTACGCCGCCGCGAATCAGATCGTCAAGGATCGAGTCGATGATTCGGTGACGAGCGAGGAGCAGCCCGTCCAGGGTCGGCCCGCCGAGCGTCCTGCTTGCCGCGAGGGGCAAAGCGAGCCCGCGATGAAGCACCCGCCCCTGCCACGTCGCAAGCTGAGGATGGGAGAGGCCGCTCCGGACCCAGGTCTCCCCGGTGTAGTGAGCCGTCGGCGAAACCGCTTCCGAGCCTTCGCCTCCGCTCACGGACGCCATTCTGACGAGATCCGCCGACGGCGGCCGTGCAGCGGCCCGGTTGGGATCGGCGGCTCAGCCGGCTTCTTCGCTGCGCCGGCTGTGAGACCACACTTAGCCTTTCGGCTTGATGGCCCCTCTTGACAAGGCTCTGCAGGACCCACTCCGCGAAGTCTTCGCCCGGCTCCTCGCCGACGCTCGGGCGACGGCGAGGCCGAGGAAGGCTGGGCCGAGCGAGGTCGACTTCATCGAGAACTTCCACGCACTCGTGGCCACGAATCTCGAGCAGGCGGTCGCGCGGCGCATCGCCGGCTCCGGCCTCTCGCTCTCGGTGAAAGTGGAGACGGCTCTGGTCCATGGCTCGCCATTCCAGGTCCGGCCGCAATGGGGCCATGGGAGCGCGCCGACGGTCGAGATTGGCGACCTGATGCTTGTTGGGGAGAGGTATGACCGGGAATCGCGCGAAGGGCCGACTGAGAGACAGGCGCTTCTCCTTCAGATAAAGGTCGGCAAACCGAAGCTGCGGGCTCGTCCCGATGGCGGTCCCACCCGCCAGGCCGCCCTCTTCGCTGAGTGGCCGCCGATCCATTGGGTCTCCTCGGCGATGGCGAGCTTGCCGGGGCCGTTTCCTCGCACACCGCGTCCCGGCCCCTGTGATGCGGCCCAGTTCGGCATCGTGCACCCCAGTTCCCCCTCTTTTGAGACCTTGCCGTTGGAATCACGTGGGCGGCGGATCTGGTTTGGCGAAGCCCGCGATCTGGCCGACGAGCTGGCGCGGACGATGAGGCTCGACCTCGGAGTCGATGCAACCCCAGACGGCAGCAACGGCTGGCCCCGAATCGTTGAGGACATGCTGCAAGTTGCGCCCCTCAAGAGCTTCCGCGTCTCCGCCAAGACGAAGGCGCCCAGCCGGGTCACTCGGGAGCACCGGGATCTTGGCGCCCCCCGCGGGCGCTTCATGGTCCTCAGAGTCGGGATCGCAGATCAGGGAGTCTTTGACTAAGTACCGCGATTTCGGGGCTCAAGACGCCGGGAGGTAGGTGAGGAGGACCGCTCCGGAGGGGCTACCTATCGGCGGCCAAGACACTCTAAGCTCGATCGATGGCAGCGATGGCAGCGCTTCGGCTTCGGTTCGGCGAATCGTCCTACTGGCTGCTGATCGGAGTGACGCTTGCGCTGGTCATCGCGGTGCTCATGCCGGTGAGGGCGGATGCGTTTGGCACCTTCACCAGCGGTGTGCTCACGGTTAATGGCGGCGAGGGAAAAATCGTCCCTCGCTGCGCGAGTGACGGCGAGATCACCGTCAGCGGCGTTTTCGTCGACAACGGTCCCGCCTATTGCCGCGACTTGAGGCGAATCGAGGCTTCTTCGTCGGTGTCCACCCTCTTCGACTTCTCGCAGCTGCCCGACGATCTCGGTGGCGGCCAAGGGCCGATCGAGATCCACGCCATCTCCACGGTGAGCGATCCGACTGAATTCTCCGACGACAAGTTCATCGGGGCTCCGGGTCACATCAACATCTTCAATGGTGGGGTTGGCTTCGACTCCATCACCGGCGGCAACCTCAACGACAGCCTTAGTGGCGGTGCGGACAGCGACAAGGTCGACGGCGGCCGTGGAGACGACATTCTCCGCGGCGGTTCTGAGGCAGACAAGCTGCTCGGCGGACCCGGCCGCGACACCCTGAAGGGCGGCAGCGGCAGCGACAAGCTGGTCGGCGGCCCCGGTAAGGACATCGAAAAGCAGTAGCGCGCCAGGCCTTGGGGCCGCGCTGGACGCCCACGAGACGGTCGCGACGCTAGCCGCCGCCTATGCGGCCGCCGCCGCAGGCGCCGCTAGTCCGAGAGTCGGACCGGGAGCGATTTGAGCTGGTTCAGGAAGGCCGACTCGACGAAGGTTGGCTTGCCGTCGAGAGTCATGTCCGGGTAGCGGGCGAGGGTCTCCTCCAGGAGGATCTTCAGCTCGAGGCGGGCCAGCGCGGTGCCGAGGCAGAAGTGGCGGCCGCCCGCCCCAAAGGCCTGGTGCTCCGGATTGCGCTGGACGTCGAAGCGATCGGGGTCCTCGTAGCGGCTGGCATCGCGATTCGAGGAGGCGTACCACATCACGACCTTCTCGCCCTGCTTGATCTCCTGGCCGTTGAGGACGGTGTCTTTGCTGGCGGTACGGCGGAAATGGGCGAAGGCGGGGAACATGCGCAGTGACTCCTCGACCACGCTTGGAATCAAGGTCGGGTCGTCGAGGACGAGCTGACGCTGACCGGGGTCTTCCAGCAGCGCCCGCATTCCGCTGCAGTAGGTCGCCTTGGTGCTGTCGTTGCCGGCGGCGACGAGGAGGAAGAAGCCCATCACGATCTCGTGCTCCTCGAGCATCTCGCCTTCGACCTCGGCATTGACGAGGACCGTCGTTAGGTCGTCGGTCGGGTTCTCGCGTCGCTCGGCGATCATCGTGCTGCAGCGGGCAAAGATTTCGGCGACTGCTTTCTGGATCACGGCTTCGATGCTGTCGGCGCCGTCCGGGCTGTAGTCCGGGTCGCTCGCGGCCAGGGCCGTATTCATCAACTCCGCCCAGGCTGCGTCATCCTCCTCCGGGATCCCCATGAAGCTTCCGATCACCCGTGACACCGCGGGCTGGGCGACGTCGGTGACGAGGTCGCATTGCTCGCGGCCGTCGAGACGGTCGAGCACGTCAACCACGATCTTGCGGATTGACCCCTCGTGGGCGGCGATTCGCTTCGGTGTGAAGCCGGCCTGGAAGAGGGCCTTGAGGCGGTCGTGCTTGGGCGGGTCCATGCCGATGAACATCGCCCGCGCCAACTCGATCGGGAAGACCTCGTCGATCGCGACGACGCCGCCGAGTTCGGAGGAATAGGTCTCCCAATCGCGGCTGACCGCATGGACGTCATCGGCCCTCGTCACCGACCAGAAGCCGGCCGCCTCCGGCAGCTCGGTGACTTCAGAGGTCCAGTGAACCGGGCAGCGCTCCCGCATCTGCTCGAACAGAGCGTGGGGTGGACCGTCGACCCAGTGCTCGCGCTCGAGCACGAGCTCGTCCTCGAGGCTCCGCGCCGCCTTCGCGCTCTTCGCCTGGTCGGTCACCGTCCGAATACTACTGGCTGGCTGGCCAGTTTCCGACGCGCTGCTGGGCGGGATCTTCTAGCGCCTGGGTCGAGGACCAGCTCAAAGCAGCGATCCGCGCATCCGACTTTGACCACACCAGAGCGGGGTCAAAGTCGGATGCGCAGCTGTACTCGGCTAGCGCGGCCCCCTAACGTTGGGGCCATGAACCTCACTCTTTCCCAATGCTTCGTCATCGTTCACGACCCCGACCTCGCGCTGGCCTTCTACCGCGACACGCTCGGCCTCGAGCTGCGCAACGACGTCGCCAAAGGGGACTTCCGCTGGATCACGGTCGGTGCGGATTCCCAACCCGGCGTTGCGATCGTCCTCACCAACTACCTGAACGGCAGCCCCGCCGACCAGGACGCGCTCGCCGCCCTGATCGGCAAGGGCGCCCTCAACGGGGTCCACTTCCACAGCGACGACCTCGACGCCAGCTTCGAGAAGATCGACGCCTCCGGCGCCGAGATCGTGCAGGAGCCGACCGATCAGCCCTGGGGCACGCGGGACTTCGCCGTGCGCGATCCGTCCGGCAACCTGGTGCGCATCGACCAGCCGCCCGCGTAGTGCACGACGCCGACAGTCACGAGCTGATCCGCGTGCACGGCGCGCGCGTGAACAACCTCAAGGACGTCAGCGTCGAGATCCCGAAGCGCCGGCTGACCGCCTTCACCGGCATCTCCGGCTCGGGCAAGAGCTCCCTCGTCTTCGGCACGATCGCCGCCGAGTCCCAGCGGCTGATCAACGAGACCTACAGCGCCTTCGTGCAGGGCTTCATGCCGACGCTGGCGCGGCCCGAGGTCGACGTGCTCGAGGGCCTGACGACAGCGATCATCGTCGACCAGGAGCGGATGGGCGCCGACGCCCGCTCCACGGTTGGCACGGCCACCGATGCCAACGCGATGCTGCGCATCCTCTTTAGCCGGTGCGGGAAGCCGCGCATCGGCTCACCCAACGCGTTCTCCTTCAACGTTGCCTCGGTCGAGGCCGCCGGGATGATCAAGAAAGGGGACGGGAAGTCCGAGCGGGTGACCTTCAGCCGCACCGGCGGCATGTGCCCCAACTGCGAGGGCCGCGGCTCGGTCACGGATTTCGACCTCTCCCAGCTCTACGACGAGAGCAAGTCGCTCAACGAGGGCGCGCTGGCGATCCCCGGCTACAGCATGGACGGCTGGTACGGCCGCATCTTCAGGGGCTGCGGTTTCTTCGATCCCGACAAGCCGATCCGCAAGTTCACCAAGAGGGAACTGGGCGACCTGCTCCACAAGGAGCCGACCAAGATCAAGGTCGAGGGCATCAACCTGACCTACGAAGGTCTGATCCCGAAGATCCAGAAGTCGTTCCTGGCCAAAGACCCGGAGGTGATGCAGCCACACATCCGGGCGTTCGTGGAGCGGGCGGTCACCTTCACCACCTGCCCCGAGTGCGACGGCACGCGGCTCAGCGAGGCGGCGCGGTCATCGAAGATCAACAAGAAGAACATCGCCGATGCCTGCGCGATGCAGATCAGCGACCTGGCCGAGTGGGTTCGCGGCCTCAAAGAGCCGTCGGTGGCGCCGCTGCTCGAGGCGCTGCGGGAGACACTCGATTCGTTCGTGGAGATCGGGCTGGGCTACCTCTCGCTCGACCGGGCGTCGGGCACGCTCTCGGGCGGCGAGGCGCAGCGCACCAAGATGATCCGCCAGCTCGGCTCCTCGCTGACCGACGTCACCTACGTCTTCGACGAGCCGACGATCGGGCTGCACCCGCACGACATCGAGCGGATGAACGAGCTGCTGCTGCGGTTGCGCGACAAGGGCAACACCGTGCTCGTCGTCGAGCACAAGCCTGAGGCGATCGCGATCGCCGATCACGTAGTCGATCTCGGCCCGCGCGCCGGGGTGGCGGGCGGTGAGGTGGTTTTCCAGGGCACGGTCGAAGGCCTGCGGGCAAGCGACACCATCACCGGGCGGCACCTTGACGACCGCGCCTCGCTGAAGCCGTCGCTGCGCGCCCCCTCGGGGGCGCTGGAGGTGCGCGGCGCCAGCACCAACAACCTGCGGGACGTCGACGTCGACGTCCCGCTCGGGGCGTTGGTCGTCATCACCGGCGTGGCGGGCTCGGGCAAGAGCTCGCTGATCAACGGCTCGGTTTCGGGGCAGGAGGGGGTGGTGACGGTCGATCAGGCCGCGATCAAGGGCTCCCGGCGCAGCAACCCAGCGACGTACAGCAAGCTGCTCGAGCCGATCCGCAAGGCGTTCGCGAAGGCCAACGGGGTCAAGCCGGGGCTGTTCAGCGCCAACTCCGACGGCGCCTGCCCCAACTGCAACGGCGCCGGCGTCATCTACACCGACCTGGCGATGATGGCCGGCGTCGCCACCCCTTGCGAGGAGTGCGAGGGGAGGCGCTTTCAGGCCGAGGTGCTCGAGTACGAGTTCGGCGGCAAAGACATCAGCGAGGTGCTGGCGATGTCGGTAGTCGAGGCCGAGGAGTTCTTCGGCGGGGGCGAGGCGCACATACCGGCCGCGCACAAGATCCTCGGCCGGCTCGCCGACGTCGGGCTCGGTTACCTCGGCATTGGCCAACCGCTGACGACGCTGTCAGGCGGCGAGCGGCAACGGCTCAAGCTCGCCACCCAGATGGCCGCGAAGGGCGGCGTCTACGTCCTCGACGAGCCGACCACCGGCCTCCACCTCGCCGACGTCAAGCAGTTGCTCGGATTGCTCGACCGCCTGGTCGACACCGGCAAGTCGGTCATCGTCATCGAGCATCACCAAGCCGTGATGGCGCACGCAGACTGGATCATCGACCTCGGCCCCGGCGCCGGCCACGACGGCGGCCGGATCGTCTTCGAGGGCACACCCGCCGACCTCGTCGCCGCCCGCTCTACCCTCACCGGCGAGCACCTCGCGGCCTACGTCGGCGCCTGAGCAAGGGCATCACCCTGACCAACCCTCGGCACTCGCCGCGGCTGCGTCAGGTCCTTTCAAGCGGGTAGCGATTCAACGAGCGTCTGCGACAGACTCGCAAATAGAAGGAGACGAGATGACTGGGCACCAGATTGGAACCACGGAGGACTGGCAGGCGGCGCGGGATGAGCTGGCGATGCTGGAGGCGGAGCAGGCCGAGCGCAACGAGGAGATCAAGAGGAAGCGGCTCGAGCTGCCGTGGGTGCCGGTGGAGAAGGACTACGAGTTCGACACCGAGGAAGGGAAGAAGTCGCTAGCGGACCTGTTCGCAGGCCGATCGCAGCTTCTCGCCTACAACGTCATGTTCGGGCCGGACTACGAGCTGGGTGCTTGTCCGGGTTGCACCAGCCTCGCCGACGGCCTCGACGGCACGCTCGTCCATATGGAGCATCGCGACGTGACCCTGATCTGCTTCTCGCGGGCGCCGATCGACCGGCTGGCCGCCTACAAACGGCGCATGGGCTGGCAGTTCCCCTACGTCTCTACCTACGAAACCGAGTTCCCCTTCGACTTCGGCCTCGCGATGACCGAGGAGCAGGCCCAGGCGGTCCCGGAGGTGAAGGAGATGATCGAGGACCCGCCGGAGTGGTTGCAGGAGTGGGCGGGGCAGGTCGGCGCCGAGCTGAAGGACGGCTTGCGCGAGGCGCCGAGTTGGATCGCCTTCGCGCGCGAGAACGGGACCGTCTACCACACCTATACGGTGAGAGCACCCGATCCGTTCGTCGCCCCCTACTTCAGCTTCCTGCTCGAGCGGACGCCGAAGCCCCAACCGGAGGAGCCGCGCAGTTGGCGCAAGGACGAATACCCCAGCTGAACAAGGAGGCATTGGCGCTTGTCGCGTTACTGCTCGGCCTTGCGCTCCTCGCTTGGCTGGACAGCGCCGGTCGCATGGCCGGCATGGACGCCGGCCCAGCCACAGATCCCGGCACAGTCGGCTTCTACCTCGTCACCTGGGTCGTGATGATGGCGGCGATGATGTTCCCCTCGATCGCGCCGATGGTGCTGGCCCACGCGGCGGCGGAGCGGGAGCGGAAGGCGCCCAGGCGGGGACGGGCCGGCGCCACGGGGGCGTTCGTCGCCGGCTACCTGCTCTGCTGGACGGCGTTCGGGCTCGCTGCATATGGGCTGCTGGAGCTGGGGCGGACGCTGCATCTCGGCATCCTCAGCTGGGATCGCGGCGGCGCCTACCTCGCCGGTGCGGTGGTCCTGGCCGCCGCCGCTTACCAACTGACCGCGCCCAAGTCCGCCTGCTTGAGCAAGTGCAGCGCCCCGCGCGATTTCGTGCGCCGGCATTGGCACGACGGCCTCGGCGGCTCGCTGCGCATGGGGATTGAGCACGGCGCCTGGTGCATCGGCTGCTGCTGGGCGCTAATGGCCGCTCTGTTCGCGCTCGGCGCGATGAACGTCGCCTGGATGGCCTTCGTCGCGGCACTGATCGCGATCGAGAAGCTTGCGCCCTGGAAGGTGGCGGCAAACGGCACGATCGCGATCGTGCTGGTCGTGCTCGGCCTGGCAGTGGCGGTAATGCCCGAGCGGGTACCGGGGCTCACTCTGCCAAGCTCGGCGAAGGGTGAAATGACAATGCAAGGCGGCTCCTGAGCGCGTCAGCGCGGGGCTGCCGGGAGGCACGCCATGACCAAGCACAGGATCGGCACGCAGGAGGAGTGGCAGGCGGAGCGGGATGCGCTGCTGAAGGAGGAGAAGGACCTCACCCGCCGCGGTGACGAGCTGGCCAGGAGGAGGCGCGAGCTCCCCTGGGTCCCGGTCGAGAAGGACTACCGGTTCGAGACCGAGGATGGCTCGAAGACCCTCGCCGACCTCTTCGACGGCCGCTCCCAGTTGCTCGTCTACCACTTCATGTTCGGGCCGCCCTACGAGGCTGGCTGCCCGGTCTGCTCCTCGATCGCCGACACGCTCGATCCCCAGGTCGTCCACCTGAAGGCGAGGGACACGACCCTGCTGCTCGCTTCCCGCGCGCCGCTAGAGAAGCTCCTCGCCTACCGAGAGCGGATGGGCTGGGGCATCGATTGGGTCTCGAGCGGCGGCAGCGACTTCAACCGCGACATCGGCTTCCTGCACACCGAGGAGGAGCTCGGGCCGTTCCTGGAGGGCGAGATCCCGCCCGCCGTCGAGGAGAACGCGCGCTCCTGCGGGACGGACGTCGTGGGGTACGTGGCGGAGGGACCGGGCCTGAGCGTGTACGCGCTCTCAGACGGGTCCGTCTACCGGACCTACGTGTCGACCGCCCGTGGCCTCGAGCCCGCGATGGCCTACTACTTCCTCCTGGACCGGACGCCAAAGGGTCGCGACGAGAGTGCGTCGGAGCCGTTGTGGATCCGCCGCCATGACGAGTACGGACGAGCGGGCCCAATCACCGACGGGCTGGGTTAGGAAGCGCTCGCGGGATCGCCTGGAGACAGCGTCTACAATTTCAGCGTTGCAAAACCGAGCGTTCATGGTCGGCAGGGGGTGGGAAGATATAGGCACGGCGTGCACCGGAGAGCTTCGTAGGCATGTGGCTGCGGTGTGTGCTGTCTGCGCTGTCGTTCTTGGCCTCTGTCCCCCCACGCAGGCGGCGGTCACGCGCTCGGGCACGCTCCACGCGACCGTGACCGACAACTTCCGGACCGATCGGTCGACCACGCGGTACACGCTGAAGTCTGGGCGGCAAGTGACCGTGGTGCAACCGACCGAACTCGCGGCGGAGCCGGGAGATCGGGTCGTCGTGACGGGGGAGGTGCGTGACGATCGGCTCGTGGGCGCGGTCACGGCGACAACCGTGAGCTCGCCTGCGGCGATTCCGGCGGGACCGCAAAAGGCTGCGGTGCTCCTGATCACCTTCCCCGGCTATTCCGCTGGGCCCTGGTCCCAGGAATCAGCTCGTTCGGAGGTCTTCACCGGTGTCAACTCCGCCAGCTCCTTCTTCCAGGAGGAGTCCTATGGCGAGATCTCCCTGACCGGGAAGCTGCGCGAAGACGGCGACGTGTTCGGCTGGTTCAGCCTCCCCGCGTCTACCGCGGGTTGTCCGTACGGCGAATGGCGGAGCAAGGCCAACGAAGCCGCGGTCGCCGCCGGGATCGACCTCAGCGGCTACCGGCATCTGATCTACATGCTCCCCTTTCAGGTCAGCTGTTCCTGGGCCGGACTTTCGGGTGGTGACTGGGCGATGATCAACGGGGACTTCGGGGTCAAAATAGTCGCGCACGAGCTGGGCCATGACCTCGGTCTCTTCCACGCCGGCAGCTGGAGGTGCACCTCCGGTGGGGTCAGGGTCCAGATCAGCGATACCTGCACGGTCAGCGAGTACGGAGACCCCTTCGACGCGATGGGCAGCTTCGCCGCGCGGCACAACAGCGGCTGGAACTTGGCGAAGCTCGGCATCCTCGCCCCGGGGAACGTCGAGACGATCGAATCCTCGGGCACCTATTCGATGCGTTCCGCGCTTCATCCCACCGCTGAACCGACAGTCCTGCGCATTCCCCGCGAAAGGTCCGTCGACGGCGACGTCATCTCCTGGTACTACCTCGAGGTGAGGGAGAAAGGCGGGGTCTTCGAGAACGTCACAGACGCCTCCATCACAGGTGTCTCGATCCGGGTCGCCCCGACCCCGCCAGGCATTTCACCGGAAACGCTGCTGCTCGACGCCAACCCCGCAACTACGACGTTCCAGGACGCGCCGCTCGGGGCGGGGCAGACCTTCGACGGCGGGGTGGGGCAGATCAAGACTCTTTCGGCTGGTGGAGGGAGCGCGACCGTGTCGGTCGAGCTCGATGAAGAACCTCCCACCGCCCCGACCGGCCTTGCGGCAACCGGGGGAGTGAAAGGTGTGCAGTTGCAATGGGGAGCGAGCACCGACAACCTCGGCATCGATCGATATGTCGTGTTCCGTGACGGCAGCGTGATTGGAACCTCTCCGGGCCCCAGCTTCTTCGACTCCCTTGCCGCCGTCGGCGACCACGAATATGTCGTATATGCGGAAGACGCGAACGGGAATCGGAGCGCCGCGTCGAACTCGGCGACGGCGACGGTTGAGCCCGACGAAGAACCGCCCACCGCTCCGACCGACCTCACGGCAGCAGCGGGGCTGGAAGGCGTGCAGTTGCAATGGGGAGCGAGCACCGACAACCTCGCCGTCGACCGGTACGTCATCTTCCGTGACGGCAGCGAGGTCGGAACCTCCGCGAGCGCCAGTTTCTTCGACTCGAGCGCTCCCGCTGGCGATGACGAGTACGTCGTCTATGCGGAAGATGCGGCCGGGAACCGGAGCGCTGCATCCGAGCCGGCGTCCGTGACGGCCCCCGCGATGTCGGGACCTGTCTGCGCGGTTGCTTCCTGCACGGTCGCAGTCAGGTATTCGGGGACGGCGACGACGTGGACGGTGCCGCC
>JBKPOV010000142.1:0-2350 GCA_046733315.1 Actinomycetota bacterium
TCGGTGATCGCCTTTTCCAGCTCGAGGCCGCCGACGAGGGGGTGTCGCTCTCGCGGCACCTGGAGGTCGAGGCCGGCCTGGACGAATTCCGCGAGTTCGTCGTGCACCGCTCGCTCTATCAGCTCAAGGAGGCCGACCCACACAGCTGGGCGATCCCCCGCATCGCCGGCGCGGCAAAGACGGCGCTGTTGGAGGTGCAGGGCGACGAGTACGGAGGGGGCCGAGCCGAGCGCATGCACTCTGCCCTCTTCGCCAAGACGATGCGGTCGCTGGGGCTCGACGACAGCGAGAACGCCTACCTCCAGCACATCCCGGGACCCACCCTGGCGACGGTGAACCTGATGTCGGCGCTCGGCCTGCGGCGCAGCCGCCGTGGGGCGATCGTCGGCCACCTGGCGATGTTCGAGATGACCTCGCCCGGCCCCAACCGGCGCTACGGCAACGCCCTGCGCCGCCTCGGCTTCGATGCCGAGGCAACCGACTTCTACGACGAGCACGTCGAGGCCGACGCCGTGCACGAGAACATCGCCGCCTATGACCTCGCCGGCGGACTCGCCAAGGCCGAGCCCGAGCTCGCCGCCGACATCGTCCTTGGCGCCCGCGCCCTGCTTCACCTCGAGGCTCGCTTCGCCGCGCACCTGCTCGCTGCCTGGGAAGCGGGCGGGACTTCCCTGCGTCGCGCGTTGTGATCGGCGGCGTCTCCTACGTCCTGCCCCTGCGCTGGACCGAGCCGGGCTCGATCGAGGAGCTGGTTGGCTACCTGGGCACGATCGCCGCGGAGGTCGACGAGATCCTCGTCGTCGACGGCTCGCCAGAGCCGCTCTTCGAGCAGCACGCCAAGGCGCTCGACGGCGTGGCCCGGCACCTGCGGCCCCATCCCGACCTCGACTTCCGCATGGGCAAGGTCAACGGCGTCGTCACCGGCGTGCGCGAGTGCGAGGGGGAGTTCGTGATCCTCGCCGACGACGACGTCCGCTATGACGGGCCGGCGCTTCGCCGCAGCGTCGAGCTGCTTGGCGAAGCGGAGCTGGTGCGGCCGCAGAACTACTTCGACGAGCTGCCCTGGCACGCCCGCTGGGACACCGCCCGCTCGCTGCTCAATCGCGTTTTCACCGGTGATCGGACCTTTCCGGTGGGCGACTTTCCCGGCACGCTGGCGGTGCGCCGCTCGGCTTTTCTCGCCGCCGGGGCCTACGACGGCGACGCGCTCTTCGAGAACCTCGAGCTGATGCGGACGATTCGCGCCGCCGGGGGCCGCGTCCTCACGCCACTCGACCTCTACGTGGCAAGGCGCCCGCCGAGCACCCCGCACTTTCGCTCCCAGCGTGTCCGCCAGGCCTACGACGACTTCGCGATCCCGCCGCGGATCGGCGCCTTCCTCGCCGTGCTTCCGACCGCGGCCTGGCTACTCGCCCACGGTCGAGCCGGCCGCCGCCGCCTCCTCGCAGCGATGCTCGCGGCGGTCGGCCTTGCCGAGCTGGGCCGTCGCAGGGCGGGGGCCGCCGAGCGGTTCCCGCTCAGCGGCTCGTTGCTGGCCCCGGCCTGGATCGCCGAGCGCTCGATCTGCGCCTGGCTGGCGCTTGGCGCCCGCCTGCGCGGCGGCGTGCGCTACGGCGATGGACGCCTGCCGCATTCGGCGACGCCCCTGCGCGAGCTGCGCCGTCGCTACTCGGCCGCCCCCGACGGCTCGCCTTCGGATGGCCAATCCGCCTCGGGCAGTTGTACGCCGCTCTCGGCGCGGAAGCCGATCGCCTTGTGAGTGCCGTCGCAGAAGGGCCGCGTCTGCGAGCGGCCGCACCGGCAGAGGGCAATGACCCGGCGCCGCACCTCGATCTCGTTGCCTTCTTGATCGACGATGGTGAAGGGCCCGCGAATCAGGTACGGCCCATTGCGATAGGGCGTGATCTTTGCTGCGTCATCCACGGGGTTCGACGGGTAGGTACCCAAAATGGCCGTTGCTAAAGCGAAGATCGGGCGTCTGAGGCGCGCCGATTGCGCCGAACCGGGACTGCAGCGACGCCGCTGCGGGCGCGGCTTCGTCTACAGCGACGTCGCCGGCGAACGGGTCGAGGACGAGGAAACTCTGGAGCGGATCCGCGAGCTGGCGATCCCGCCGGCTTGGCGGGAGGTGTGGATCTGCAGCGACCCGCTCGGTCACATCCAGGCGACCGGGATCGACGCCGCCGGCCGCAAGCAGTACCTCTACCACGAGCGCTGGCAGCGCCGCGCGGCCCAGCGGAAGTTCGAGGCGATGCGCGAGTTCGCCGCCTCGCTACCGCGTCTGCGGGCGGCGACGAAACGCGATCTCGCACGTGACGGCGTGCCGAAGGAGCGAGCGCTGGCCTGCGCT
>JBKPOV010000143.1:0-9829 GCA_046733315.1 Actinomycetota bacterium
GGCGTGTGACCCTGGGTCGCCGGACACTCAAGCGCGAAGCGCTGTCCGCCGACCCTGGGTCACTCGCCCACCACGCTCAAAGCAAAATGGATCAAGCAGGAACCGCAGCGAGCCGCTCTTCGACCCACTTCGTCGAAGCAATGTGCTTGCTCATCCCCAGTTCCTTCGGCTCGGCGCCCAGCGCCAGCGCGACCAGCTGCGGCAGGTGCAGCACCGCGAGGCCGAGGTCGCGATTGACCACCTTCGCCGCCTCGGGCTGCTGCATGTCGAGGTTGAGGTGGCAGAGCGGACAGGGAGTGACGAGGCAGTCGGCGCCGGCGTCGAGGGCGTCGCCGACGTGGGTACCCGCCTGGCGCAGCGAGGTATCGCGGTTCATCGTGATCACCGGGAAGCCGCAGCACTTGCGGGCGCCGTCGTACTCGACGACCTGGCCGCCGAGGGCCTCGATCACCTTCTCCAGGTAGAGGTCGCGCTCGGGGAACTCGTCATAGCCGAGCCGCTCCTTGGGGCGCACCACGTAGCAGCCGTAGAAGGGCCCGACGCGCAGGCCGCCGAGCGGCCGCGTCACCTTCTCGGCGAGGCGGTCGAGGCCGTAGTCCTCGACCAGCAGCCAGAGGAAGTTCTTGTTGGTGAAGCCGTCTCTGCCCTTCTCGTAGGCCAGCCCCTGGCCGCTCAGCACCTCGTTGATGTGGGCGCGGTAAGAGGAATCAGCATCCAGTCGTTGCTGACACTCTGATTGCGCGCCCTGGCAGGTCGAGCAGATGTTCATCATCGAGAGCCCGGTCTGCTGGGCGAGCGCGAAGGTGCGGGCGTTGAGCGTGTCGGCGAGCTCCTGGTTGTGCTCAGCGATCACGCCGGCGCCGCAACAGTTGGCGCGGTCGAGTTCGACCAGCTCGATGCCTAGCTTCTCGGCGGCGATCGCCATCGAGCCGTGCAGCTCGCTGGTAAAGCCGCGCGAGACGCAGCCGGGCCAGTAGGCGACCTTGATCTGCTCGCTCACGACTCCTCGCTTTCCGCGGCGGCTGCCGCCTCTGCCGTCATCGCCTCGTTGGTCGTCTCATCGGGCTCCGGTTCGACGAAGTCCTCGTCCTCGCCCTTGATGTAGATGTTGAATTCCTCGCGATGATCCTCGGCGTGCTTGTAGATCGCCTGGACCTCCTCCATGGCATTGCCTGGGAGCTTGGGGTGCAGGCCGGGGATGAACTTGAGGCGAGCCTTGCCGGTCCTCACGGCACGAAACACCGTCGGCAAGGCCTTAAGGATTTCGGTGATTCCCCGTTTGCTCGGCTTGAGCTTGCCCTTGACGCCAGGGGCAAATGACTCCTGGGGCAGCATCGACTCGTCGAGCGTGCCCTTCTTCTCGATGATCTTGACAAAGGCGACCTCGTGGTCGTGGCCGCTGTTGGGGTCTTGGATCCCCTCCTCGCCGGCTTTGCGCCGTAGCCGCATGATCTGGTCCATCGGCGCCACGCCCTTGGGGCAGGCGTCGATGCAGCTGAAGCAGTGGGTGCAGTCGTAGATCCCATGCGGGTCGTGGGCGAGGTCGTGGAGGCGCTCCTTGGTCTCGGCGTCGCGCGGGTCGCCGACGAAGCGGTAGGCCTTGGCCAGCGCCGCTGGGCCGATGAAATCGGGATCGGCCTCCATTGAGAGGCAGGAGGAGACGCAGGCGCCGCACTGGATGCAGGCCATCGACTGGGTGATGTCGATCATCGACTCGGGCTCGACTACGTACTCGCGCTCGGGCGCCTCGCCGTGGGGGATGAGCCAGGGAGTAACGCGGCGGATCTTGGTCCAGTGGGTCGACTCCATGTCGGTGATCAGGTCCTTGATCACGGGCATGTTGCCCATCGGCTCTATGACAATCGCGGGGTCCTCCGCTCCCGCCTGGCCGCGCTCATCATGACCGGCGATCTCGCGGCCAGGCTCCCCCGTCCGGACACCGCTTGCTCCACCATTGGCGAACTTGTTGGCCATCTCCTGGGCCTCGCCAATTTGGGTCTTGCAGCCGAGGGTGGACTGGCCGTTGACCTTCATTCCGCAGGAGCCGCAGATCGCGGCTCGGCAGGAGCAGCGCACAGAGAGCGAGCCGTCATCGCGATCCTTGGCCTGCAAGAGGCCGTCGAGGACGGAGAGCGAGGGATCGAGCTCGACGTTGAACTCCTCCCAGTAAGCCCCCTCGCCGCTCTCGGGCTGGTAGCGGCGGACTTTCAGGGTGTAAGTGGCCATCAGTAGCTCCTCACTTCCGGTTCCCACTGGGTGATCGTCACCTCTGAGTAGGAAATCTCGGGGCCGTCGTCGTTGAGCTGCAAGTCGATGTGCTTGAGCCACTCCTCATCATTGCGCTCCGGGAAGTCCGTCCTGTACTGGGCGCCGCGGCTCTCCTTGCGCTCGAGCGCGGCGAGGCAGGTGCACTCGGCGTTGTCGAGCATGTAGCCGAGCTCGATCGCGCCCAGCAGATCCTGGTTGAAGATCGAGCTCTTGTCGTCGATGTAGGCGGTCTTTGCCTCCTCCTTGAGGCGCCGCACCGTCTCCAGCGCTTCGCTGATGCCGGCCTCATCGCGGAAGACCGCCACCTTGGCGTCCATGATCGTGCCCAGGTCGAATTTGATCTCGGAGACGCGGCGGCCGGAGCCCTTCTCGCGGGCGGAGATCTCATCGATCGTTGCCTGCTCGGCCTCGAGCACCGCTTTGGAGGGTCGCGAGCCAGGGGTACGCTTGGCGCGCGCGGCGGCATCGGCGCCGGAGCGGCGGCCGAAGATCAGGGTGTCGAGCAGCGAGTTGGCGCCGAGCCGGTTGCCGCCGTGGACCGAGACGCAGGCCACCTCGCCGGCGGCGTAGAGACCGGGGATGTCGGTGCGGCCGTCGACGTCGGTCTTGACCCCGCCCATCGTGTAGTGGTTGCCGGGCTTGATCCGGATCGGTTCCCTGGTGATATCGACGCCGGCGAAGTCGCGGCCGACGAGGACGATCTCGCGCAGCGCCTCGTGGACGCGCTTTTTCGGCACCACGGTGATGTCGAGGGCGACGGTTCCGTCCTCGAAGCCGCGACCCTCGTTGATCTCGGTCTGCTCGGCGCGGGAGACGACGTCGCGCGAGGCCAGCTCCATCTTGTTGGGCGCGTAGCGCTCCATGAAGCGTTCGCCGTTCTTGTTGAGCAGGTGGGCGCCCTCGCCGCGGGCGCCCTCGGTGATCAGGAAACCCTTGCCCGCCAGCGTCGTCGGGTGGTACTGGATCATCTCCATGTCCATCAGCTTGGCGCCGGCCCGATAGGCCATCGCGATGCCATCGCCGGTGCAGATCAGAGCGTTGGTGGTCGGCTTCCAGACCTGACCGTTGCCGCCGCTGGCCAGGATCACCGACTTCGCCTGGAAGAGCTCCATCGAGCCGTCGGCAATATTGCGGGTGACGACGCCGCAGCACTCGCCGTCCTCGTCGAGCGCCAGCGCGGTGCAGAACCACTCCTCGTAGCGGGCGACCTGCTCGGAGTGCTTCATCAGCTGCTCGTAGAGCACGTGCATGATCGCCTGGCCGGTGATGTCGGCGACGTAGTAGGTGCGCGCCGCGGAGGCGCCGCCGAAGGCGCGGGTGCCGAGCTTGCCCTCCTCGTTGCGGTGGAAGGTGACGCCGAGGTGCTCGAGGTGGAGGATCTCCTCCGGGGCCTCGCGGCACATGATCTCGACCGCGTCCTGGTCGCTCAGGTAGTCCGAACCCTTGATCGTGTCGAAGGCGTGCGACTCCCAGGAGTCGCCGGGATTGAGCGCCGCGTTGATGCCGCCCTGGGCCGCGTTGGAGTGCGAGCGAACCGGGTGGACCTTGCTGACGATGCCGACCGAGACACCTTGCTCGGCGGCCGCCAGTGCTGCTCGCTGTCCGGCCAGGCCGGCGCCGATCACGAGTACGTCATGCGTAGGCACGAGCGCGGACTCTATAGACCCCAAATCCGACCACGCGGTCGGGATTCCCCACCCAGGTGCAACGTTTTCTCCCCCGATCGCGGGGACAAAACGTTGCACCCGACATCCTCTTTTCGACTGCAACGTCTTAACCCCCAGGGACGGGGACAAAACGTTGCACCCTGGGAGGTCAGTCGAGCCAGCGCTCGTCGAGGCGGCGGATTGTGGCGTCGCTGAGGCGGATGCCCTCGGCGACGGTGCCGAACTCGACGTTGGCGGCGGCGTCGTTGGGCCAGTGGTAGAAGGCGGGCTGCTTGAGGTCGTTGCAGGCGCAGAGAGCCGCGGTCTCGTATCCGGCCGCCAGGGGCTCCAGCCCATCGGTGCCGTTGTGCAGACGAAGGTTCGGATAGAGCCAGATGCCCAGCTCCTCCGCCAGCCCGTCCATCAGCTGGAGCGCTCGCGGCGGGTACTCGTGCATCTTCAGAAAGCCCTCGCCGCGGAGGACGAGCAGGTGCGGCGAGCCGAGCGACTCGAGGCAGAGGAAGAAAGTGCTGTCCCGCGGAAGATCGGCGAAGTGGCGCTCGCCGAAGGCCTTGATCCCCTCGCTGAAGGACTCCTCGGCGCCGACCGAAAGGAGGATGACCCGAACGTCCTTGGTCGGCTCGGCCACGAGGCTTTTCGCCAAGGCGAGCAGGGCGACCACCGCGGTGCCGTTGTCGTTGGCGCCGGGCACGGTCTTGCGCAGGCCGATGTCGGCCATCGCCGCCGCCGAGCCGAGGCCGAGGAAGATCCCCAGCTTGGTGAGCAGGCGTCGTCCTGTGAGGGCGCCCAACCCGGCCAGGATCGGCCCGCCGACCACCGGCGCCATCAACATCGGGCTCGTGTCTTGGCCCTCGATCAGGCCGAGGCGATCGGCTATCTGCGGGATCTTGGGGTGGAACACCAACCCCGAGTGAGCGGCGTCGTGGTGGGCGATGAGGACGACCGTGCGCTCGGCATCGGCCGGCCCCAGTTCGCAAAGCACGTTGTAGGTGGTCCGCTTGGGCAGCAGCCGCCGCAGCGGACGCTTGCCAGGCGGGAAGTCACCGGCGATGCCGGCCGCGCCGATGGCGCCAAGGGCGGCACCGAGCCAGCGCCGGCCGCGCAGACCAAGGAAGCCGCCAAGGATCCCGAGGACGGCGCCGAGCCCAAGTGGCCACCAGAAAGTGCCGTGGGCGGGCTCAGCCTCGATCCGAGCGTCGGCGCCGAGCTCGGCGAGGCGCTCGACGATCCACTCGGCCGCTTTGCGCTCGCCGTCGGAAGCCGAGGGCCGGTAGATCTGCTCGAAATCCTCCAGGTACGCGCGGAGCTTGTCCTGGTCGACCTGCATCGCCACGAACTTATACGGCCCCGTACGATTGATCCATGCTGGGCGGCAAACCGATCACCCTCTTCCACGTTCGCGGGATCCGCATCACCGTCGACTGGTCGTGGTTCTTCGTCCTCTTCCTGGTGATCTTCTGGCTCTCCGACTTCTACGGCAAGGTGCTCGACGAGAGCAGCGCGGCCTCGACGCCGTTCGCCCTCGCGGTGATCAGCGCGCTTGGCTTCTTCGGCTCGATCGTCCTGCACGAGCTCGGCCACGCCTTCGCGGCGCTGCGCAACGGCATCGGCATCTCCAGCATCCAGCTCTGGATCTTCGGTGGCATGGCCCGCATGGACCGCGAATCCGGCAGCCCCGCGGCCGAGTTCAAGGTCGCGGTCGCCGGGCCGCTGGTGACCCTGGCGATCGTCGTCGTGCTGACCGCGGTGGGCATCGCAGCGGTCGGTGCGGAGGAGTTCAGGGAGGCGGTGCTAATCGAGTCTGGCTCGGGGGTTTCCGGAGTGATGGCGATGATCGGCTGGCTGGCCTCGATCAACCTGCTCGTCCTCGTCTTCAACCTGCTGCCCGCTTTCCCGATGGACGGCGGCCGGATCGTGCGTGCGATCGCCTGGTGGCGCACCGGGGACCGCAACGCGGCGACCCGCTTTGCCGCCAACCTCGGCCGCGTCTTCGCATACATATTCATCGGCGGTGGCCTGCTGATGATCGCCGCTGGCAATACGTTCGGCGGGATCTGGCTTGGCCTGATCGGATTCGTGATCAACAGCTCCGCCCGCGCCGCCTCGATGCAGACCAAGATCAGCGGCCGGATTAGCAACCTCCAGGTGTCGGACGTGATGGATCGCCAACCGGTGGCTATTCCCGACGAACTCAGTGTCGAGCAAGCCCTGGACGAGTATTTCCTCCGCTATCGCTGGCCCTGGTTTCCCGTCGTTGATGCTGCTCACCACTTCCTCGGGCTGGTCGTTCGCGACAAGGCCGACGAGGTTCCCGAGACATCTCGCACGACCTCCTTCGTATCCGACCTGCTCGAGCGCGACGACGGCACCTTCCAGGTCCGTGACGACGCCCCGCTGGACTCGCTGCTCTCGAGCCAGTCGCTGCGACGCTTCGGCGCGTTGATGGCAGTTGACGCGGACGGTCGCCTATCCGGCGTGATCACGGTCGAGCAGGTGGGACGGGCACTGCGGGATCGGTCTTGAGCATGGCTGAATGAGCCGGAGACGCCCGGGGTCCCTTTGCAGGCCGCTTCGCGGGTGTTCCTGCAAAGGGACCCCGGGCGTCTCAGCCGCTTAGCGACGTCTCAAGCCCGCGGGCGGTGCCGCTCGATGATGCTGCTGAAGTTCGTGGCCGCTGGAAGGGTTCCGAAGGCTTGGCCCCAGTCGCCGGAGAGGCGCGAGGCGCAGAAGGCGTCGGCGACGGCCTCGTCGCCGTAGCGGACCAGCAGCGAGGCCTGCAGGGCCACCGCCATCTTCTCGACGATGCGGCGGGCGCGGGACTCGATCGTTTCGATGTCGCCTGGGATTTCGTCTCGCAGCGAGGAGACGAATACGTCTAGCTTCGGTTCGGCCCCGGCTCCCTCCAGCACCTCGGCGAAGAAAGCATCCACCGCGGACGGGGTCTTCACCATGGCGCGAAGTACGTCCAAGCATTGGACGTTGCCCGAGCCCTCCCAGATCGAAGCGAGCGGCGCCTCCCGGTATAGGCGGGGGAGGCCGGACTCCTCCACGTAGCCGTTGCCCCCGAGGCACTCCAGGCACTCGACCGCGTGCGAGGGGGCGCGCTTGCAGAGCCAATACTTGAGGATCGGGTTTGCCAATCGCCGAAATTCTGTGGCCTCGGTATCGCCGGCGGCGACCTCGTCGTAGGAGCGGGCGAGGCGCATCGCGGCGATGGTGGCGGCCTCCGACTCGACGCAGAGGTCGGCGAGGACGTTGCGCATCAGCGGCTGCTCGATCAGCTCCTTGCCGAAGGCGGCGCGTTGTTCGGTGTGGTTGAGCGCCTGCACGACGCCGGCGCGGTAGCCGGTGGCGGCGCCGATAACGCAGTCGAGCCGGGTGTGGTTGACCATCTCGATGATCGTCGGCACGCCGCGTCCCTCTTCGCCCACCATGCGCGCCCAAGCGCCACGGAACTCGAGCTCCGAGGAGGCGTTGGAGCGGTTGCCGAGCTTGTCCTTGAGCCGTTGGATCTGGAAGGCGTTGCGCTCGCCATCGGGAGTCCAGCGCGGCATCAGGAAGCAGGAGACGCCGGAGTCGGTCTGGGCGAGGACGAGGAAGGCATCGCACATCGGCGCCGAGCAGAACCACTTGTGGCCGACCAGCTCGTACTCGGCTCCCGGGCCGCCGCCGTTTAGCGGGGTGGCCACGGTGGTGTTGGCGCGCACGTCGGAGCCGCCCTGCTTCTCGGTCATCGCCATCCCGCAGAGGGCACCGCTCTTGCGCTCGGCCGGCAGCGAGCGCTCGTCGTAGTCGAGCGAGAGGAAGCGCTCCTCCCACTCGGCGGCAAGCTCTGGCTGCTTGCGCAGCGCCGGGATCGCCGAGTAGGTCATCGAGAGCGGGCAGCCAACCCCGCTCTCGGCCTGCATCAGCAGCATGAACATCGCCGCGCGGGCGACGTGGGCGCCGCTGCCCGGCTCGCGCCAGGGCATCGCGTGCAGTCCGTGACTGACGCCGATTCGCATCAGCTCGTGCCAGGAGCTGTCGAACTCGACCTCGTCGATGCGGTGGCCGTAGCGGTCGTGGGTCTTCAGCTCGGGCTTGCGTTCGTTCGCCTCGAAGCCCCAGCGGATCGTCTGGGTAGAGCCGCAGATTGCCCCCAGCTCGCGGGCGCGGACCTCGGCCCAGTCGGCACCCTCGCGCTTCAGCGCCTCCCGCAACGGCCTGTCGGCGTCGAACGGGTTGTAGTCCTCCAGCGGCGAGGCCTGGTTGAAGACCTCGTGGGTGGCGGGGCTGCGGCGCTCGACGGTGGCCATCGAACTGATTGTGCCACCCCATCGGTAGCATCGCCCGCCGCGTGCCAAAGATCTCCGTAACGAACCCGATCGTCGAGCTCGACGGCGACGAGATGACCCGGATCATCTGGGCCTTCATTAAAGAGCAGCTGATCCTGCCCTACCTCGATCTCGAGTTGATCTATTTCGACCTCGGTATCGAGAGCCGGGACGCCACGCGGGACCAGATCACGGTGGACGCGGCCCAGGCGATCAAGCAGCACGGTGTCGGCGTCAAGTGCGCGACGATCACCCCCGACGAGGCACGCGTCGAGGAGTTCGGTTTGGCGGAAATGTACCGCTCGCCCAACGGGACGATCCGCAACATCCTCGGCGGCGTCATCTTCCGCGAGCCGATCGTGATCGCCAACATCCCACGGCTGGTCCCGGGCTGGACCAAGCCGATCGTGATCGGCCGCCACGCCTTCGGCGATCAGTACCGCGCCACGGACATGGTCGTCCCGGGCGAGGGCAGGCTGACCCTCACCTACACGCCCAAAGATGGCAGCGAGCCAATCGAGCTTGACGTCTATGACTTCCCCGGCTCGGGTATCGCGATGGCGATGTACAACCGCGACGACTCGATCCGTGATTTTGCCCGTGCCTCGATGCGCTATGGCCTCGACCGTGGCTTCCCGGTCTATCTCTCGACCAAGAACACGATCCTGAAGCGCTACGACGGCCGCTTCAAGGACCTCTTCGCCGAGGTGTACGAGAACGAGTTCAAGGCGGACTTTGAGGCGGCCGGTCTGACCTACGAACACCGCCTGATCGACGACATGGTGGCGGCGGCGTTGAAGTGGGAAGGTGGCTACGTATGGGCCTGCAAGAACTACGACGGCGACGTCCAGTCCGACACCGTCGCGCAGGGCTTTGGCTCGCTCGGCCTGATGACCAGTGTGCTGATGAGCCCTGACGGCAAGACGGTGGAGGCGGAGGCCGCGCACGGCACCGTCACCCGTCACTACCGACAGCACCAAGAGGGTAAGCCGACCTCGACCAACCCGATCGCCTCGATCTTCGCCTGGACTCGCGGCCTCGCCGCCCGCGGCCGGCTTGACGACACGCCTGAGGTTTCCCGTTTCGCCGAGACTTTGGAGCGCGTCTGCGTCGAGACGGTTGAAGCGGGCAGGATGACCAAAGACTTGGCACTGCTGGTTGGTCCCGACCAGGAATTCCAGACCACGCAGGAGTTCCTCGGCTCGATCGACGAGGGCCTGCGCCAGGCCATGGCCTAATTCGAAAACCACGAATCCAGGAGAAGAGATTCCGTGAGCACCCCTGTGAAAGTCACCGTGACCGGCGCCGCCGGGCAGATCGGCTACGCGCTTCTGTTTCGCATCGCCAGCAGCCAGATGCTCGGGCCCGATACGCCTGTCGAACTGAGCCTGCTCGAGATTCCGGACGCCGTCAAGGCGGCGGAGGGCACGGCAATGGAGCTCGATGACTGCGCTTTTCCGCTCTTGCGGCGCATCGACATCTTCGACGATCCCAAGCAGGCATTTGACGGTTGCAATATCGGCCTGCTCGTCGGTGCCCGTCCGCGCGGGCCCGGTATGGAGCGATCGGATCTGCTCGAGG
>JBKPOV010000144.1:0-26618 GCA_046733315.1 Actinomycetota bacterium
GGACCATGTTGCGCATGAAGGCATCGGCGGTGATGCGGAAGCTGGTGATGTCGCCCTTTCGGGACCAGGAGGCGTTGAGGATGTTGCGGTTGAAGTGGACGTGGTCGGTTTGGGTGGGGGTGAAGGCTGTGAAGTCGTGGATTCCCGCGAGAACGTCGGCGCAGGCTTCCAGGGCTTCGTAATCCATCTTGTGGGGCCACCAGAGGGCGCGGCCCTGCTCGAAGGGACTGGAGCTGCGACGAGCGAGGATGCGGTAGCGGTAGGTGCGTGACGTGGCGTCCCGGCGAGCGTCGAAGCCATCCTCGGCAGGCTCCGCCGCCGTCACTGCGATGTCGCGCGGACCCAAGCCATTCAGCCTCTGCGCCAGGTTGACCGGCATCTCGCCAGCGGTGACGAAGCTGGCCACTTGCCCCTCGGCATGCACCCCCGTATCGGTGCGCCCGGCCACGGTCAGCTCAACCGACTCCCGCAACACAGTCTCCAGCGCCGCCTCCAGCTCCCCCTGCACGGTCCGCTGCCCGGGCTGCTTGGCCCAGCCCTTGAACCCCGATCCGTCGTATTCAAGCTCTATGCGAACGCTAGGCATCGCGGCGCAGTATGCAGCGATTGGGGGTGCGGGTGTGGGGCACCTCCCGAACTGGCGGATACTCAAAGTCGTCGCGCTAATTAGCGCGACGACTTGTCAGGGCGGGAGGTGCCCCACACCCGCGCTTCACCCACTCCCGAGCAGCGCCAGCAGCCCCGCCTCGTCAAGGACCTCGGTCTCGTATTTCTCAGCCTTAGCCAGCTTCGTCCCCGGATTCTCGCCGGCAACGACGTAGTCGGTTTTTTTCGACACCGAGTTGACCACCTTGCCCCCGGCCGCCTTGATCAGCGCCCCGGCCTCCTCGCGGGTGAGCTCGGGCAGGGTCCCGGTGAGAACCAGCGTTTTGCCTTCGAGTGGCCCGCCGCTGGCGCGCCGTTCGGACTCGTCCTGCTCGAGGCGCAGGCCCTTCTCGCGCAGCTTCTCGACCAGTTCCCAGGTGCGATCGTCACCCAGCGACTCGGCGATCTGCACGGCCATGATCGGGCCGACACCCTCGACCTCCTCGATCTGCTCGGGATCGGCGCTGTGCAGGGCGTCGATCGAGCCAAAGTGGTCGGCGAGGGCTTCCGCGGTGACGAAGCCGACGCCGGGAAGGCCGAGCGCGTAGAGCACGCGTTTGAAGGGGCGGGAGCGCGAGGCGTCGATTGCCGCGAGCAGGTTGCCGGCAGAGACCTCGCCAAAGCCCTCGAGTCCTGCCAGCTGCTCCTCTTTCAGCTCGTAGATGTCGGCGACATCGGCGATCAAGCCTTCGCGCAAAAAGCGCATCGCCTGCTTCTCGCCAAGGCCGTCGATGTCCATCGCGCCCTTGCTGACGAAGTGTTTGACGTGCTGAAAGGACTGGCCCGGGCAGCCGGCCTTGTTGGGGCAGAAGGTGAAGACCGAGTCCTCGGGCTTGACCGTCGGAGTGCCGCAGGCCGGGCATTTGCCAGGCGGTTTCGGCTTCGCTCCTCGTCGCTTCCCCTTCTCCTGGCGCTGGATCAGCGGCGCGACTACCTGCGGGATCACGTCCCCGGCTCGCATCACAACGACCTCGTC
This sequence comes from Actinomycetota bacterium, assembly GCA_046733315.1. Lineage (GTDB taxonomy): Bacteria > Actinomycetota > Thermoleophilia > Solirubrobacterales > 70-9 > VRUE01. The sequence goes on from JBKPOV010000144.1 coordinate 1,622, forward strand.
CCCCGGCCGCACGTCCTTGCGCCCGAGGTCCTCCTCGTTGTGGAGGGTGGCGGTCGAGACGGTGACGCCGCCGACTTGGACGGGCTCCAGCATCGCAAAAGGCACCAGGTGTCCGGTGCGACCAACGTTCCAGACGATCCTCAGCAGCTTTGTCGTCGCGGTCGTCGGCGCGAACTTCCATGCGATCGCCCAGCGCGGCTCACGCCCGACGACGCCGAGCTCGCGCCAGAGCGCCCGCTCGTCGACCTTGACGACGACGCCGTCAATCTCGTAATCGAGCTCGTCCCGTCGCTCCTCCCACCAGCGGCAGCGCTTGACGACTGAGTCGATGCCGGGGTGGTGGTCGGTATCCGGATTGACCTTGAAGCCACGCTCGGCGAGCCACTCGACCTCTTCGCTGTGAGTGGCGAGGTCGAGCCCCCGCGCCGCCCCAATCCCATAGGTCCAGATCGAGAGCGGCCGTTCGGCGGCGAGGCCGGGGTCGAGCTGGCGGATCGAGCCGGCGGCGGAGTTGCGCGGGTTGGCGAATGCCGGTTCGCCAGCCTCGGCGCGCCGCTCGTTCAGGGCCTTGAAGTCGGCGATCGGCAGGTAGATCTCGCCGCGCACTTCGACCAGGGATGGAGCGTCCCCAATCCGCAGGGGTATGGAGCCGATCGTGCGCAGGTTCTGCGTCACGTCCTCGCCGATCCGGCCATCCCCACGCGTCGCGCCGCGGACGAGCAGACCGTCCTCATAGGTCAAGGTGATCGCCAAACCGTCGATCTTCGGCTCGGTCGTGTAGCTGAACTCGGCGGCGCTGATGTCGAGGCGTTTAAGGTGATTGCGAATCCGCGTCTCCCAGGCGCGCAGCTCCTCCTCGTTGCGGGCGTTGGCGAGCGAGAGCATCTGCTCGGTGTGCTCGACCTGTTCGAAGCGTTCCAGTGGCGGAGCCCCAACGCGCTGCGTGGGCGAGTCGGCGGTTCGCAGCTCGGGGTTGTCCGCCTCGATCGCACGCAGCTCGTCGAGCAGCGCGTCGTACTCGTCGTCGTCGATAAGCGGGTCGTCGAGGACGTAGTAGTGGCGGTTGTGCTCGGCCAGCTCCTGGCGGAGCTCGGCCGCCCGCTGCTCGGCGCTTGCGCCGTTCACACCGAAGCGGTCGCGCTTGCCGCGAGCATCTCCTCGAAGCCCCAGCCGCGCAGGTTCTCGAGGCCGCCGTGATCGGTCAGGTCGAAGTGGATCGGCGTCACCGAGATGCGGCCGTTGGCAATTGCATTGAGATCGGTCCCCTCGATCTCCTCATAGCCCGGCTGCCAGCCGTAGATCTCGTACTGGCGGCGCTCCTCGTCTTCGCCGACCAGCTTCAGCTCGTCGTTGTAGATCCGCTTGCCCAGCTTGGTTACCTCGATTCCCTTTGGCTCGCCGGCTGGGCAGTTGACGTTGATCAGCGTCGCCTCCGGCATCGACTCGCTGAGCAGTCGCCGCACCAGCTCCGCGGTGAAGGGAGCCACCGAGCCGAAGTCGAACTGGCCGCTGACATAGCCCATCCCGCCCCCGGAGGACTGCTGCGAGACGGCAACGGCCGGGATGCCGAGCACAATCCCCTCGAAGGCGGCGGCGACCGTGCCCGAGTAGGTGATGTCGTCGCCGAGGTTGGCGCCGTGGTTGATTCCCGAGACGATCAGATCCGGCCGATGCCCGACGAGGCCAAGCTCGGCAAAGCGCACGCAGTCAACCGGCGTCCCATCGGTCGCGTAGCCCTTATCGCCGTCGCCAAACTCGACTTCCTCGACCGTCAGCGGCGAGCGCGTGGTGATGCTGCGCGCCGTTGCGCTTCGGTTCGAGTCCGGCGCGATCACATCCACGTCGACCCCGTCGATCTCACGCAAGGCACGGCGGGCGGCCTGGAGGCCGGGGGCCGTGATCCCGTCGTCATTGGTGAGCAAGACTCGCATGGCGACCGATTCTAGGTGTCGCGTCCCACGCCCGCCCGGCAGAAGTCTCAGTCTCGCCACACCCTGCGCGCCACGCGTGAGTCGCCGGCCGGCAGTGTCTTTGCGTGGCACTTGCCCAGATTGGCCCACTGACAACTCTGACCGAGGCGGCTGCAGCCGCGGTTGGAGCCGGGGTTGTCCTATTTAGCGCCGCAGCGGGCGTCTGGGGTCTCGCTGTGGGCAGGTCGAGGGACGAGATCGAGAAATGGACTGTGAAGGGCGGTTACTTGGGCGGAGGACTCGGGGCTGTTGTTGCCTTTGTGGATGCCGTCCTGCGCTACGTTGTTTTGTAATGAATTGTCTGCAGACGGAGGTTGAGATGGGAAGCATGCGCTACATGAACATCGGTATGGGGGTTAGCGTGACGATCATCGTGGCGGGCGTGATTGTCTTCAAGGACAGCGAAGCCGCGATGCAGGCGGTGGCGCTGGTCGGGATGCTCGTTGGCTTGGCGCTTGGCCTGTGGTTGGATACTCGCGCTCAGCGCAGGAGCGGTAAAGGCGCTCAGTAAGAGGCGACCGCCGCGGCGATCAGATCTTGCTCCAGGTGAGCCAGGCCGAGATCCCGAACGCCTGCCATCAGGATCGAGAAGATCATCACCTTGCCGCTGCGGTTAAAGCAGTAGCCGGAAAGATTGCTGACCGCGCTGATCGTGCCCGTCTTGGTGCGACAGCGGCCGTAGGCCGCGGTGCCGTGCATGCGGTCGACAACCGTCCCCTCCTGCCCGGTGAGAGCGAGATCCTGGATGAACTCGTCGCCGACCTGCGTGTCGCGCATCGACCTCAGCAACCCGACCACCTGTGCCGGCGAGGCGCGGTTGGAGCGGGTCAGACCCGAGCCGTCGACTGCGTGCACGCCGGAATTGTGGCTGCGGGCGAAAGCTTGGACCACCTTGGCGCCCGCCGCTGTCGTCCCGGCCGCCCCGACGCGGGCCCCGACCAGCTTGATCAGCATCTCGGCGAAGAAGTTGTCCGAGTAGACGTCGGTGGTGTTGACGATGCTGGTCAGGGGCGGCGATTCGACCCGGGCCAGCTCGGTGCTAAAGGGCGGCGCTTCAGCGAGCGCGACGGAGGAAGAGATGCGCACGCCCGCTTCGCGCAGGGCTAGGCCCAGCGCACCGGCTGCGGACACTGCCGGGTCACTGGCGAAGCTGTACGCATTGGGTGTGCTGTAGCCGGAGTTGAAGGCGAGGCCGGAGAGCGGCCCGATTTCAGGGCTCGTCGCGTAGCCCGAGTCGGCGACCCCTCGCAAGCGGTCAAAGATGCTGTCATCGGCGTAGAGCCGCCCGGTGACCGAGTCGATGCCGGCTTCGCGAACCTGCCGCTTGAGCATGAAGATGTTGGTGCCGAGCCCGCCCAGGAATCGCTTGTAGAAGGAGGGAGTGCCGAGAGTTGGATCTCCGGCGCCGACCAGGTAGAGGCTGCCGTGCAGGACGCCGTTGCGGTCGATGCCGCCGTCCGTCTTCAGCAACGTCGCGATTCGTGTCTGCGCACCGAGGCGATCCAGCGCGGTCGCGGTCGTGAACAGCTTCATGTTCGAGGCAAGAGGCCTTTGTCGCGCGGGCGCGCGGGCACAGACGGTCTTGCCGCTCTCGCCGTCGATGACGAGCAGGCCGCTGGCGCCGCCACCGCCGCGCACGAGGCGGGAACGCATGGTTGCGCAAACGTTGCTGCGGGTAGCCGCTTCTGCCGCTGCGGCGAGCAGAAGCGCCGCAAGCAGCGCGCAAATCGCGGCAAAGAGTGCCGGGGGACGCCTCACTTAATGAGATAATGCATGTTTATGGGCAAAGTTGTGGACATAGAGTCGCAACCGCGACGGCGCCGCAGTCGCAAACGCCCATCCAAGACGGCCCTGGTCCTCGGTGGTGGCGGCTTCACCGGCGGGGTCTATGAGATCGGCGCCCTGCGCGCCCTCGACCTGCTCGCGGTCAACAGCACGGTCAACAACTTCGACATCTACGTCGGCACCAGCGCCGGCTCCTTCGTGGCCGGGATGCTCGCCAACGGCGTCACCCCCGACGAGATGATGCAGGTGATCAACCGGCGGATTCCCTCCGATCTGGAGGACCTCGACCTCGACAAGGTGCTGAGGCCCAACTACTGGGGGTTCGTGGAGAAGGCCGCGATGCTGCCGTTGCGGACCCTGGAGCTGGCCCGCAGCCTGGTGCGCATGGGTCAGTTCTCCGCGATGGATATCGGGGTGGGACTGGCCGAGGCGCTGCCAACTGGCTTCTACTCCGGTGCCGGGATCGCCGACTACATCGCTGCCGCGCTGGGCGAATCGGGGCGGGTCGATGACTTTCGCTTGCTCGACCACGAGCTTTATCTCACGGCGACCGATCTCGATACCTGCGAGCGCGTCGTCTTCGGCGAGGAGGGCTGGAATGACGTGCCGATCTCCAAGGCGATCCAGTGCTCGACGTCCCTGCCGATCGTCTACAAGCCGGTCGACCTCAAGGGTCGCCAGTTGATCGATGGGGGCATTCGCTCGACCACCAACGTCGACATCGCGGTCGAAAAGGGCGCCAAGTTCATCGTCGTCGTCAACCCCCTCGTCCCCTTCGTCAATGACTTCCAGAAGACCATCCCGACGGTCTTCGGCACGCGCGTTCGCCGCGTCTCCGACATGGGCCTGCCGGCGATCGCCAACCAGACCTTCCGCCTGATCGCCCACGCCCGGCTCCATCAAGCGGTCGAGCAGTGGCAGGAGCGCTATCCGGGCGTCGACATCATCTTGCTCGAGCCCGAGCCCAACGACGAGCTGATGTTCGGCACGCCGATCATGGACTACTCGCGGCGGCTGAAAATCGCCCGCCACGGCTTCGAATCGGTCACAGCCACGCTGGCCAAGGATTACGAGCGCTACAGAGAGATCGCCGAGCGCCACGGCCTCGAGATCTCCGGCCGCCGAGTCAGCCGCGTGGTGGAGCGGGCCGCCGAAGAGGAGCCCGAGCAGTCCTCCGCCTGGCGCCGCGTTCTGGAGCAGACGACGTCTGTGCTGCTGCGGCAAAGCGGCGAAGCGTCCTAGTCCAGGCGGGGGAGGGAGCGTCGTTGCCCCTCTCCGGAAATTGATATCGCACGCGCATGCTTCGCATGCGCTTAGCGACAATTTGTCAGCGCGGCTTCGCCGCGCCTAGAACCACGAGTGCAGCGGCCGCCTGCGGGCGACATTCCCGGAGAGGGGCAACGACGCTCCTCTTCAGTCCAGAAGCCAATAGCTGAGCTTGGCGGTATCAAGAGGTGGCCCCAGGCTTGCTCGAAACGGCGCCAGGCTCGCGCGAAGCTTTAGGTGGCGCTGGCCGCACACAAGCTTTGAATTAGAGTTCGGTTCGGGGGAGGGACCGGTTGGCCCTCTGGGCGAATGTGGCCGAAGGCCGCCCGCTGCACTCGTGGTTCTCGGCGCGGGCGTAGCCCGCGCTCTCAGATTGTCGCTAAGCGAGCAAAGCTCGCGTGCGACATCAATTCGACCAGAGGGCCAACCGGTCCCTCCTCACCACCGCTAGCTCGCGTAGAGCTGCTCGATCTCTTGCTCGTGCTTGCTGGCGACGACGGCCCGCTTGACCTTCATGGTCGGCGTCAACTCGCCGCTTTCTTGCGATAGGTCGCGCGGCAGGATCGCCACCTTCTTGACCTGCTCCACCCGGGCGAATTTCTCGTTGATCGTCGCCACGTGGTCTTCGATTGATTTGAGCACGTCGAGGTTGGCGGCCAGCTGCTCGACGTCCTCGGGGAGGCCGTGCTCTTTGGCGTAGGCGACGGCGTCTTCGGGATCAAGCGTGACCAAGGCGACCAGGTAGGGCTTGCGGTCGCCGACGACGACGCACTGGGAGACGAGCGGGTGCTGCTTGATTTCGTTCTCGAGGTTGGCCGGGGTGATGTTCTTGCCACCGGCGGTGATGATGATGTCCTTCTTGCGGCCGGTGATCTTGATGAAGCCGTCGGAGTCGATCTCGCCGATGTCGCCGGTGTGCAGCCAGCCGTCGACGATCGTCTCGCGGGTCGCCTCCTCGTTCTTGTAGTAGCCCTGGAAGACGTTGGGGCCCTTGACCAGGATCTCGCCGTCGTCGGCGATTTTCACCTGGCAACCAGGGAAGGGCTTGCCGATCGTGCCCACCTTGAAGTCATCGGGCGTGGAGATCGTCGCGGCCGTCGAGGTCTCGGTCATGCCCCAGCCCTCAAGCACGAGGACCCCGGCGGCGTCGAAGAAGCTGAGGATCTCCGGGTTGATCGGCGCCGCGCCGGAGACGGCGAGCCGTAGGTTGCCGCCGAAGAGGCCGCGGATCTTGGAGAGCACCTGCTTGTCGGCAAACTCGTATTGCTTGCGCAGCAAAAAGCCAGGCTTGCTGCCCGAGCGCTCGGCGGCGCGCATCTTCTTGCCGACCCCGATCGACCACTCGAAGATCGCCTTTTTGATGCCGCCCTCTTTTTCCATCCCACTGCTTGCGGCGCCGTAGATCTTCTCGAAGATCCGTGGCACAGATGGGAAGTAGGTCGGTTTCAGTTCGGCCAGGTTGGGCAGGATCTTCAGCGGGTCGCGCTCCCAGTAGGCGATCGTCGCGCCAAGGTCGAAGCTGCCGAGCTGAATCAGCAGGGCGAAGGAGTGGGCGAGGGGGAGGTAGAGGTAGGTGAGGTCTTCTTCCTCGATCACGCTGGTCTGGTTGACCATGTCGAGCATCGCCCGGTAGTTGCCGTGACTGATGATGCAGCCCTTGGGCGGGCCGGTCGTACCCGAGGTGTAGATGAAGGTGCAGATGTCCTCGGGAGTAACCGTTCGCCAGCGTGCCTCCCACTCGTCATGCTCATGGGCGGCGCCGCGTTTGGCGAGGTCCTCGAGTGAGATCGCGTCCTCGCTGGAGCCGGTCATCCGCACGACGTGCTCGAGCAGCGGCAGCTGCTCGCGAACCGCGCGGATCTTCTCCATCTGTTCGTCGTCCTCGACGACGACGACCTTGGCGTCGGAGTTCTCCAGCACGTACTGGCACTCGTCGGGCGAGTTCGTCTGGTAGATCGGCACGACCACGGCCCCGGCCGAGAGAGCGGCGAAGTCGAAGTAGGTCCACTCGGGGCGGGTGTTGCCGAGGATCGAGACCTTGTCGCCCTTTGCCACGCCAAGATCGATCAGGCCAAGCGAGAGCGAGCGCACCGTCTCCTGCACCTCGTCGAAGCTCCGGTCGACCCAGCTGTTGTCGTGCTTGAAGCGAACCGCGGGGGCGCTGCCGTAGAGCTTTGCGGAGAGTGGCAGCAGGTCGGCCAGCGTCGACGATTTGGTCCCCCTCTCCATGCGGGGAGGGAGTGTAGTTAAAGAGTTAGTTCGTGCGGACTTCGCGGTGCTGCTGGCGGCCCGTCATGCTGCGTAGGGAGGTCTCGAAGAGGGATCTATCGATGCGCCCGTGGAAGATCGGTATGCCCATCTGCATGCACTTGCCGATCACCTCCTGCCGCTTCATCTGAAGCTCCTCGGCAAGCTCTGACGGGGTCAGGTGATTGGCCACTGTGGACCTCCCTTGTCGTTGAAAGTGGGTAGGGAGATATTTACTCCTGGCCGCGGACGCTGTCAAACGATTCGCCGCTCCCGTCCGGATCGTCCGCTGCGCGGAGCCGCGATAATGCCCCCGTGTCCACGACCGTCGAGAGTCAGGACCGCGAGCCGGCCGCCGTGCCGATCCCGCGACGGGGTCGCATCTGGGTCATTCTCATCCTCGGCTTCTTCCTGCTGGCGATCGGCTACGCGATCGTGCGTATCTCCACGCGCGAGGCTGGACGGGATGCCGTGCATATCGCGGGCATCTCCGAAGCGCAGGAAATCTTCGGCGGCGTGCCGCAGGAAGGCGACCGGCTCGGCTCCTCCGATGCGCCTGTTTCGATCCAGATCTTCAATGACCTGCAGTGTTCTAACTGCCGGGAAGATTTCCTCAGCACGATTCCAGGCTTGGTCGACGGCTATGCCCGGCCGGGCGACGTAAAGCTGCTTTACCGCCACTACTCGAATAGCGAAAGCCCCGAGGAGCTGGGCTTCTACGGCGCCGAGGCGGCTGCGGCCCAGGGTTATAGCTGGCAATACATCTACCTCTTCTTTCGCAACCAGGATGAAGCGGAACGCTTCGGCGTCGACGAGGATTTCCTCGACTCGGTGGCCGGCGGCATCGAGGAACTGAACGCGCCGGAATGGCTTGCCTACCTGGAAGACAACGGGGCTGCCGACGGCACGATCAGCCAGACGCTGGAAGGCTATGAGGAACTCGGCCGCGACCTCGGCATCCGCACCCACCAGGCGGCCATCGTCAGCGGCCCAGGTGGCACCCGCACGCTGCAGGACGGCCCCTCGCTCGCCGCGATCGAAGCCGCGATCGAAGCGGTCCAGTAGCGGTCAGGTGGTCGGGTCTGGGATAATCGCCACCTCTCGGGGCGTGGCGCAGCCTGGTAGCGCGCACCGTTCGGGTCGGTGAGGTCCCCGGTTCAAATCCGGGCGCCCCGATGAGGTGGCGGGGGGTTGAACGCGTTCATTTAGCGCACAGCTAAACTTTGCCTGCAAATAAGCTTTAAGCTTATGTGTATGGCTGCTCGGACGCCAGTAGCAACGCTGATCGGCGACATCGTCGGATCCAGAAGGGTTCGTGATCGCCCCCGGTTGCAGCGTGCGCTTGAGCGGACGCTGAGCTCGGTCAACGCGGCTATGGAGCCGATACAGCCGCTCGAACCGACCGTAGGAGACGAGTTTCAGGGGGTCTTTCGCGAGATCCCGGAAGCGGTGCAGGCCAGTTTGTTGATTCGGCTGGAGCTCTTCAAGGCCGCCGAGGTAGATACGCGCTATGGCCTTGGCTACGGAGACATCGCCGTGCTGGCTAAACGCTCCCCGACTTCTCAAGACGGGCCAGGCTGGTGGGCGGCACGGGACGCTCTTCTCGAGGCGGAGCTCACGAAGGAAGGGGGACGGGCGGCGTTCGTGCGTACCGTTTTCAGGGGCGGCGAGGAGAGCGCGATATCCCCCGCTGAGGCCTCCGCGTGGAGCGCCTTTCTAGTCTGTCGCGACGCCCTCATTGATCAAATGAACCCGCGCAGCGTGCGGCTGCTGCACGGGGTGCTCTGGGGCGAGCCGCAATTTGCTTTGGCCCGCGAGGAGGGCATCACTCCCCCGGCCGTTTCGCAGAATCTCTCGCGAAGTAGCGCTTTTGCCCTGGTCGCATCCATGGGTGAGTTGGGCTGGCGGGTGAGATGATCCTTGTCTCGCTCGGCCTCCTGGGTTTCGGGGTGGCTGACTTGGTCCGGTGGCACCTCGGTCAGACGACGCTGAGCAGAGGCGCCCTCGGGTTGATTGCTGGGGTGGGGACCGTGGTCACGGTGGCGATCCTCGGCGATGCACCCGCATGGCAGCCTTGGCTCACCGGGCTCATCGCGGCTCCCGTCCTGGCGATGTGGATCGCACTGAGCGACCTCGACAAGGAGCCCGGCTGGGCCCTGGCTTGGATCCTGGCGGTGCTACTCGCGCTTTTCGCGGCCAGCGGCTCGGGCGATCCAATCGGAGGACGGCTCGCCGACTGGTACGAAAATCTTGGCTTCCCGCTCGCCGATAGCGTGCCCATCGATCAGTTCCTGCTCGGAGCAAGCGTCAGCCTCTTCCTGCTTACTACCACCAATAGGGTTGTCCGGCTCTTTCTCGACGCGAGCCTTCCTGGTTGGCAAGCAGAGGCCGAGAAAAAACTCAAGGGAGGGCGAGTGCTCGGCCCTTTGGAGCGGATCGTGGTCGGTGCGATCGTCTTGGCGGGCGATCCGTCGGCGGCGGCGATCGTCATCGCCGCCAAGGGCTTGCTGCGATTTCCTGAGATCAGAAAAGAGGAAAAGACAACGGGGCCCGATGCGGCGACCGAGTACTTCCTGATCGGCACTCTGGCCAGCCTCTCGGTTGCGGCGCTGCTTGCGCTTCTCGTCGCGGCGGCCGACTGAGCCGGCTGCGGTCGCCTGCGTCTGGAGTCCCCGCGCCCGCCGGATCCCGGATCACCGCCACTTGCTGTGCGGCGCAACTGGCGCCGCGATCCATGCGATCATTCGGCGATCGCGACCTGAGAGGTCGGACTGGAGCACTACTTCTCCGTCACTTTCGGGTCATGTGTTGGGACGCATGCGCAGATTCCTGCTTATTCCGCTTACGCTGGCCTTGCTGGCGCTGACGCCGGCAATGGCCGGCTCGCTGACGCTGCCGCCGCGCGGCTTCATCGGCATCTCACCGCAGGGCGCCACCGACGGCAGCGACTACGAGTTGATGGCGGAAGCGGGGATCACCTCGGTGCGCCTGCCGCTGAACTGGGCGGAAATCGTGCCCGAGGCACGGGACCGCTTCGCGCCGCGCTGGGAAGGGCTCGACGCCCAGGTCGGCTTCGCCGCGGAAAACGGCATGCGGCCCTTCCTCTTCGTTTGGGGTACGCCGGAATGGGTTTCGCCGCGCCTTGGCGGCGAACCCGTCGCCAGCGCTCGCCAGCGCCGGGAGTGGACGCGGTTCCTGCGCTCGGCGGTCGATCGCTACGGACCCCGCGGCAGCTTCTGGCACGAGAACCCCGACCTGCCGCGCCGGGCGGTCCGCCAGTGGGAGATTTGGAACGAGGAGAACATCGTCACCTTCTCCAAGGAACCGGATCCCGAACGCTTCGGCAGGCTGATCCAGATCTCCGGTCGCCTGCTCCACCGTATTGAGCCCAACTCAACCGTCATCCTCGGCGGGCTTTTCGGTCGACCCCTGCAAACGCCGCCCAATATCCAGTCCGGCGGCTTTCTCGCCGCCCTCTACCGGATCCCGGGGATCAAGCGCTACTTCGATGGGGTCGCGTTGCACCCCTACGTCGCCGATGCCGGGGCGCTCGAGGGGGAGATCGAAAACCTGCGACGGGTGATGAGCTTCAACGGCGACCGCGCGACGCCGCTCTACGTGACCGAGATGGGCTGGGGCTCAGACGGCTTCGAGTCGCGCTGGGAGCGCGGGCCGAGGGGCCAGGCGCGTGAACTGGATCGTTCCTTTGCCATGCTTGCGGGCAACCGTGGGCGCTGGCGCATCGGCGGCGTCTGGTGGTTCTCCTGGACCGACCAGGCCGGTTCCTGCCAGTTCTGTGATTCTGCCGGCCTGCTCACCGCCCGGCGTGAAGCGAAGCCGTCCTGGTATCGCTTCAACGCCTGGACCGGCGGCGATCCCCGCACGGTTCCCCGGGCATCGGGCCGGGCGCTGCGCAGCGCGCCGTAGTCGCACGGTTTGCGACGCCCTCTCGCGGGCAGTCTGAAAGGACCAAAAGCGAGAGGAGGAGCTCTCATGACAGAGCAGTTGCAAGGCAAGCGGGTTGCTTTCCTGATGGCCAACGAGGGCGTCGAGCAGATCGAGCTGACCAAGCCGTTTGAGGCAGTGCGGCAAGCCGGTGCCGAGGTGGAGCTGCTCGCCCCTGAAGCGGGCGAGATCCAGGCTTTCAACCATCTCGAGAAGGGCGACACCTTCGAGGCGGACGAGACCGTGGGCGACGCCGACGCTGGGCAGTTCGACGCGCTCGTGCTGCCGGGTGGAGTCGCTAATCCAGATCATCTGCGCACGAAACCCAAGGCGGTCGAATTTGTGCGCTCGTTTTTCGAGGCAGGCAAGCCGGTGGCGGTGATCTGTCACGGCCCCTGGACGCTGATCGAGGCCGACGTGGTCCGTGGCCGCACGCTCACCTCGTGGCCGAGCCTGCAGACCGATCTGCGCAACGCCGGCGCCAAATGGGTGGACGAGGAAGTCCACGTCGACCAGGGCTTGGTCAGCAGCCGCAAACCCGATGATCTGGAAGGGTTCTGCGCCAAGCTGGTCGAGGAGATCGCCGAGGGAGTCCACCAGGGTCAGCGGGCTGCTGCCTGACAATGCCGGCGATCGGCTACACGCTCTCCAGCGAGGAGTTCGGCGCGCCCGACCTGGTTGGCCAGGCGGCGCGCGCCGAGGAGGCCGGCTTCGAGTTTGCCGTCATCTCCGACCACTTCCACCCGTGGATCGACAGACAGGGCAATAGTCCTTTTGTCTGGGGCGTCCTCGGTGCGATCTCGCTGGCGACCGAGAAGCTGAGGCTGGCGACCGGAGTCACGTGTCCGACCACCCGTATCCATCCCGCGATCGTCGCTCAGGCCGCGGCCACCGCTGCCTCCCAACTGCCCGAGCGCTTCTCGCTGGGGGTCGGCAGCGGCGAGAACCTCAACGAGCACATCGTCGGTGACCGCTGGCCGCCGGTGGCAGAGCGCCAGGAGCGATTGGCGGAGGCGATCGAGGTGATTCGCCTGCTTTGGCGGGGCAAGCTGACGACACACAGGGGCCGCTACTACACGGTCGAGAACGCCCGTCTGTACAGCCTGCCGGACGAACTACCGCCGATCCTCGTCGCGGTGGCCGGCATGCGCTCTGCCGAGCTCGCCGCCGGGGCCGGCGACGGGATGGTCGGCACGGCGCCGATAAAGGAGACGATCGAGCGCTTCCGCGGTGGCGCGGGCCAGGATAAGCCGGCCTATGGCCAGATCCACGTCTGCTGGGCGGAGAGCGAGGAAGCAGCGCGTCAAACCGCTTTGCAGTGGTGGCCCAATGGAGCCGTCAGTGGCTCGCACTTCCTCGAGCTGCCCCTGCCTAAGCACTTCGAAGAGGCGGCGGAGCTTCTCAGCGAGGAGCAGATCGGCGAGAGGATCGTCTGTGGGCCGGACCCGCAGCGCCACCAGGACGCAATCGAGGAATTTGCCGAGGCCGGCTACGACCATATTTACCTGCACCAGATCGGGCCTGACCAGGAGGGATTCTTCTCCTTTTGTGAGCGCGAGCTGCTGCCAAGGCTCCGGTGAGCGGGGTGTAGCGGCGTGCCGATATGGGTAGCAGCGGCACATGTACGCGATACCGCTTGCCGTCATCGTCCTTCTCGCCGTGGTCGCCGTTGCCTGGTCGCCACTGCTGGCGTTGGTCATCGCGGTGCCCGCGTTTGCGCTCTTTCTCGCCTACGTGGGGATGAAACCGCGAGCCGACGAAAACATCGAACCGCCAACCGGCACCGCGGGCAAATACGAGGACGAGACCCCGCGGGGCGCTTGGGGCGAGCCGCGCGGATGAGCGATCCGGTGGTCTAGGCCGATTGGTGGCCCTTAATGCCCGGATCCGCGGCAGACTTTCTCCCGCCCCGGCGTACTCTGCCGACCCTGCGTGAGGCGGCCGCCGGCTGCCGTGGCTGTGGCCTCTGGAAGGACGCGACCCAGACTGTCTTCGGCGAGGGCACCCGCAAAGCGGAGCTGATGCTCGTCGGAGAGCAACCCGGCGATAAGGAGGACCTCGCGGGCGAACCCTTCGTCGGCCCCGCGGGGCGTTTGCTCGACGAGGTGCTCGAGCAGATGGGCATCGACCGTAGCGCGGTCTACCTGACCAACGCCGTCAAGCACTTCAAGTGGCGGCCGCGGGGCAAGCGCCGCCTGCACCAGACTCCACGCGCCGGCGAGGTCGAGGCCTGTCGGCCGTGGCTGGAGGCCGAGATCGAGGCGGTCTCGCCGCGTGCCGTGGTCGCCCTGGGCGGCACCGCGGCAAAGGCGCTCTTCGGCTCGAAGGTGCGGGTGATGCGAGATCGGGGTCGCGAGCTCGAGACCGCGCTGGCGCCGATCGGTGCGGTGACGATCCATCCTTCCGCGATTCTGCGTCTGCGCGATCACGGGGAGCGCGAGGACGCTCGTGCCGCCATGGTCGCCGACCTCAGTGCCGTAGCGAAGGCCGCCGGCCGTGCCTCGGCCGCAAGCTGATCCCCGTCCCCAGCGCGGTGTGGACTTATGACCGAGAGCGAGTTACGTTCTTTTCAGTAGCACTGCAACGGGGAGGCAGATGGTCTGGATTGACATATCCGCGGTAGCGGTCGCGCTTGCTGCGCTGTGCATGTGGCTTGTCATAGCCCTGTTGCGGCGTGCGCGCCGGTCGCAGCGGCGCTTCGAGATCCTCGGCAAGATCGCCGCGGCATCGGAGGCAGCCAACTCGCTCGAGCAGACCTTCGAGGAGATCTGCGAGATCCTCGTACCCGAGCTGGCTGATTTCTGCATGATCGACGTGATCGAGGATGGGCAGCCCAAGCGTGTCGCGGTCGGAGTTGCACCGGGCGCCCAGGAGGGCGTCGTCGTCCGCTTGAAGGAGCGCCAGCCGTCCCTGCCGCAGCCGATGCTCGACGGCAAGGATGGCTCGCTGGAACCCCGCTTCTACGAGCGCATCTCGGAGAGTGATCTTCGCGAGCTCGCTCACGACGAGGGGGAGGATTTGGCTTTCCTGCGGAGCCTTGGGATTCGTTCCGCGATCACGGTTGCTCTGCAAGCCCGCGGCCAGGTGAAGGGGACCCTGACCCTCGCCGTCGCCTGGTCCGGTCGGCGCTACCGGCGCGACGACGTCCGCTTCGCCTGGATCCTCTCGGGTCGGGTGGCGCTGACGCTCGACAACAGCGGTCTGTTCGCCGATCTGGAGCGGGCCGAAGAAGCCCGAGCGGAGATCGCGGCGACCCTGCAGCGCGGCCTGCTGCCGCCGCCGCTGCCGCACATACCCGGCTGGTCGCTGGCGGCGATGTACAGACCGGCCGGCGCCGAGAACGAAGTCGGCGGCGATTTCTACGATGCTTTTCAGGTCGCCGACGGCTGGATGCTGGTCATCGGGGACGTCACCGGCCGCGGCGCTCGGGCGGCCTCGATCACCGCGCTCGCCCGCTACACGCTGCGCACCGCCGCGGTGCTGACCAACGATCCCCTCATCGCTCTGGCGACCCTGAACCGGGCGCTGCTCGCCCGCCAGGACGCCTCGCTCTGCAGCATTGCTGCTCTGACCTTGAGTGAAGACCCGCGCCAGCCCGTGCGGATCGCCGTCGCCGGCCACCCACCGCCGCTGCTGGTCGACGGCGATGACGTCAGCGAGGTGGCGAGCGTCGACCCTGTGCTGGGAGCTTTCGCCGACGTCGAGTGGCGGATCGCGCAGAGCGCCGTGGGGCCGGGCCAGCAACTCGTCATGTTTACCGACGGCATCGTCGAGGCAGCCGGGGGTGACGGCCGCTTCGGTGAGGGTCGCCTGCGCGCTGAGATTTCCGGCACCGGCAACCCTGCCGGCACCGTGCAGCGGGTCGAAGGAGCACTGCGTTCCTTTACCGCTGGGGCACTCGAGGACGATGTGGCGATCCTCGCTGTGGCGCGGGCCGTGGGCAGCGAGGCCGCCGAAGTCGGGCTGCCGGGGTTCAGTGAGAACGGCAATGGCTGAGAGTCTCGAGGCGCGCGTCGGTCGCCTCTATAACGCCTTCAATCAGCGCGACGAGGCTGCGATAGTCGAGCTCTGCTCACCGCGGATGGAGTTCTTCGCGGTCACGGCCGAGGAGGTCGGCAGGGGTGCCCCCTACGTCGGTCCCGACGGCTTGCGCGACTACCTGGACGACGTTGCCCGCGTCTGGGAAGAGCTGCTGATTACGGCAAGCCGAGTCGAGCGGCGCGAGGATCGTCTGCTCGTCGTCGGCCGCGTCTACGTGCGAAACCGGGAGCTTGGGATTCGAGACATGCCCGTCGCCTGGATCTGGCGGGCAGAGGACGGCCTCTTCGTGCGCGGCGAGGTCTTCGGCGACCCCGAGCAGGCGGTCGCCAATTTCGTTCAGGCAGCCGCCTGATCCACCTCTGGCACCGCAGCGCCTTGAGCAGCACGCCTCCCTCTGTATCGGCGTCTGCCGAGGGCGGCGGAAACGGCCGTTTTGCGTCGGCGGCCCACGGGTAGCGTTGCCCTAGGACGAGACGGTTATGCTCGCGATGCGCGCGGGGAACAGGCTCTCCAGCGGGAAAAGCAGATGGCAAACGGCTCCCCCACTAACGAGAAGCCAACAGGGCTTCAGCTCAAACTCCCAGCGAGAGCGGAGAATGTTGCCGTGGTACGCCACGCTCTTGCCGGCTTGGCGGAGCAGCTGGGCATGGACGAAACGGGCGTTGCCGATTTGAAGACCGTCGTAACCGAGGCCTGCATGAACGTCGTGGTTCACGCCTATCCCGACAGCAGAGGGCCGCTGATGGTGGAGGCCGACCCAGATCGCGAGGGCATCACCGTCACAGTCAGCGACAAGGGTTCCGGAATCAGCCCCCAGGCGGATTCCGAGCGGCCCAGCCTCAAACTGGGCCTTTCGTTGATTGCCGCCCTTTCCAGCAGCTTCAGCATTTCGGGCGGTCTCGATCGGGGCACCGAGGTGATGATGCGACTCCCTCTAGCCGGCGGGGGCGCCAACGGGGCGGCCCCCGCCGACAAGGAGATTTCGGTAGAGGTCGACGCAACTGAGCTCACGGTAGCCCGGGCAGAGCTGCTCGAGCCGGTCCTGGCCAGGCTGGTCGGTGCCCTCGCCGCCCGTCGCGATCTTTCGATTGAGCGCGTCTCCGATGCCGTCCTGATTACCGACGCGATCGCCGACGCCGCGCCCGAGCGCTTTGCCGACGGCTGTGTCCGCCTCGGTCTTGGGGAGAGCGAAAAGGGCCTCGAGCTGCGGCTCGGCCCAATGGAAGTCGGCGCTGCCGGGGAAATACGCAAGCAGCTGGAGGTCCCCGAGGTGGGTGGATCGCTCGAGGGGCTCGTCGAGGAGGTAGCGGTCGAGGAGTCCGATGAAGGCGACTACTTGATCGTTCGCTTCAGCGGCGTTCCCGCCGCCTAGCGCCCCTCCTCGTCGAGGCCACGTTCCTCCTCGATTCGCTCGCGAATACGGGCGAGCGCACGACGGAGAATCCGGGAGACGTGCATCTGGGAGTGACCGATGCGGTCGGCGATCTGCGACTGGGTCATGTCCTCGACAAAGCGCAGGCGCAGCACCACCCGCTCGCGCTCCTCCAGGTAGGGAAGCGCCGCGTCCAGCGCGATCCGGCCCTCAACCAGCTCGAAGCGCTCGTCGTCTTCGCCGACCCACTCAGCGGGGGTCGCTTCGTCGGAGTCCTCGGCGCCAGCGGGTCGGTCGAGTGAGAGCGGGCGGCGGTTGTGGTTTGCCTCCATCACCTCGAGAACGTCGGTCTGCTCGAGCTCCAGCCGCTTGGCGATCTCGCCAACCGAGGGCGAGCGCTGCAGCTGCTTGGTCAGCTCGGTGATCGCTTTATCGACTTCCGCCATGCGGTCGTGCAGTCCGCGCGGGACCCGTACCGTCCAGACACGGTCGCGGAAATGTCGCTTCAGCTCGCCGAGAATCGTCGGCGAGGCGAATGCGGTAAAGGGGATGCCGCGCTCTGGGTCGAAGCGATCGACGGCATTGAGCAAACCGAGGTTGGCGACCTGGAGCAGGTCGTCGAAGGACTCGCTCGCGCCCCGGTAGCGCAGCGCCAGCCGCTTTGCAAAAGGCATGTGGCGCCGCACCAGCTCTTCGCGCACTGCTGGCTCGCGATCGCGAGCGAAGCGCTCCCACAGCTCGCGGTCGCCGGCGAGCTGCTCGCTCGCTCCCGGCGGGTGGGCGCTTGTTGAGCTCTCGTCGATGTCGCTTTTGGCTGCCATGGAAATTGCGGGCGGAAGGGTCTCAGCGCTGCATACGCCGCCCTCGAGCCCTTTCAGGCCGTGCAGCCGTTCGCCTGGTCAACCTAGCAGGGCTCTTTGGCACTATGCCCTCCCTCATCTCCCGGCCACTTACCCCGATTGCGGTTGGTTCATGCCTTTTGCGTAATCGCCTTTTGCCCCGGGCGGCTCTCCAAGGCGTGGCGGCGTTAGGCTCTCCAGCAGACTTCGAATATCGATCAAAGGAGACGCCCAGATGGCCTTTTCGGTTCCCGACCTTCCCTATGCCTACGATGCGCTCGAGCCGCACATCGACGAGGCAACGATGCGCGTTCATCACGACAAGCATCACCAAGCCTACGTCGACAAAGCCAATGCGGCGTTGGAGGGAACCGAGTGGGCCGACCGCGAGGTCGAGGACGTGCTGCGCAACCTCAGCAGCTTGCCGGGGGATGTGCAGGGCCCGGTGCGCAACAACGCTGGCGGCCACTACAACCACGCGCTCTTCTGGCAGATGCTCAGCCCTGACGGCGGCGGCGAGCCCAGCGGCGAGCTCGCCTCGGGCATCGAGCAAACCTTTGGCTCATTCGAATCCTTCAAGGACGAGTTCAAGAAAGCCGGCATCGCTCGCTTCGGCTCCGGCTGGGCCTGGCTGGTCAAAGACGGCTCAGGTCTCGCGATCGTCTCCACCCCCAACCAGGACTCACCGATTTCCGACGGCAGCGTGCCGTTGCTCGGCTGCGACGTCTGGGAGCACGCCTACTACCTCAAGTACCAGAACAAGCGTCCCGACTACATCGACGCTTTCTGGAACGTCGTCAACTGGGACTACGTAGGGCAGAGGTTCGCTCAATAGCGGACGCTGCAAACCGGCGCATCTCGGGGTCTTCAGTCGTCCGGATCGGGTCACGCACCAAAAGTGCGCTCCCCTCACCGTCCTCCCTGCATCCCCCCGACCTGCTTGGTTTTCGCGCCCGTTCTAGGGACTAACAGGAACTGCGGGCCGGGCCGCCTCGGGTAGGTGGCCCGGTTCGGCTCCGTCCTTGGCCCGGATCAGGCTCATCGCGTGCTCGGCCTTGGCGGTGATCGTCAGGCTCGGATTGACCCCCGGGTTGGCGGGGATCGCGGCGCCGTCGCAGACGAGCAAGTTTTCGTAGCCAAAAACCCTGTTGCCGCTGTCGACCACGCCCGTTTGGGGGCTCGCGCCGACCACAGCGCCGCCGAGGATATGGGCGGTCGAGGGGATGTTTCGGATCGACTCGGTGAGCGCGCTCTGGGCGACGCCCCCGGTGCGCTGCTCAAACCAGCGGGCGACTTTCTCGGCGGCGGGGATGTAGGTCGGGTTCGGTCGGCCGGGGTCCTGTTCGGTTTGCAGGCGCACGCCGGAGCCGAAGATCTTGCGCTTGGGCCGGAAGTGCATCGCCGCGTCGACCGTCTGCATCACGAGCAGGATCACGGTCCGCTGGGACCAGCGGTGGGGGAGCATCATCCGCGCCGTGCGCAGCGGGTGGCGCACGATCGCCGCCAGCCACTTGATCGGGCGCGACAGTTTCGTCCCCGGGCCGGTCATCGCGGTGAACGTTGCCGCCATCGCATCGCCGCCGGTGCCGTATGTGACCACCTCAATGTGAGTGTCGGGGTCGGGATAGATACTCGAGGTAATCGCCACCGAGCGGCTGAAATCGCGCTCGTCATCGGGCGCGGTGACCGATTGGATCGACTCCGAGTTGGTGCGGACGAGGTCTCCCAGCTTGTCCGAGATGCGTGGCAGCGCGCCACTGTGGCGGCAGTTGGCGAGCAAGTTATTGGTGCCTAGGGCGCCGGCGGCGACGATCACGCCGCGCGCAGTCTGCGTGCGGCGTCGCTTGCGTAGCCAGGAGCCGGAGCGCTCGCTGGTCACCGCATAGCCCTCGGAGCCATCCGCGGCACCCAGTGGGCGGATCTCGGTTACCTGGCGCTCGGGCTGGATCTCGACGCCGAGCTTCTCGGCGAACCAGAGGTAGTTCTTCATCAGAGTGTTCTTGGCCCCGTGCCGGCAGCCGACCATGCAGCTGCCGCAGCGCATGCAGCCCGTTCTGCTCGGACCCTCGCCTTCGAAGAAGGGGTCCTCGACCTCGACGCCCGGCTTGTCGAAGAAGACGCCGACGCGAGTGTTGGTGAAGGTCTCACCGACGCCGATCTCCTCGCCGTATTCCTGCAGCAGCTTGTCGGCCGGGCCGATCCCTTCGTACTCGACCACGCCGAGCATCCGCTCGGCCGTGTCGTAGTGCGGCGCCAGTTCTCTTTCCCAGCTGCCGAGCTCACTCCATTGCGGATCTTTGAAGAACGCCGGGCGGGCCCGGTAGAGCGTGTTGGCGTAGCCGAGGCTGCCACCGCCGACACCGCTGCCGGAGACGATGAAGACGTCTTTGAAGAAGGTCATTCGCATCACGCCGCGGAAGCCGAACCGCGGCAGCCAGAAGTAGCGGCGCGGATGGCGCAAGTTCGACTCGGCGAAATCCTCGTCCCGGAAGCGGCTTCCACACTCGAGGACGGCCACGGAGTACCCCTTTTCAGCAAGTCTCAATGCGGATACGGAGCCGCCGAACCCGGACCCAACGACGATCCAGTCGTAGTCGTGCATGGCTAGGCGCAGCTTCCGCGGGTGGCGTGGATGAGGGGGGTCGAGGACAGCCCGTGGACTGCCCGCAGGCCCCCCTCATCCACGACAGGACCCGCGGCCATCAGCATCAAGCCTCGCCAGGCTCCAACGGCCGGAAGTCGGATGTTCTCGCTCCGCATACGGGGCAGAACCAGTCTTTGGGGATGTCCTCGAACTTGGTTCCGGGCGGGATACCGCCATCGGGGTCGCCGATCGCCGGGTCGTAGATGAAGCCGCAGCTCTCGCAGATCCACAGCGTTTGCTCGGTAGCCGTCGTCATAGGAAAAGCTTAGAGCCCTCAGTCTTTGCTGAAGTTGACCGCGACTGGCTCGCGGTCCGACGCGTCTTCGATCTCGAAGAACTCGCGTTTGGTGAAGTCGCCCTGGTTGGCGATGATCGAGCCCGGGAACTGTTCGATGTCGGTGTTGTAGGACTGCACGTTGGAGTTGTAAATCCGCCGTGAGGCCTGGATCTCGTCCTCGAGCTCGGAGAGATTGCGGCTCAGCTGTTGGAAGTTCTCGGTGGCGCGCAGGGTGGGGTAGTTCTCCGCGACCACGCGTACGTCGGCCAGCGCCTGGCTAAGTTTCTGCTCCGCTTTGGCGGTTTCCTCGACGCTCTGGGCGGCCATCGCCTCAGCCCGCGCCTGGGTCGTCCGCTCGAAAGTCTGGCTCTCGTGCTCGGCGTAGCCCTTGACCGTCTCGACCAGATTCGGCACGAGGTCGTGGCGGCGCTTCAGCTGCACGTCGATCCCGCTCCACGACTCGTCGACCCGGTTGCGCGCGGCGATGATCGAGTTGCGCTTGGCGATGAAGTAGAGGACCGCGATGACGATGATCGCGACCACCACGATGATGGCGATAGTCATTGCGGCCATCCTAACTGGCTCGCCGGCCAACTGCATAGGATCGGCGTCTGATGAGCGCCAAGCAGGAAGCCCAGGACTGGGCCGAGACCGTTCGTGCGTACGGCGAACGGCACGAGCTCAAATATGAGCCCGTCGGAGGCATCAATCCGGTGGATGGACCGGTGGCGCTCTGCGTGGGCGGCAGCAACCGCCTTACCGGGCAGCTCAGCGAGGGTTTCTGGGGATCGTGCTGCGACGCCGACGAGCGGGAAGTCGGCAGCTTCCTGAGCAAGGCTGTGCTGCCAACCGCGCTGCTCGCCAAGGCGCACATGCCCGACCTCGCCCAGGTGGTACCAGCGTTCAACGTCGAGTCGATCGAGCGTCACGAGGTCGTAACCCAGCGCTTCGCCCGCAGGGTCCAGTTCGAGTCGATCGACTTCAACAAGCGCTTCCTCGCCACCGTGCCCAGCGAGTACGACCCGGTCGCCCTGCGCGAGCTCTTCAGCCCCGGCTTCCTCAGCTGGACGACCACGATGACCGGTGAGATCGACTTCGGCATCAACGACCGCCAGCTCTGGTTCCTCTGGCGACTCGGAGATCGGGGTGAGGCGGAACTGAAAGCGGCCTTGAAGAACGCCGGCCAGCTCTTCAAACGGCTGCAGGCCGAGATGGAGGAGAGCGGCATCAACACCTACCCAGCAGGGCCCTGGCACGCGGGCCTTGCGCCCTTCCCGACGTCCGGCGCTTAGCTCGCGGGGTACTCCGGGTCGCCGGGGAGGACGACGCGGTTGTCCTCGGGCGTGCCGATCACCTTGGGCAGGATCGGCTCGACCTCGATGCCGCGGTGGGCCGCGAGGGCTTCTTCGGAGCTGCGGAACGGAAGCAGGGCTTCGAGCTGCTTGACGGTTGGGAAGGCGAGGGCGATCTCGCCGGCGGACTGGGCCTCGAGCGCTCCCGCCGGTTCGAACCAGCCGGCATCGGTTGTCTCGACGCCATCCGGGCGGGGGGGCGTGTGGGCGGGGGCGAGGGCAAGGAAGAACCAGGCGTCGAAGCGGCGCGAGACCACCGCGGGGGTGATCCAGCGCGAGAAGAGCACCAGCTCCTCGTCCTCCGGTAGGGCGATGCCCGCCTCCTCCTCCAGCTCGCGCACCGCGCAAGCTTTGAAACGCGCTTCGTCAATCCCGTCGCCGTCATCGACGGCCCCGCCGGGAAAGACCCAGACGTTGGGCATGAACCTTGCCTTCTCGGTTCGCTTCAGCAGCAGCACCTCGAGCGCCCGGTCGGCGTGCTTGCCGCCCCGCCGCAGCAGCACCACTGAAGCCGCCGGCCGCGGCTCGGCCGGCTCCCCGAGGTTCGGCGCCTCCGCCGGCCCGCGCTGTCTCTCCTCGGCCACTGAGCCACCATATATCGGCGCGCATCCGACATTCACCCCACCAGGGTGTGGTCAATGTCGGTTACGCGTCGAGGGCGCGCTCGCGGCGCGTCCGCAGCCAGAGGCGGTGGGTGAGCCAGGCCAGGAATGCGATCAGGGCGATGGGCGCGGCAATGGCCAGGCCCACGAGGGTGACGGCGGCGGCGATGGCGAGGATATGGCCGGCATCGCCGATCGCGTCATCAAAGCCCCAGGCGCCACCGGAGTCGGCTGAGGGGTCGCTTGCGATGCGGACCGAAACGCGGGAGTAGGTGGTGCGCCGATCGAGGTTAGCCAGCCGTGCGCGCAACCTCGCTGCGTGGCGGCGCTCGCCGCGCAGCTCGGCTTCGACGGCTTCCGCCTCGGTTTCTGTTTCGGCAGCGGAGAGCCGCGCGAGCAGGGCGTCGACCCGCGCTCGCGAGTCCTGCAGCGCTTCCCGCGCGGAGACCGTCGGCGCCGTGATGTCGTCGGTCGCCTCGTGACGGCTGCGGACCTCGTCGATCGCCGAGAAGGCGGCGAGCGCGTCGCCGAGCTTCGTGCTGGGGATCAGCAGATCGAAGTGAGCGCCCGCATTCTCTCCCGAGCTCGTCGTCGAGTGCACGACGATGCCATCGGCGTCGTGGACCGCGGCGAAGACCTCGCTGGAGTCCTCGGCCACGTCGGCCGGCTCGGCGAGAAGCGCGATCTGGGCGGAACGTTCGATCTCGCGATTGCGCAAGCGGGGGGTGAAACTGAGAGGCGCGGCGCTTGCGGCTGAGTCGGATGCGCCACTTTCCCGCCGGGCGGCGCTGGACGACTCGGGCGCGACCTGTGGTATCGCCTGGGAGTACTGCACGCCCCCATCCGGAGATGCGAGACGGCCCTGACGTTCATGCGTGCTCGGCTGTGGAGTCTGGGAGCGTGAGTCGAGCGCGATCGGCTCCGAGCCCGAATCTGAATTCGCTACGACCACGGTGGCTATGGCGATCGCCACCAGCGCGACGCTGCCGCCGGCGAAGAGGAGGCGCTGGGGTGAAAGGGTGCGCATCCAAGTGGCGAAGCCCGCCAAGGGCGAGTTGCCGAAGCGCGAGCGCCGCGGGAAGCCCGCGGCGACGCGCTCGTCCAGCTGCGCCGCGAAGGCGTCGCGGGGCACCGGTCGGACTTCGGCCAGCGCCGTGGCGAGGTCGTTGTGATCGTCAGAGCGCTCCATCGCATGCCTCCCTCAGCTTGTCCATCGTTCGGTGCAGCCTGGTGCCCGCGTTCGAAGCGCTGGTGCCGATCACTCGGGCGATCTCGGCATTGGAGAGTCCGGCGAAGAACTTCAGCGCGATCAGCTCGCGCTCGCGCGCTTCGAGCCGGGCAAGGGCTTCGTCGAGGAGGAGACGCATCTCACCACGTCCGTCGTCAGGCGCGGGCAGGCTTGCCGTGTCGACTGGCTCGGTGCCGAGCGCAGCCTGGCGGCCGCGGCGCCGCAGCTCGTCGAGGGCTGTGTTGCGGGCGATCCCGAACAGCCAGGCACGGGCGCTTCCCCTGCTCGCGTCGAAGCGGGAGCGCTTGCGATAGGCGCGCTCGAAGGCGGCCGCGGTGACGTCCTCTGCCGCGGCGCGGTCGCGCAGCAGGCCGGCGGCGTAGGCGTAGACGTCGTCGCGGCTGGAGCGGTAGAGGCGCTCGAAGTCGAGATCCGCATGTGATGGGGCGGCGGCGGGAGTGACTGTCTCGCTCACGCTCTTACTACGAGCGAGGCGCCGATTCGTCACAGCCGGGCTTCAGGCGGCTTGGGCCAGCTGCACCGCCGGTGCGCTCGCACAGGCGGCCTGGATCGACTCGCGGGTGATCTCGAGCAGCCGGCGCAAGTCTGACTCGGAGATTGAGAGAGGAGGCATGAGGACGACGACGTCGCTGAGCGGGCGGATGATCGCGCCGCGCTCGCGTGCCTCGAGCGTCACCTCGTGGCCCATGCGCACCGCCGGCTCGTGATCGCCGAGGTCGATGCCGGCCATGAAGCCGCGGCCACGGACCTCGGCGACCTCGGGCATCGCCTCGATCTCGGCGAGCAGCTCGCGCAGCAGGGCGATCTTCGGCTGCAGGCGCTCCAGCGTGCGCTCGCTCTCGAAGACGTCGAGGTTGGCGAGCGCCGCCGCGCAGGCGAGCGGATTGCCGGTGTATGTGTGGCCGTGAAAGAAGGTGCGGTACTCCTCGGGAGCCCCCAGGAAGCCATCGTGGATTCGCTCCGTGGCCAGGGTCGCGGCCAGCGGCAGGTAGCCGCCGGTCAGTCCCTTGGCCAGGCAGAGCAGGTCGGGCGCGACGTCCTCCTGCTCGCAGGCGAACATCGTGCCAGTGCGGCCGAAGCCTGTCGCCACCTCGTCGCAGATCAGCAGTACGCCGAAGCGGTCGCAAAGCTCACGCACGTCGCGCAGGTAACCCGGCGGGTGGGTGAGCATCCCTGCCGCACCCTGCACGAGCGGCTCGACGATCACCGCTGCGATCTCCTCTTCGTGGCGGGCCAGCACACGCTCCAGATCGGCTGCATCGCCCGGCTCCGCCGCGTGGGTCTCGAAAAGCAGGGGCCGGTAGGTGGAGTGGAAGAGGTCGATGCCGCCGACCGATACCGAGCCGATCGTGTCGCCGTGGTAGGAGTCGCGCAGGTGGACGAAGGAGGTGCGGCGGCGGTGCTGGCC
>JBKPOV010000145.1:0-7730 GCA_046733315.1 Actinomycetota bacterium
GAGCCGGCCGCCGCGGAACTCGACGCTGCGCGCGCCCGCCAGGCCGAGCTCGATCCGGGCGCGCTGCAGGGCCAGCAAGTTCTCCGCCTGGGGCGGCGGCGGGCCGAAACGGTCGCTGATCTCGTCGCGGATCGCTCGCAGCTCGCCCGGCTCGCGGGCGGCGGCGATGCGGCGGTGGACGTCGATCTTCGCCGCCTCGAAGGGGATGAACGCGGCGGGCAGGTACGCGTCGACCGGGACGTCGAGCCGCACCGGCTCCGGTGCCCCCTCCTCGCCACCGGCCGCCTCGCGCGCCTCGCCAACCGCCTCGTCGATCATCTGGCAGTAGAGCTCGAAGCCGACCGCGGCGACGTGCCCGGACTGCTCCTCGCCGAGCAGGTCGCCGGCGCCGCGAATGTCGAGGTCGCGCATCGCGATCTTGAATCCGGAGCCGAGCTCGGTGTGATCGGCGAGGGTCGAGAGCCGCGCCGCGGCCTCCTCGGTCAGCGCCTCGGCCGAGGGATAGAGCAGGTAGGCGAAAGCGCGCTCGCGAGAGCGGCCCACGCGGCCGCGGATCTGGTAGGCCTGGGCGAGGCCGAGCTGGTCTGCGCGCTCGACGATCAGGGTGTTGGCGCTGGGGATGTCGAGGCCGGACTCGATGATCGTCGTCGTCACCAGGCAGTCGGCGTCACCGCGCAGGAAGCCGAGCATCGTCTCCTCCAGCTGCGTCTCGTCCATCTGACCGTGCGCTTCGGCGAAGCGCGCTTTCGGGACCAGGCCGCGCAGCCGCTCGACCACCTCTGGCAGCGAGTCGATGCGGTTGTGCAGGAAGAAGGCCTGACCGCCGCGCTCGAGCTCGCGGTTGATCGCCTTGGCTACTAGGTCCTCGTCGTAGGGGCCGACATAGGTGCGCACCGGGCGGCGGCCCTCGGGCGGTGTCTCGATCGTCGAGATGTCGCGCAGGCCGGCCAGGCTCATCTGCAGGGTGCGCGGGATCGGCGTCGCCGAGAGGGCCAGCACGTCGACCTTGAGCTTCAGCTGGCGCAACAGTTCCTTCTGCTTGACGCCAAAGCGCTGCTCCTCGTCGACAATGACTAGGCCGAGGTCCTTGGCACGGACGTCGCGGGAGAGCAGCCGGTGGGTGCCGATCAGGATGTCGACCTTGCCCGTCTCGAAATCGGCGAGCACGGCTTTGACCGCGGCCGGCTTGCGCAGGCGCGAGACCCCCTCGACGACGAAGGGCAGGTCGGCGAGGCGCTCACGGAAGGTGCCGAAGTGCTGCTGGGCGAGGATCGTCGTCGGCACCAGGATCATCACCTGCTTGCCGTCGGCCGCGGCCTTGACGGCGGCGCGCAACGCCACCTCGGTCTTGCCGAAGCCGACGTCGCCGCAGACCAGCCGGTCCATCGGCTGCTCGGCCTCCATATCGCCCTTGACCGACTCGATCGCCTCAACCTGATCGGCCGTCTCGCGGTATGGGAAAGCCGCCTCCATCGTCATTTGCCACTCGCCGTCGGCGCCGAAGGCGTGGCCCTTGCGGGTGCGCCGCTCGGCGTAGAGGTTGATCAGCTCACCGGCGAGGGCACCCGCGGCGCGGCGGGCGCGGGCCTTCATGTTCTGCCAGCGTTTGCCGCCCAGGGCGGAGAGGGTCGGTTCGCCGCCGGCGCCGACGTAGCGGCTCAGCTTGGCGAGCTGATCGGTGGGGACGTAGACGCGGTCCTCTCCCTTGTATTCGAGATAGAGGTAGTCGCGGGTGACGCCGCCGACCTCGCGGGTCTCGAAGCCGGCGAAGCGGGCGACGCCGTGGTCCTCGTGGACGACGTAGTCGCCGACGCGCAGTTCGCTGAAGGCGAGACGACCCCGGGCGGCGCCGGGGGCGCGGGCTTCGGCGCGGCGGCGCCGATGGACGAGGCGGCGGAAGGGATAGACGGCGAGCCGCAGCTCGGGGCTGACGAAGCCCTCGCGCAGGCGTCCCTCGGCGAAGGTGAGAGCCGGTTCGGGCGAGAGGCGGCCGCCTTCGAGCAGGGTCGCGTCGATGCGGTCGAGCCCATAGCGAGCGCGCTCCGCCTCGCCGCGATCGTCGAAGGCGACAACGGTGCGGTAGCCGGAGCGGACCTGCTTCTCGAGCTCCGCCTCGGCCTCCTTGACGCTGCGGGCCGGGGACTCGGCGCGAGCGGCGCGGAAGGCGCTCTCGTCCTCGTCGCTGGCGGTGCGGAAGGAAAGGGCGGCGCGAGCGGCGAGCGGCTCGGCGACGTGGACATAGAGACGGCGGGCGTCCTCGTCGTGCATCGCCGTCGTCGCGTCATCCCAGTGGTCGCGCAGGGCGGGCTTGATCTCCTCGGCGGCGGTGAGGATCACGGCTGCCACGTCGGGCACCAGCTCCAGCGGCGGGCCGAAGTGGTCGAGGGGCAGGACGTCGGCAAGGCTCGGCGCCTCTTTTTCCTCCTCCGCCGCCTCCATCGCGGCGAGCTCCGCCAGTTCTCGGTGCTCGGCGTCGAGCTCCGCGGCGGGCGCCAGCTCGACCCGTTCCGCCTCACCCAGCGAGCGCTGCGTGAAGGTCGAGAACCAGCGCATCGACTCGACCTCGTCGCCGAAGAGCTCGATCCGCACGGCGCGCTCCTCGGTAGCGCCGAAGACGTCGAGGATGCCGCCCCGCACGGCGAACTGGCCGCGCTCCTCGACCTGCTCGACCCGTTCGTAGCCGGCGCCGCCAAGGTCGCGGGCGACGCTGGCGAGGTCGATCTCCTCGCCAGCGGCGATCGCGAAGCCCGCTGGGCGCAGCGAAGCGTCCGGCACTGCCTCCGCAAGGGCGGTGGCGCTGGCGACGACGACCGCGTCATCCTCGCGGCTGAGCGCATCCAGCGCGTCGATGCGCAGGCCGACCAGGTGCGGGGGCGGAGTCACGTGCGAGGCGAAGCCGGTGCCGCGCGAGGGATAGAGGCGGACCCTGCGCGGCGCCAGGTAGGCGCGCAGGTCGGCGGCGAGGTCGCGGGCGGAGCGGTCGTCGGCGCTGACCAGGAGCGCCGGACGGCCGGCGAGGCCGCGCTCGTCCTCGAGGACGGCCGCGAGGAGCAGCGGCCGCAGCATCGCCGAGGCGGGCAGGTCGACAGCCTCACCGCCCGCGGCGGCCTCGCGCACGCGACCGGTGAGCGCGTGGACGCGCTCGTTCTCAGCGGCGATCTCGATCAGAGGGCGGAGAGACATTGGGCTCGCCATAATCGCACCGGCTGAAACTGAGGAGCACACCTGAGGGAGTGATCGCCGAGGACCCGGCGCGCCGGCGCTGGGTAGCGCTGCCGCAGGCCGCCGACCTGTTGAGCCTGCTCGGGCGTGGCCCTGAGGGGTGGGCCGAAGTCGCGAGCTGGCTCGAGCAGGGTGCGGGCGCCGACCCAGCCGCCGCGTGTCTCCCCTTCGCGCCGCGCTCGATGCGCGCCTTCAGCCTTTGGCCCTCTCACTACGAGGGCTCGGCCCGGATGCTGGTCAAGCGCTTCTTCCCCACTCCGGTGCAGAAGGCCGCAGCGGGTTACGAGCGCCTCACCGGCCGCACCTTCCCGCCGTTCAAGCCGAACAGGCGCTTCTTCGAGGTGCCGGCCTTCTACCTCGGCAACCACACCGCGATGCTGGCCGACGGCGAGGAGATGCCCTGGCCGTCCCACACCTCCTACCTCGACTTCGAGCTCGAGCTGGCCTTCGTGCTCGCCCGGCCGCTCGCCGATCCCACCCCCGCCGAGGCCCGCGAGGCGATCGGCGGCTGGCTCGTGCTCAACGACTGGAGCGCCCGGGACGTCCAGGCCGAGGAGGTGCGCCACGGCGTCTTCGGCCCGGCGGTGAAGTCGAAGACCTTCGCCAACTCGATCGGCTGCGACGTGCTCAGTGCCGACGCGCTGCCCGACTGGACCGCGGCGCGCGGCCGGGTGCGGGTCGATGGCGAGATCTGGTGCGAGGGTGCGACCGCCGGTCCCGCGCACGACGTCGGCGAGATGCTCGCCCACGCCGCCGCCGGCGAGCGGCTGCAGCCCGGCGACCTGATCTCAACCGGGACGATGCCCGGCTGCTGTGGGCTCGAGCTCGACCGCTGGATCCGGCCCGGCCAGACCGTCGAGCTGGAGATCGACGGCATTGGAACCCTGACCAACCGGATCGCAGCGCGGCGATGAGGCGCCTGCTCGCCGCCGGATCGGCCCTCGGCCTGCTCGCCCACAACGCCTTCGAGACCCGCGCCGGGGTCGGTCTCGTCTTCGAGCCGTTCATCGGTCGCCGCGGCGCCTACGCGCTCTGGGCCGCCTACTTCCCGCTGATGCTCGGCGCCGCCCTCCGCGACGGCGAGAACGCCCGGCGGCTCACCGCCTTCAGCGCCGGGATCGGCGTGGCGGGAGTCGCCGTCCACTTCAAGGCCTGGCCCTGGTCGCTGCACCGTGGCCTGCCGATGCTCGACGAAGCCGAGGGGCTGAACGAGGAGCAGCTGCCCGCCTACAACGCCGTGCTCTGGTTCTGGCTCGTCTGCAGCGCGCTCAGCCTGCCCGCCGCCAACCGGCCGGGAGCACGGCGCTTCGCCGTCGCCGGTCTGCTCAACTTCCCGATCCTGCTCGCCTCCGCGCAGCACCACTTCCGCTGGGCCCGCGAGCAGGCCGAGCTCGAACCGGAGCGCTGGAGCCCGGCCCTACGCGAATAGCCGCCGATGGGCCTGAAAGTCGACATATAGATCGTTTTGAGTCCCGTCGACGGCATTTTGTCGCTCACCTTCGACAACCTCGGCGAGGCCGCGGAACTGGAGATGGGAGCGCTGCCGGCTGGGGCGCCGCTGGGAAATCACGAGACCGCGCTCGTGACGGTGCCGCGGCTGCTCGGCCAGCTCGGGGAGCGTGGGATCGCCGCCACCTTCTTCGTCGAGGGGCTGAACGCGGAGCTCTACCCGGACCTGTTGCGCGAGATCGACGGGCAAGGTCATGAGGTCGCCTACCACGCCTGGCGCCACGAGCGGTGGGCAGACCTGAGCGCCCCGGAGCAAGCCGCGAACCTGGAGCGAGGGATGGGCGCGTTCGCGCAGCTCGGCCTGGAGATCGCCGGCCTGCGTCCGCCCGGCGGCCAGCTCGGCGAGGGCGGAACGCGCATCCTGCGCGAGGCGGGCCTGCGCTACTGCTCGCCCGCCGGCTCCGGGGCCGGGCTCGAGGACGGCGTTGCCCTGCTGCCGTTCGAGTGGCGACACCTCGATGCCAGCTGCATGCTGCCCCCGCTCGGCCCAGCGCGCGAGCAGATCAGCGGCTCTCGCGACCCGATCGAGCCGGCCACCTTCCTCGCCTGGCTCGAAGCGGAGATCGGCAGGCTGGCGGCGGACGGTGGCTACATGGCGATCGTCCTGCACCCCTTCCTGCTCGGCTGGCTCGGCGAGGACCGCCTCTCAGCGCTGCTCGACCGGGTCGCCGCCGCAGCGGCGGGCGACGAGATCTGGGTGGCACGCTGCGCCGAGGTCGCCGGGCGGGTCGGCGACGGCCACAAGGGCTTCGGCGACGGCGCGGTGCTCGATTCGAGCAGCTGGACCTAAGATCAAGTCATGTCCGCGCTGGGAGACGTGGCGGCGGCGATCCTGCCTCCCGAGGCCGGCGGGCCCGATCCCGAGCGCGTGGCGAGCGTCGCGCGGCGGATGGTCTCGCGCATGCCCGCCGTCTCTCAGGTCGGCCTCGGCCTCACCCTGGCCAGCCTCGAGGCGCTCTCGCTCGCTCGCACCGGCCGCCTCCTCGGCGCCGCCTCGCCCGAGCAGCGCCAGGCACTGCTCGCCCAGGTCTCCAAGCTCGGCGGCGCCCCCGCCCTCGACGCGATCAAGTCGGTCGTCCTGCTCGCCCACGGCGCCAATACCTTCGCGGCGGAGATCGCAGCCGTGGGGTCCCGCCACGAACCGTCGCGCCCCGACCCGCAGATGGCGCTCGTGCCGGCGGCGGAGTGGCCGAGTGCCTCCAGCTGCGACGCGATCGTGATCGGCTCCGGGGCCGGCGGCGCCTTTGCCGCGCGGTCGCTGGCCCGGGCAGGCCTCGACACCGTGATCGTCGAGGAGGGGGAGCGCTGGACCATGGAGCGAATCCGGAGCTCCCACCCACTCGACCGCTTCGCCGGGATCTACCGGGACGGCGGTACGACGATGGCGCTGGGCAATCCGCCGATCGCGCTGCCGCTGGGACGCGCGGTGGGCGGCACGACGGTGATCAACTCGGGTACCTGCTTTCGCCCTCCGGCGCCGGTTGCTACCGCTTGGTACGAATGGCACGGTCTCACCTTGGCCGAACCCGAACAGCTGGCCGTCCGCCTCGCCGACGTCGAGGAGACGATCGGCGTCGCCCCTGCCTCGATGGAGGTGCTGGGACGCAACGGCGAACTCGCCCTCGAGGGTGCGGCGGCGCTCGACTGGCGCAGCGCGCCGCTACGCCGCAACGCGACGGGATGCCGCGGCGCCTGCCAGTGCGCGATCGGCTGCCCCAACAACGCCAAGGGCGGCGTCCACCTCAACGCTCTGCCGCAGGCCTGCGAGGCCGGCGCGCGGATCGTCACCGGACTGCGGGTGAAGCGCCTGCTGAGCGAGCACGGCCGGGCCGTGGGCGTGGCTGCTCGTGGGGCCGATGGCGCCGAGGTACGCATCTCCGCCCCGCTCGTGGTCGTCG
Organism: Actinomycetota bacterium; assembly: GCA_046733315.1. GTDB lineage: Bacteria > Actinomycetota > Thermoleophilia > Solirubrobacterales > 70-9 > VRUE01. The sequence continues at coordinate 6,630 of JBKPOV010000145.1, forward strand.
CCGCGGGCGCGATCCCGACCCCGCCGCTGCTGCGCCGCAGCGGGCTGGGCAGCCATCCCCGCCTCGGCCGCAACCTCTCGATCCACCCGGCTACGGGGATCACGGCCGGCTTCGAGGACGAGGTGGTGCCCTGGAGCGGCGTCATGCAGAGCGTCGGGATCGAGGAGCTGCACGAGTCCGACGGCGTCTTGATCGAGGCCACCGGCAGCCCGCCCGGCATGGGCGCGATCTCCTCGCCCGGCTACGGCTCCCACCTGCTGAGCCGCCTCGACCGCGCCGCCGGCAAGGCGATGATCGGCGCGATGATTGCCGATGAGCCCTCCGGTCGAGTCTTCGGCTCACGCGCGCCGTTCGTTTCCTACCGACTCGCGAAAGCCGACCAACGCCGCATCTCGGTTGCGATCGAAGCGATGGCCCGGGTGATGCTGGCGGCGGGCGCGAGCGACGTCGAACTGGGTGGCGGTGCCCCGGCGGTGCGCTCCGAGGCGGAGCTGGACGCGGCGATGCAGCGGCTCGACGTCCGCCGCCTCAGGCTCGCCGGCTTCCATCCCAGCGGCACCGCGGCAGCCGGCTCAGACCCGGGGCGCCACCCGGTCGATCCGGAAGGCCGCTTGCGGGGGATCAGAGGAGTTTGGATTGCAGACGGGTCGATTCTTCCGAGTTGCCCCGGTGTAAATCCCCAAATTTCAATCATGGCGATGGCCATGGGCGTGGGAGAGACAGCATCGGCTGATCCGGCGCGACTCTGAGGTCGTCAGGCAAGGACGCAGGGAGCGCGTGGCGTGCTCTGCACGCGAGCGACCGAGGACGCCGCATGGCGGGCTCAGAGGCCGCCGCGATTGGCCGATGCCCACTCGACCTGGCCTTTGCCCTCAGAGGCCGAGCGGCCGACGACGTCGTCCCAACCGTGCAGCATCGTCTTCAGCTGTGCGACCGCGTCCGCCGGGTGGGATGCCACCTCGCCGGCGAGCTCCAGGGCGGCCTGCTCGGTGCCGGCGGCTGGAGCGACGCGGTTGACCAGGCCGAGGCGCAAGGCCTCGTCGGCACCGACCGTGCGCGAGGAGAGCAACAGGTACTTAGCGGCGGCGAGACCGCAGAGGG
>JBKPOV010000146.1:0-3637 GCA_046733315.1 Actinomycetota bacterium
CTGCTGCACTGGGCGCTGGTCGCCTTCGGTCTGATCGGGCTCGTGGTGCTGGCGGCGCAGCGGCGCTGGGAGGCGCTGCTCATCGCGACGATCTTCGTCGCGATCACGGCGATCAGCGCCTTGCTGGTGGCCTCGCCCCGCCGGGTCCTGGTGATGATGCCCCTCGTAGCCGCCCTCGCCGGCGTCGGCGTAGTGGCGACCAGGGACCTGCTGCAAACGCGCATCCGACATTGACTCCGCTCCAGTGTGGTCAATGTCGGATGCGTGACCCGGGATAGCCTGCCGCCGATGGGATCGCTGAAAGGCTGGCTGCGCGGGATGCCCGAGCGTCACGGGCGCAAGACGCTGGTCCTGCTCGCGGTGATCCTCCTGCTCGGCTTCGGTCTGCGCGCCTACCGGGTGATCGAGCCGCTGCCGACACCGGGCGACGACGCCCACGCCTACTACGCCCTCTCCAAGGCGCTCTACACCGAAGCCAGCTTTGGCGGCCCCAGCTTCGAAGACTCCAGCGACTGGTCCCCTGGAGCCCCCCTCCTCTACGCCGCAAGCTTCTACGCAACGGCCGGCGCCCGCGAAGGCACCGCCCGCATAGTCGAGCTCCTGCTCGGCCTCGCCACCATCCTCGTCGCCTACCTCCTCGGCCGCCGCATCGCCTGCCGCCCCGCCGGTCTACTCGCCGCCTTCGCGGTCGCCGTCTACCCGCCCTTCATCCACTCCGTTGGCGCCCTCTACAGCGAGCCGCCGGCAATGTTCACCCTCCCCGCCGCGGTCCTCGCATTCCTCTGGGCTTCTGACGGGATTGGGCGCGGCCCCTCGCGCGGGTGGCACGGGGCAGGGGGGTCGAGGACAGCCCGTGGACTGCCCGCAGGCCCCCCTGCCCCGGGACAGGACCCGCGCGCCAGGTGGCTGGTCCCTGGCCTGCTGTTCGGCCTGACCGCCCTGATCCGCCCCGAGTACCTCCTGGTCGGCATCGCATTCGCGGTGCTCGCACTGATCCGCATCGGCCGCGCCCGAGGCTGGAAGCCGGGACTCGCAGGAGCCACGCTGATGGTCGCCGCCCTGCTGCTGCCGATCATCCCCTGGGCGATTCGCAACCAGATCGTTCTCGACCGCACGGTGCCGATCTCGACCGGCGGCGGCAAGGCACTCTACGTCGGCACCTTCCTCCCCGCCGACGGCGAATACCAGCGCGTCAAGGCGATCCTCGCCAAGCGCTACCTAGATCGCGAGCTCGACCCGCACTCCCAGGCGCTTGAAGCAGTCGACCCCACGCCGCTCTTCGATCGAGTCGCCGCTCGTTATCCCGAGCTGCCGCGCGATTCCGCCCTCGGCAAGATCGGCAAGCAGAACTTCTCCCGCTACTTCGACGAAGACCCGATCGGCTACCTGGCGATGACCGCGCGCAAGACCTGGCGGATGTGGAGCGGCGGGGTCGGAGAGGCGATGAGCAGCGCCGCCGGACGGGTCGCTCAAACGCTGATCGTCGTCCTCGCGCTAGTCGGCCTCGGCCTGCTCGCCTGGCGGCGCTGGTGGTGGGAGCTGGTCGCGATGGCGACCCCAATCGTCCTCGTCACTGCCGTCGGCGCGGTCTCACTGGCGGCCAGCAGACGCAACGAGGTGCTGATGACGCTGATCTTTCCGCTTGCGGCCGCGGCGCTTGCGCGCGGGGCGGCGGCCGTATTGTCCAGCCGGTCATGGTCCCCACAGCAGGCATCTTCCCCGCCGAACTGACCGCGCTGCGCGGCTTCGGCCTGCTCGCGGCGATTGTGATCGTTGCCTACGCCCTGCTGCGGCGCCGCTCGCTGCGCAACGCCGACGTCGTCATCCTGCTCGCCGCCGGACTTGGCCTGGCGATCGTCGCGGGCACCGAACTCACCGACAAGCTGCTCTCCGCCTTCTCCTTCGAGAAGGGCAACGGCGGTCGCATCCTCGGCCTCGCGGTCTTCGCCATCTTCATCCTCTTCCTGCTGATCCTGCGCGCCCTCTCGCAAGCGGCCCGCAACGCGCGCCAGCTCTCCGCCCTGCTCGAGGGCCTCGCCTGGGAGGAATTCCGCCAGGCAGCTCTGCCCGAGCGCTTCCGCGGCAAAATCGCGATCCTCGTCCCCGCCTATAACGAGGCCGAGAACATCGGCTACGTGCTCGACCGCATGCCGAAAGAGGTCTGCGGGAGGCCGACCGCGGTGCTCGTGGTCGATGACGGCTCGCGCGACGGCACCGGCGACGTCGCGGCCGAGCACGGCGCCGTGGTCGCCAGGCACGTGATCAACCGCGGTGGAGGCGCGGCGCTGCGCACCGGCTACCGGCTGATGGTCGAATCCGGCGCCGAGGTCGTCGTCACGCTCGATGCCGACGGCCAGCACCTTCCCGCGGAGATGGAGCGCCTGGTCAAACCCGTGCTCGACGGCGAAGTCGACGTCGCCCACGGCTCGCGCGTCCTCGGCCGCGCCGACCGCAACCACTTCGCCCGCGAGCTCGGCATCGTCTTCTTTAACCGCCTCGTCTCGGCGATCACCCGCACCCACGTCACCGACTGCTCCAACGGCTATCGGGCCGTGCGCACCGCGGTGCTGCCCCAGCTCGTCCTGCGCCAGGAGCAGTTCCACACCTCCGAGTTCATGATCGAGGCGATCAAGCGCGGCATTCCGGCCCGCGAGATCCCGATCACCGTCGAGCAGCGCCTGCACGGGCATTCGAAGAAGCCCGCCGTAGTCCGCTACGGGCTCGGCTTCGCCAACGCGATCGTGCGTACCTGGCTGCGCTAACCAGGAGCTCTAGCCGACGCCCGGATGCCGGACAGCCGCAGGATCGGGCAGATAGAGATCGGTGCCGCAACGGGGACATACCTGCACGTAGAGCTTGACCGTCTTATGGCAGTTGGGGCACTGCCGTTCGGGTTCGTTCCTCTCGGTGCGGTAGAGGATCACGGCGATCAGGCCGAGCAACGGCAACACGCTGCCGATCACCAGCCAGAGCCAGAACGAGCTGCCCTTTCCCCTGCCGATCAAGGCCGTGGCTAGGCCGAAGAAGAAGGCGATGATGAGGTACTCGAATCCCACGTCCCTATTGTCGCCTCCAGCGGCTTCGGGTGCCCAATCGAGCCGACCTCGGAGATGTCCCGGCGGAAGGGCAGGCTCGCCGTCCAATCGATCACCGCGCGCGTCTTGCGGGCCACCCCCGGGATCTGGCTCATGTGGTAGGTGCGGGCCATCCACCAGGCCGGGAAGCCGCGGAAGGTACGGCCGCCGACCTTGCCGACCGCCTTGTAGCGCCCGAGGTTGACGAAGGCGGCGTTGCCCTTGTACTCGAACCGGCGCGGGCTGCCGATGCCGAGCTCGGCGGCGATGTTGGCGGCCGCAACGGGCCCTTGGCGCACCGCGTGCTGGGCGGTCGGCGGGCAGAGACCGCCACGTGGATCGGGCGCCGCCGCGCAGTCACCGATTGCCCAAACCGAATCGAGCCCCTTGACGCGAAGGTGATCGTCAACCGGAACACGGCCGCGCTCGTCGAGCGGCAGGGAGAGCCGGCGCAAACTTGGATGGGGAGCAACTCCCGCCGTCCAGACGACGGTACGGGTCGGCAGCGTCTCGCCAGTGGCGATCCGGGCGGAATCTGCCCGTACCTCCTCCAGCGTCGTGCC
>JBKPOV010000147.1:0-9515 GCA_046733315.1 Actinomycetota bacterium
CCGCGCTGAGCGTATATACGATCAGCGGCGCCTATCCGCACACCCTTCGAGTCCGATGAACAAGCGCTCCTCAGCCTCCGCCCGGATCCTCGCGGTGATCGCCCTGATCGCCGCGTTCATGGTTGCGATCGTCGCGATCACGGGCTCGGTGGGGGAAGACGACTCGAACGGCACCGGGGGCCAGCGACAGAACGGCAAGGCGGCGCACAAGACGCACCGCAAGCAGATCCCCGCCAGCTACGAAGTGAAGAGCGGCGACACGCTGATCGCGATCGCGCACAGGATGGGCGTGCCGGTGTCGCAGATCGAAGAACTCAACCCCGAAGTCGACCCCCAAATCCTCGTCGCCGGCGAGCAGCTGAAGTTGCGGTGAGTCCGAAGGGCGCCTGGGGTGCGCTCCTCCTTGCCGTCGCCCTCCTCGCGCTGGCTTCGCCCGCTGGCGTTTTGGCAAAGGGCCCCGCGATCGAGGCACGCTCCTGGGCGTTGGTTGATGCCAGCAGCGGCGACGCACTCCTCTCCCACGCCGCCGCCAGACACCTTCCGGTGGCGAGCACGACGAAGTTGATGACCGCCTACGTCGTCCTGCGCGAGCTGCCGCTCAATCGCATAGTTCGGGCGGCGCCCTATGAGGCGGAATACGGCGAGTCGCTGCTCGGCCTGCGGCCCGGGCAGCGGATCAGCGTGCGCGATCTGCTCTACGGCCTGATCTTGCGCAGCGGCAACGATGCCGCCTACGATCTCGCCATCGCCGCCGCCGGTTCGGAGACGCGTTTCGTCGCTCAGATGAACCGCTACGCAGCGGCGATCGGCCTCGCCGACACCCACTACGCCAACCCGATCGGCCTCGATCAACCCGGCAACTACTCGAGCGCCGGCGACCTGGCGACGCTGACCCGGCACTTGCTGGCGATCCCGGCCTTCGCCAAGATCGCCGCCGCTCGCAGCGCCGTGCTGCGCAGCGTGCGGCCGCGGCGCCTCATCTTCACGATCAACGAACTGCTGCAGATGGCGCCCTGGGTGACAGGTGTGAAGACCGGGCACACCTTTGGTGCCCTCTACGTCCTCGTCGGCTCCGGCCGGCGCAAGGGGGTCGACTTGATCTCGGTCGTGGTGGGCGCGCCAACCGACGAAGACCGCTTCGAGGACAACATCGAGCTGCTCGATTTCGGCTTCTCGCTCTACAAGCGGCGCCTGCCCGTTCGCGCCGGCGCTGCGCTGGCGCGGCCGTCGATCCGCTACAGCGGTGGCGAGCTGCCGCTGCGTGCCGCCCGCACGGCGGCGGTTGGGGTCCGACCCGACCAGCGGATGAGCGTTGCGCTGCGGGCGCCGAGCGAAGTCGAGGGACCGATCCGCCGCGGTTCGTCGCTGGGGCGAGTGAGCGTCTACGTCGATGGCAGGCGGGTCACGACCGTGCCGTTGCGGGCCGGGCGCGCCGTCGAGGAGGCCAGCGTGCTCGAGCGCGCCGGCAGCTTTCTCGATGACGAGAAGATTCCCGTCGGCATCGCGCTTTGCGTGATACTGCTCGGAGCAGTCCTACTGAGGCGCTTCGCACGATGATCCTCACCGTCACCCTCAACGCCGCGATCGATCGCACCGTCGCGGTACCCAACTTCCGCCTCGGCCACCGCCACCGGGCGGTCGAGAGCCGCACCGTCGCCGGCGGCAAGGGAATCAACGTGGCGCGGGCGTTGAAGCTGCTCGGGCGACCGGTAATCGCGACCGGCTTCGCCGGTGGGCCGACCGGCAACCGCCTGCTGGAACAGCTGCGCCGAGAGGCGGTGCTCACCGACTTCACCCGGATCGCGGCCGAGACCCGGATCAACCTCGCCGTGATCGACCCGACCTCGGGCGAGCAGACCGAGATCAACGAGCGCGGGCCGGCGGTCAGCCCCGAGGAGGTCCAGGCCTTCGTCACCCGGCTCGGCTACCTGGCCGACGGGGCCAAGCTCTGCGTTTTTGCAGGCACGCTTCCTCCCGGTGCGGGTGACGATCTCTACGCCCGCTTGGTCAAGGACCTAACCGAACGCGGTGTCCCGGTGGTCCTCGACGCCGAGGGCGGCGCGATGCTCGCCGGCCTGCGCGCCGGCGCCTCGATCGTGACGCCCAACGAGCGCGAGGCCGAGGAGCTCGTCGGTCAGGAGTTCGCCGATCGCGACGATCTCGTGCACGGCCTCACCGAGCTGGTCCGCCTCGGCGCAACCGAGGCCGCGATCACCCGTCCCGACGGCTGCGTTGCCGCGATCGGCGAGGGCCCGGAGCGGCGTTTCCTCGAAGTGCGGACTGAGCCGCTCGATCCCGTCTCCACGGTCGGCTCGGGCGATGCCTTTCTGGCCGGTTACGTGGCCACCCGCTATGACGGCAGGCCGGCTGATGAGTGCTTGGCATACGCGGTCGCCTGCGGCGCCGAGTCGACCCAGCATTTCGGCGCCGGCACGGTCGACCGCAACCAGGTCGAGCGCCTGCTCGGCGAGGTCCACGTGCAGGACTTGGAGGTCCCCGCCGAAGTGTAGGCTGGGTTCTCAACGCCACCCTGGAGGACCTAATTGGAGATCGACATCGGTCGAGGCAAGAAGGGGCGGCGCGCCTACGGATTCGATGACATCGCGATCGTTCCGTCGCGCCGCACCCGCGATCCCGACGACATTGACATCAGCTGGACCCTTGGCCCCTACCGCTTCGAGCTGCCGCTGGTCGCTTCGGCGATGGACGGCGTGGTCAGCCCCGATACCGCTGTGCTCGTCAACGAGCTGGGTGGGCTGGGGGTGCTCAACCTCGAGGGGATCTGGACCCGCTTCGAGAACGCCGAGGAGAAGCTGGAGATGGTTGCCGCCGCGCCCAAGCACGAGGCGACGCGGATCATGCAGGAGATCTACGCCGAGCCGGTCAAGCCGGAGCTGATCGGGCAGCGGATCGCGGAGATCAAGCAGCGCGGCGCGGTTGCCTGCGGCTCGCTGACCCCGCAGAAAGTGCGCGAGCATTACGAGATCGCGGTCGAGGCCGGGATCGACATCCTCGTCATCCAGGGCACCGTGATCTCCGCCGAACATGTCTCAACTACGGTCGAGCCGCTCAACCTCAAGGAGTTCATCGCCGAGGTGCCGGTGCCGACCGTGGTCGGCGGCTGCGCCTCCTACTCGACCGGGCTGCATCTGATGCGGACCGGCGCGGTGGGCGTGCTGGTCGGTGTCGGCCCCGGCGCCGCCTGTACCACTCGCGGCGTGCTCGGCATCGGCGTGCCGCAGGCGACGGCGATTGCTGATGTGGCAGCCGCGCGCTCGCAGCACATGCTGGAGACCGGCGAGTACGTCAACGTGATCGCCGACGGCGGCATGCGCACCGGCGGCGACGTCTCCAAGGCGATTGCCTGTGGGGCGGACTCGGTGATGGTCGGTTCGCCCTTGGCCCGCGCCAAGGAGGCCCCTGGTCGCGGCTTCCACTGGGGGATGGCGACCTTCCATCCCTCGCTGCCGCGCGGCACCCGCGTCTCGACCAAGCAAGACGGCACGCTGGAGGAGATCCTGCTCGGCCCGGCCCAGGAGAACGACGGCACCTTCAACCTGATGGGGGCGCTGAAGACCTCGATGGCCACCTGTGGCTACGAGGACATCCGTTCCTTCCAGCGGGCCGAGGTGATGGTTGCGCCGGCGCTGATGAGCGAGGGCAAGAAGCTGCAGAACGAGCAGGCGGTTGGCATGGGGTCTAATGGCCGGGCGGCTGTGTCTGCGGGGGTTGCGGTATCGGATGACTGAACGCCCCTGGGCTGGTGGGCCGGCGGGTCCTGTCGCCGCAGGGGACCCACCAGCCCCTGCGGTAGCTAAAGCTTCCTCGGGGCTGGTCCCCCCTGCGACGCCACCCGCCGGCAGCAGCCCTGGTGATGCAGCGCTTCGGTCCGGAGCCACCGGAGGGGAGCGAGGCCATTCGGAGCACGCCCTCGAGGAGGTGCTTGTCCTTGATTTCGGGGGGCAGTACTCGCAGCTGATCGCCAGAAGGATCCGCGAATGCGGGGTGTTCGCTGAGCTGTTGCCGTCGACGACATCGGTCGCGGCGATCAGGGAACGAGCTCCTAAGGGATTGGTGCTCTCGGGCGGACCTGCGTCCGTCTACGAGGCCGATGCGCCGGCGTTTCCCACTGAGCTGCTCGATCTGGAGATTCCGCTGCTGGGGATCTGTTACGGGATGCAGGCGATGGTCCAGGCGCTTGGCGGTCGGGTCGAGGCGGCCGAGGCGGGGGAGTTTGGGCGCACGGATCTGACCCTCCGCGACGGTGGCGGGCATCTGCTCGCCGGCCTGCCCAAGGAGCAGCACTGCTGGATGAGCCACCGCGACGCTGTCTTCGCGCCGCCCGAGGGCTTCACCGCCCTGGCCGCGAGCCCGGGTTCGCCGGTGGCCGCCTGCGAGTACCCGGACCGCGGTCTCTACGGCATCCAGTTCCATCCTGAGGTCGTTCATACGCCCTACGGGACCGAGATCCTCACCCGCTTCCTGCGCGACATCGCCGATTGCAGGGAGCAGTGGTCGCCGCAATCGGTGATCGCCGAACAGGTGGCGAAGATCCAGGCACAGGTGGGGGAGGGCAGGGTGATTTGCGGGCTCTCGGGAGGCGTCGACTCCTCGGTAGCCGCACTGCTCGTCCACCGGGCGATTGGCGAGCAACTGACCTGCGTCTTCGTCGACCACGGCCTGATGCGGCTGAACGAGGCCGAACAGGTCGTCGCCGCCTTTGAGCAGTTCGGCATCCCGCTTGTCCACGTAGAAGCCGAGCAGCGCTTTCTCGACAAGCTCGCCGGGCACGACGAGCCCGAGCGCAAGCGCAAGATCATCGGCGAGGAGTTCATCCGCGTCTTCGAGGAGGAGGCCGCGAAGCTCGAGGACGCCGCCTACCTAGTCCAGGGGACCCTCTACTCCGACGTGATCGAGTCAGGCGGCGGTCACAACGCCGCGACGATCAAGTCCCACCACAACGTCGGCGGCCTTCCCGAGGACCTCGAGTTCGAGCTGGTCGAGCCGCTGCGCATGCTCTTCAAGGACGAGGTGCGCGCCGTCGGCGCCGAGCTTGGCTTGCCCGAACGGATGGTCTGGCGCCAACCCTTCCCGGGCCCCGGGCTGGCGATCCGCATCGTCGGCGGCGAGGTCAACAAAGAGCGGCTGGACATCCTCCGCGCCGCCGACGCGATCCTGCAGGAGGAGATCCGCGCCGCCGACCTCTACCGCCAGCTTTGGCAGTCCTTCTGCGTGCTGCCCGTAGTCCGCTCGGTCGGGGTGCAGGGCGACGGTCGCACCTACGCCTATCCGATCGTGATCCGCGCGGTCACTTCAGACGACGCAATGACCGCCGACTGGGCCCGCCTCCCCTACGACCTGCTGGAGAAAGTCTCCAACCGGATCATCAATGAGATCACCGACGTAAACCGCGTCGCCCTCGACATCTCCTCGAAGCCCCCAGCAACCATCGAGTGGGAGTAGGGCTTCCGGTGCGCCTTATGCACCCATAGGGCCCATAGGCGCACCGGAACGGATGCCAATGCCTTCGTTCGCCGTCTCGATCGCGATTCTCGGCCTGATCCAGGCGGCGCTGGTGGCGCTGCCGTCGGCGCGGCAGCGCCCGGAGTGGATCGATCGGCTGAGCAGCCCGTGGTGGGCGCTGGTACCGGCGCTCTCGATCGCCGTGGTGATCGGGGCAATCGAAATTTCCCCACGGTCGGCGGACGCGCTCACCTACATCGCCCTCGTTTGCGTGCCCCCGCTTGCTGCCTACGCGCTCGGCGCCCTGACCCGAGTCCGTCTCAACCCGCGGTATAGGCGGGTTGAGACGGACTCGGGCAGCGCCTCGGTTTGGCTGGGACCGGTCTCGGTGGCGGCGGGGCTTTTTGTGCTTGCGTGGGGTTCGGCGCATTCGCTTGCTGGGGAGGCGGCGGCGACTGCCCTTTCGGGGCTTGCCTGTGTGACCCTGGGCTGGCTGCTCGTCTGCGGCGTTCCGGCGCGATGGTTGCGTCTTGGGGTCTACGCGATGGCAGCTATTGACACCATCTACGTCAGCGCGGACCTGCTTCAGGAGCCGAATGCAGTGCTCAGCGCCGCCGCGCCGGCCGCGGGCCTGCCGCAGCTTCAGTCGGTCCACTTCGGCTCAGCCCAGATGGGCTTTGGCGACCTCTTCGTCGCCGCGCTGGTCGGCTGCCTGCTCGCCGCCGAGGAGGCTGCCCCTCGGGTGCGCCCGGGTGAGGCGAACCGTCAGCTGCTCGCTGCCGCCCTGGTCGCCGTCCTGGCGCTCGCCTTCGACCTGCTCTTCTTCGCGGTTGACACCTTGCCCGCCACACTGCCGGTCGCGGTCACCCTGGCGTTGGTCTCACGCCGGCGAGGGGCTCAGCTGTAGGCGTCCCACTTTTCGAGGTAGGGCAGCGGATCGATCGGGCTGCCGCCCTCATACCAACCGGGTGCTGTCCAGATCTCGAAGTGGAGGTGGCACCCTGATGCGTCGCCGGTGTCGCCGACGATGCCGATCGGTTGTCCGGTGCGGACCTGATCTCCCGTCTTCAGCGGCGACGGTTCGGCCAGGTGCGCGTACATGAAGTCGAGCGTGGTGCCCTTGCCGTCGATCACGACATAGTTGCCGGCGGCGTACTGGTATCCGGCGTACTGGACCGTGCCACCGCGGGCGGCTACCAGCGGCGTGCCGCAGGCGGCCATCGTGTCCTGACCCTGATGGGTGTGGCCGGAGCGGCTGGCCCCAAAACGACCGGCCGAGCCACCGAATTCATGGGTCCCGAGGACCGGGAAGGCGTAGCCGTAGAGGGCGAAGCCGAGGCTGAGCGGTTCGCTCGAAGTTGCGGCCCGAGCGGCTACCGCAGTGGTCCCCTGCGGGCCGATGCGGAAGCTGTAGCGCCCGTTGCGGGCCGGCCGGCCGTCGGCCGTCGTGCCATCCCAGCGGATTCGAACTTCCGCGTTGGGTTCGATGTCGTTGCGGTAGAAGCTGCGCGCCACTTCCCCGGCCGAATTGACCACGTCGATCTGCAGATCGTTCTGCGGCTGCGTGCTGGTGATCGAGAAGCGCAGGCTGGGGTAACGGAAGCCGTAGAAGAACGATTTGCGCGGCGTCGTCTGGGCGGAGACCAGGCTCAGGGCGCCGGCGCTGGGCGCATCGGCTGCTGGAGTGCCGGTAGGGCTGCCGGAGGCCGCCGGGGCACCGGCGCTCGTCGGCGCGCCACCAGTGGTCGCCGCCGCGCTGGCGGCCAGGCAGAGCAGCGAAATCACGATCGCCGCATATGTGAACGACACTCCCGCCAACCAAGGCTGACGCCTAACGCACGCCATCTGCCCTCTCTTTCGTTCGCCTACGGAGTTAGCTGTCGGGCTCGCGCTGAAAGAGATGCGCTACGACCTTTTCGGCCGATTCGCCCCCGGAACCTGCAACGGTTCCTGCGGTTCCTCCGCTCCCATCCACCATGTGCGGCTGGGATTAGGCAGTTCTTGGCGCGGCAGTATAGGTGCTCAGCCGGCGCCTCGGAATCAGGCTGTGATCGGCGCCGGTTGAGGACGAATCACGCGCCCACCGTGGCGGCCTTCGGCCTTGCCATATGCGGGCAACCCTGCCGGGCGCGCACAGTTCCCTATGATCCCCCGCCGGAATGAAGACCTATGTCGCCACACCTGCAAACCGCCAGCGTGACTGGTACGTCGTCGACGCCGAGGGGCAGACCCTGGGTCGGCTGGCGACCCGCATCGCCGACGCTCTGCGCGGCAAGCGCAAGCCCGAGTACACGCCCCACTGCGACACCGGCGACTTCATCGTCGTCATCAACGCAGAGAAAATTCGCGTCACCGGCGACAAGCTGAACCAGAAGCGCTACTGGCGCCACAGCGGCTACCCGGGCGGGATCAAGTCGCGAACGCTGGCCGAGATGCTGGAGCGCCGTCCCGAGGAGGTCATTCGCAAGGCCGTCAAGGGGATGCTGCCGCGCAACCGGCTCGCCCGCCAGCAGCTGACCAAGCTCAAGGTGTACGCCGGGCCTGAGCATCCGCATGAGGCGCAACAGCCGAAACCGATGGAGATACAGACTTGATCGACGAGCCGCAGGACAACGAGACCTCCGAAGAGCAGGACGACGTGGCCGAGGGCTCAGCGGATCAGCCAGCGGGTCCTGTCGCGGGGGAGGACTCCTCGTCCTCGCGGGACGACGCTGCGGGCGAGGAGTCCTCCCCCGCACCACCCGCTGGAGATGCGTCTGAGGCTCAGGACGAGGCGCCGTCGGCTGAGGCTGAAGTCTCCGAGGAGTCCGGCGCGCAGGAGCAAGTTGACGAGGCGCCTGCGGCTGACGCCGAGCCCGCCGAGGAGCCACAAGCCGAGGAGGCCGCGCCCGAGGTCGAGGCTGCCGAGCCCGAGGCGGAGAAGCCTAGGGACGAGGAGAAGAAAAAGGACGTTATCCCCGGTGCGGACCTGGAGCCGATTGCGGTTGAGACTACGGAGCGGCCGCTCAGTGCTGAGGAGCGGGCTCGCAAGGAAGCCGAAGAGGAGGAGCGGGCCAAGCGCGAGGCTGAGCTGACCGGTGAGGCCGAGGAGGAGCCGAGCGCCGCGAGTCGCGCGCCGGCGAAAATAAAAGGCGACGCCCGTTATCTCGCCACCGGCAAGCGCAAGACTTCGATCGCCCGCGTCACCCTGCTTCCCGGCAGCGGCAAGATCGAGATCAACAAACGGGCACTGGAGGAGTTCTTCCCCCGCCCGCTGCATCAGACGATAGCCCGTCAGCCGCTCACGATCACCGGCTACGAGGGCAGTGTCGACGTCCGCGTCCGCGTCCACGGTGGCGGCATCAGCGGCCAGGCCGGCGCGGTTCGCCACGGCATCGCCCGGGCGCTCACCGAGGTCGACCCGGAGTTGCGCGGCGAGCTCAAGCGCCGCGGCTTCCTGACCCGCGACGCGCGGGCCAAGGAGCGCAAGAAGGCGGGCCTCAAGAAGGCGCGCAAGCGGCCCCAATTCTCCAAGCGTTAGGTCGTTGGGGTTGACGACGGGGCGCAAGCTCTTCGGAACCGATGGGGTCCGAGGGGAGGCGGGAACCTTCCTCACGGCCGGGCTTGCCACGGCATTGGGCCGGGCGGCTACCGCTTCACTGGAGGCGCCGCGGCCGCAGGTCTTGATCGTGCGCGACACGCGCGAGTCGGGACCGATGCTCGAGTCCGCGCTCGCGGCCGGCATCGCCGCGGCAGGCGGAGACGCGCTGCTCGGTGGCGTCTTGCCGACACCCGCTGCGGCGATCTTGGGCAAGCGACTTGGCTTCGACCTGGCGGCTGTCGTCTCCGCTTCCCACAACCCGTATAAAGACAACGGGATCAAGTTCTTCTCGGGGGTGGGAACGAAGCTCGACGACGACGCCGAGGCGCGGATTGAGGCACTGATCGACGCCGATGGCGAGAGCGCCGGGAGCGGCCAGGTGCGCGAGCTAAACGGCGGCCTCGAGGACTATCTGCGTGCCCTGCAGTCGGCCTTCCCGCTCGATCTCTCGGGCCACCGCGTACTGCTCGAC
>JBKPOV010000148.1:0-9961 GCA_046733315.1 Actinomycetota bacterium
GTCAGGGCATTGTCACGCTTGGGATCGAGCCGTATGTCGATGAACATCGGGTAGAGAACCGCGACGAAGCCCAACCGCGCCACGACTCCCGTGTCGCCGCCCGGTGATTCGAGGTTGTACAACGGGGTGCGGTAGCCGCTACCGGGAGGAAAATCGAGGAAACCCGAGAGTCCTGGACTGATGATGCCGACCTGTGTGTCGGTCGGACAGAATTTCAGTGTGCTGAGCTGCTGCGCGAACACCGCGGCGCTGCATTTGGGGAACGCCGCGGGATTTCCAAGGAGCCCCGGGGGAAGCTCCGTTGCCACATTTCTCATCTCCCCCCACGGCGTCTGCTGGCCAAAGTCTGCACGGGTGGGGTCGCCGTTGAAGAGGAATCGCGTTTCGAAATCGGCGTGCGCTCCGGCCTGTTGGGTCGAAAGCGAGCCGGAAGCCGATTGGAAGGCGAAGTCCTCGAACATCGCGTTCGCGGCTGAAGCCCCGATGGCGCACGTGAGAAGCGCGGCTGCCACAGTCAGGGACGCGAGCAGGTTGCGACGGCGCAGCGGGCGACTGGTCGAAATGCGGAAGTGCATCTGTGCTGTCTCCTTGCTCACGCTCGTGATCGCTGCTGTGCTTGTGCCTTTGCGCCCGCTCATCGCGCCGCCCTCCGGTTGAAGCCGGCGGCTCGCCGATGGCTTTTGTGTGTGCGGCGGTGTTTGCGCACGCAGCGTTCCTTGCCGCGGCGGCGGACGCTGCGCTTGCCTTTACCACAGTGCAAATTCGGCTTGACGTTGCCGGTGCCGTTCAGCGAGGAGCTGGCGGTACCCGGAGCCTGTGGCGCGGCGGCAGGAGTTCCCTGGCAGATGTCGCCGCTGCAAGGCTCGGTCACCGTCTCCTCCGGCGGCGGGAAGCCGCCATCGACACCGGCGTTGTAGAGCCTGCGTGTTCCTCCGTTGCGATCCTGCGGAAGGAGTTGCTCCGCCGTGAGGAAAATCACGTCGGAGCCGCTGGGGGTGACCCCGAAGAGGAAGCTCGCGACGTCGCTTTGACCGGTCGTGATCAGGCTTGCACCAGCACCCTCTCTCCACCGATAGATGTCGCGGACCTCGTTGCCGTCCTGTGGCAGGACGGCGTCGGTGCTCTCGAAGAACACCATGTTTCCGTCCGACGTAAGGTTGTTCATCGGCTCCAGCTCCGTGAGGCCGGATCCGGATGTTCCCGTATTGGAGTACGTCTGAAGTTCGCCGTCCCCGTGGGCCGGACCGGGACCCGGCGGGCACGAGATACAGGTCAGCTCATCGGCCACGGCGTCGTAGCGGTAGACCTCGACGCAGCCCTCCCCGGGACTGAAGGCGCTGCGGCAGTCGTCCGCCGCCGCCTCGACGTTGTCGAACGCGGTCAGTTGCGCGGTGCTCTCGAAGATGAAGACCGAGTCGTCTGGCGTCGATCGCGTATGCGAGCGGGCAAGCCCATCCTCGGTCTCTTTGGCCGGCCCCGCGAACCATGCCCAGTTCGCGAGGCCAGGGGCTCCATTGTGGCCCGCGATCGAAAGGTCGTCCGGTTCAACTGAACCGATGAAGGTCGTGCTTTCGTCGGATCTGGTCCACTCGTAGAGATTGAGCTCCCCGGCGCTGCCTTCGCCGCCGATCTCAGATTCGGAGATGAAGTAGGCCCGCGTCCCTTGGCTGGCGACGTGCGTGAACACCGCATCGCCCACGTTGGTGATCTGGGTCGTCGTACCATCGGCGATGTCGAACGAGAAGAGGTCGCCCCTGTAACAGTTAGGACAAGAAGCCGAAGTGTCCGCATAGAAGACGTGGCCGCCGCGAACGCCGGCGAAGGTGAAGGCGTCGAGCGACGGCAGGCTGGCAGACGCGTTCGGCAAGCTTGGGGGGATGTACTCGCCCTCCAAGATCGTCACGACGCTGCCGCCGGCGTTGGTCGCCATGACGCGGCACTGGACGATCGTCGCGCGATCAGCGTCCCCCAGCGTGTGTTCTTCGCCCGTCGCGCCGGCGATCTCGACCCCGTTTCGCAGCCACTGGTATGCGAACGTCGGATCGCCGCTCCAGCCTCCCTCGCGACAGTCGAGCGTGTTGCCGACCTCCGGATTGCCGCCGAGATCGTCTGGGGAGGTTAGCTCAGGTGGGGTCGTGCCCGGCTGGGGATCGACCACCACCCGGTTGCTGACCGCCTGCGCGCTCGCATCGGCGTTCGTGGCGGTGACGAGGCACTGCAGCGCCATGCCGTCGTCTACGGGGCTCGTCACGGTGTAGGTGCTCGCGGTCGCGCCGCCGATCGCAGCGCCGTTGCGCAGCCATTGATAGGCGAGCGTCGGGCCAGCGGTCCAGGTGCCGCCAGAGCAGGAGAGGACATCACCGGCCGCCGGCGGGTTGCCGGGGTCGGTGACGTTCGAGATTGTGGGCGCGGCCGTCGCTGTGGGCCCGGCCAGGATAGGCGGCGCGGCGCTGAATGAGACAGCCGCCCCATCCGCGTTGGTGCCGGTGATCCGGCACTGGATCGCTTTGCTCTTGTCGCCCGAAACGAGGGTGTAGGTCGAATCGGTGGCCCCACCGATGGCGACGCCGTCGCGCAGCCATTGGTAAGTGTAGGCCGGGTCCCCTTCCCAATCGTCGTCTTTGGCGCACAAGACGGTTTCTCCGACGGTGAGCCCATTCTCACTCCTGAGTATCACGCGCGTGGGCAGCGGCGGGTTCGAGCCCGTGTAGGGCGCCACAACTCTCAGCGCCCGGTCCAGGTTCTGCGAGACGGAGACGACGGTACCCTCCCCAGCGGCTGTCGCGGAGACCTGGCACTGCAGCACGCTCCCCGCATCGGCGACCGCCACGGTGTAGGTCGCGTTGGTGGCGCCGCCGATCGAAACGCCGTCGCGCAGCCACTGGTAGGCAAGGGTGGCGGTACCGGGGCTGCCGGAGCAGGTGAGTTCGTCACCGACTTTGACGCCGTCGGGGCGCGCCGCCGTCCGGGTCGAGTCGTCAGCACGCACGTAGAGCGGCTTGGCTTCACCGAACTCCCCGACTTGAAAGGCGACCTGGGTGGCGTCATCCGATTGACCCAGGTAGTCAGCACGCTCAACCGGGGTCACGTCACCCGGCAGCAGCGAGATCACCTCGGTGGGCCCGTCCACCGAGCGGCGGTAGACCGAGTTCGTATGGGCAGCGCTTCCTTCGGCTTGACCCTCGGGCGCCTCAGGCTCGAGCTGCCGTCCGGTCTCGAAGATGATGGCCTTCCCGCCATTCGTTATGAATCGTCCGCGCGCCAGCGGGGAGGTCCCGAGCGAGCCGATGCCGATCGGCTCATCCCCTGTAGGGGCGTGGATGAAGTTCTCGCCAGCCGCTCGCCAGAAGTAGTACTCGTGGTCGGGGGAGAAGCCGCCCGGCCAGAACTTCTGACTCGCGAGATTGATGCTCTCGAGGTACTCGGGCGTCGCGGCGAAGTAGCCCGTCTCCCATCCGCTCGCGGTCCGCCTCGCGCGATATTGGTCGTTGTATCCGGAGCCGGGAAAGGCACTGAGGGCGCCCCCGACCGTGTGGAAGATCACGCTGTCACCTGCTGCATTAATCAGCGACCCCTCGAAGCCGTTGAAAGAGTTACCGAAGGTATCCGCGCCAGGAGGGATTCCGCCGCTGTACTCCGGGCTGACCAACTCGTAGGCGCGGCATTCGGGAAGTTTGGCCGAGGGGCCGGTGCGGAAGACGGCGTTGGGGCAGGAGTCCGCGGCCGAGGCGAGGCCCGGCGAGAAGGCGAGAGCGAGAATCGCCGCGGCGCCGATGAGGGCGGTGAGTCCGGAGCGGACTCGTGAGCGCGAGCGCTCCGGTCCGACCGAAGTCGCACTGGTCCCGTCGGCACGAAGAGAGCCATCACGTACGGAGAAGGCACGGGCGAAAGAGGCGAGGCGGCTTGCCTGCCCAAAAGTCGATCCCACGGACGATGCCTTCGCTAGGCGTCTCAACGTAGCTCTCTCCTTGTCCCATGAGCCCCTCTGCCAGCCGCTTCCCTTTGCGGCTTCCGCGAGGCTCCGTTGTCCCTGTAGTCAGCCCGGTTCGCTAACCGCGCTGGCGAGAGCATAAAAGAAACGTTTTACAAATGCAAGCGAAGGTTTTTGAAATGACGGGGCTAGGCTCTGGACCGCGCTTTTTGACCGAGGCGGCGCGCCTCTTCGCGCCCCAGGTACGGGGTCAACGCGAGCTCGGTGAGGTCCGGTAGAAGCTCGAGCAGAGTGCTCGCTTCACCCGCCTTGAGGCGGCGAGCGATCAGCGTGGCGATGCCTCCCATCAGCACCTGATCGCGGACTTCCAGGTCGGCGTCGGCGGGGCCCGCCTGGGGGCGGATCGTCTCGGCCAGCAGTTGCATCGCGTCGCGGTAGCGCGCGGAGATCTCGCCGCCCGCCGCCAACGGCTCGGTCAGGTAGAAGCGGGCGACGGCGAGGTCGCGGGAGAGGACGGCGAGCAGGGCGCCGAGCCTGGCCTTCACCCGCTCGGGCCAGGACGAGGACGGGTCGCCGGCCGCCAGCATCGAGGCCCGGACGTGCTCGTCGACCATCTCGTAGGCGGCGAGGAAGCAGTCCTCCTTGCCCTCGAAGTGCTCGTAGAAGGTGCGGCGGGAGATCTTCGCCGCCTCGGTGATCGCGCCGATCGTGGTCGCGTTGTAGCCGTGCTCGGCTACCGCGTCGACGACGCCGTTGAGCAGGCGCTCGTGCTGGTTCTCGGCGACGAGTTCGCGCGGCAGGCCGTGGCGGCCGGGCGGCAGGCGATCCTTGCCGGTGGCGAGCTCTTGCGCTGCGCGCGCGCTCTCAGCCATGGGCAAGATGGGGAGAGAGGATGACCTCGCTCATCCTCGGCAGCAGGTCCTGCACGCTCCCGCCCCCACCCAGCTCGAGCCGCTCCCGCAGCAGCCACGCCAGCCCCCCGGCAATTCCCTGGCCCAGGGGATCGTCGAGCTCCGCCGCCGCCGCGTCGAGCGCCTCGTCATAGCTGGCACGCATGAGTGGCCCGTCCTTTTGCGCCTCCACAAAGCAGAGCCGCGCCCGCGCCGGCTCGGCATCGACTGCTTTCAACAGCGCGGCAATCGCCGCCTCCACCTGATCGGTCCAAGGCTTGTTGGCCGGCACCGCCCCGCGAACCTCCGCCTCCAGCTCCTCGACCGCTTTCTCGAAGGCAGCGAGAAAGCAGCCGTCCTTGTCCCTGAAGTGCTCGTAGAAGGTGACGGAAGAGACACCGGCCTCTTTGACGATCGCTTCGATCGTGGTCGCGGCGGCACCCTTCTCGGCGATCAGCCGCTGCGCGGCGGCGAGGATCCGCTCGCGCTGTCCGCTGACGACAGGGCTCCGCGGCCGCTCTTCTTCCCGCACGCGAGGCGACTCGATCTTGAGTCTCTGCGAGAGGTACTGCATGGGCCGAGGATAGCTCTTTCTAAAAAGCTTTCATATCCGGAAAAAAAGGAGTAGTTTCTATTGGGCAGCCCCGGTTTACGGGGAGAAGCTCGCGACAAGGAGACACCGCAATGCGAGAGGAAGCTTGCGCGGCCGCCAGGGAGGCGCTCCCAGTCGAAAGCACTGAAGCCAACGTTCCGACACCCGACGCGACGATCCGCTAGGGCGAGATGGAGGGGGTGCTTCACGTTGTCGGGGAGATGGGGTTTCGCGGTGCCTCGGTTCGCGCCGTGCTCGAGTACAGCGGTGGGCACCGCAAGCAGTTCTACGACCACTTCGAGAGCCTCGAGGACTGCTTCGCACAGGCCTACGACACCTGGATCGATCGGCTCGGTGCCAACCTGCTGGAAGCGGCCGTCGCGACCTCGGGCTGGCAGGCAAGCGTCCAGGCCGGGTTGGTCAGGCTCTTCCAGTTCGTCGGCGAGCGACCGGCGATCGCCCGCTCGCTCTTCGTCGAGGTGCAGATCGCCGGCGGCGCGGCGCTGGCCAAGCACGACGAGGCGGTCGACCGCCTAGCCGGCCTGCTCGACAGCGTCCGCACGGATCTCGAGCCCAGCCAGGCGCCGCCGGAGTCGACAGGAGTCTTCGTTGTCGGCGGAGTCGAGGCCTGCCTCTGCGACGTGCTCGCCGCCGGCGAGACGAACCGCCTCTGGGATGCGCTGCCCGAGCTGATGCACCTCACGGTCGGCTCCTACCTGGGCAAAGCGGCGGCCGAAGAGGCGTTCGAAGAGGCCAGGGAGCTGCTCGAGCAGGACCGGGCCAAGCTCGAGGGTGGCTCCCGATGAGCGAACTGCGCCTGGTCGCTCCCGAGGCTGAGGACGGCCCCTTCTCGGCGGGAACCGCGCTCCCCCGCCGCCTCCCTCCCGGCCGCCACGGCATCCCCTCCAACCTCGTGAGCGAGCACCAGCGGCTGCGGCTGCTGGCGGCGATGGCCGAGGTCCTCGGCACGCACGGCTACGCCAACGTCACCACCACCCACGTCAGCGAGCGGGCGAACGTCTCCACCAGCACCTTCTACAAGCACTTCGGCAACCTCTGGGACTGCCTGCTCGCCGCCTACGTGACCGCAGCCGACCGGCTCTGCGCGGAGATCGAGACCGCCTGCGCCGCCAGCGCCGAAGACTCCGACCCGCTCGAGGTCGGCATCGACGCCGCACTCTCCTTCTTCGCCGCTCAACCTGAGCTCGGCCAGTTGCTCAGCGCCCAGGCGCCACGCGAGGCGAGCGCCCTCTGCGCCGCCAGGCGCCTGTTGATCTCGCGCCTTGCAGCGATGCTCCGCCGCGCCCGCGGCGGCGAGGACGATGCACCGCAACCACCCGGTCTCGACGAGCGCCTGATCGATGCCACCCTCGCCTTCCTCCAGACCCGGCTTGCATCCGACGAAACCGAGCGGCTCACCGAGCTCGGCCCCGAGCTGGTCGCGATCCTCGACCGCCCCCGCGCAGCTGCATAGTCAAGCTAGGTAGCAATACTGCTACCCTGCGCCTGGTGGCGACCATCCCGCAGAAAGAGCTGCGCAACAACATCGGCGAGGTCCTGCGCCGGGCCGAGGCCGGTGAGGAGATCACGGTCACGGTGTCCGGGCGGCCCGTCGCCCAGCTCGGACCTGCGCGCATCCGTCAGTGGGTGCCGAGCAGTCAACTGACTGACCTCTGGGCAGCCCCGGCCGATCCAACTCTCGAGAAGGACCTCGAGGGCATGGGGGGCGAGCTGACCGATCCCTGGTCTTCGTAAGGCGTGCCCGTACTTCTCGACACCTCGGTGCTGATCGGCGCCGAGGAAGACCCCCACGAGGAGAGCGCGATCAGCGTCGTTTCGCTTAGCGAGCTTCACTTCGGCGTCTTGGCCGCAGCCGATGAGGAAGCGCGGGCTCATCGAATGCGGCGCTTGGCGATCATCGAGGATCGCTTCGATGCGCTGCCTTTCGACGCAGAGGCCGCACGTGAGTGCGGCAGGCTGCATGCGGCGGTAACGCAGCGCGGCGGCAAACCACGGCGTCGCGCTTTCGATCTTGCGATTGCGGCAACGGCAAATGTGAACCGAGTGCCGCTGCTGACCCTCAACGCCAAGGGCTTCGAGATCGTCGAGGACCTCGTCGACGTCCGCCGTCCCTCCTAGCTCGAGGCGGTCCCGTCCCGCGCCAGCCGCTCTGCCTCCTCGTTCCCTAGATAAGGCGCGAGGATCAGCTCGACCAGGTCGGGGAGAAGTTGCTCCAACTGCTCGGCGCGACCGGCGCTGATCTCGCGCACGATCAGCGAGACGATCCCGCCGACCAGCGTTTCCTCTGTTGCCTCGGGCAGGGGGCGCTCGCCGCTGTGCTCGGGGCGGCCGGCCTTGAGGATGGCGACGAAGTCCTGCATCGTCGCCCGGTGGCGGGCCGCGATCTCACCACCGGCCGCGACGGGCTCGACCATGCAGAGGCGGGCGAGCTCGGGCTCGGCGGCAAGAAAGCGCAGCATCGTCGCCAGCGCCGCGCGCACCTGCTGCGGCCACTCGGCAAACGACTCCGCCGCGGCCCGCATCGAGGCGCGGATGTGGTCGGCGACCATCTCGTAGGCGGCGAGGAAGCAGGCTTCCTTGTCGGCGAAGTGCTCGTAGAAGGTGCGGCGGGAGACCGAGGCCGCTTTGGTGATGTGGGCGACGGTGGTCGCGTTGTAGCCGCGCTCGGCGACGGTGTCGACCAGCGCCGTGATGATCCGCTCGCGCTGGTTCTGCTCGATGAACTCGCGCGGCAAGCCGTGCCGGCCGGCAGGCAGGCGCGGCGAGGCGCCCGCGGGCGGCGGGTCCTTCGCCTTGCCCTTTTGCGCCGCCCCCTTGGCCACCGGCCGACCATACTCGCTACCGCAGCGTTTGGACCAGCAACTCGTCCTCGGCCGCGCGCGAGCCCAGGTACGGCATCACCGCCATGTAGACGAGCTCGGGCAGGAAGTCGTCGCCACGCTCGATGCAGCCTTCTTCGATCTTGCCCAGCACGGTGCCGTAGATCGCGCCGGCGACGATTTCGGCCGTGCAGCGGGAGACTTTCTCCGGCTGCTCGAGCTCCTCGCGACCGCTGTCGAGGAAGTTTGCGATCTGCTGCAGGACACAGTCCCGACGGGCCTGTGCACCGTTGCCGCTGCCGTTGACCTCGACCACGAGGAAGCGCGCCCGGGTCGAGTCCTCGTGGAAGAAACGCATCGCGGCCCAGCCGGCTGCCCAGACGCGATCATGCCAGGAGGAGGGGCCTTCGTAGGCGGTTACGACCTGCTCGCAGAACTCGGCCGCGACCTCGTCGTGGACGGAGAGGAAGCAGTCCTCCTTGCCGGCGAAGCACCGGTCGAAATGCGAGCGCCGTGTGCGGGCCTGCTCGCAGACCATCTCGATGGTGGTCTGGGCATATCCGCGAGTACCAACGAGTGCGATCGTCGCGGCGACGATGCGTGCCCGGGCGGGGTCTTCCGGCCCACGAGGCGGACCGCCGTTGCCGTTGCCGGAGCTCACATCGGCCCGGCCCCTCCCCCTGCGCTCGCTTTCAAGCCGCCGCGGCGGCGCGTGCCTGCGCCGCGTCCGCCGCGCGTCCCGCCTCGACCTCGCCGACGTAGGGCGTCAGCGTCACCTGCAGCATCTCCGGCAGCAGCCCCTTGATGTCGTCCTCCCGGCCGGCGATCAGCCGCTGATGGACGAGCCAGATGAGACCACCGACGATCGCGACCTCGAGCCCGTCCGGCAGCCGGCTCGCGCGCGAATTGTGGGCGCGACCCTCGCGCAGCTTGGGCGCGATCCGCTCCAGCATCCCCTGGTAGCGCTTCAGCGCCTCGCCGCCGGCGGCCTGCGCCTCGACGATGCAGAGGCGCGCCCGGGCGGGCTCGTTCACGACCATTTCGAGCGCTATCTCCAGACCGGCGGCGACCTGGTCCGCCCACGACTGCTCGGGGTCGAGCAGCTCCGCGAAGACCTCGGCGGCCGCGTCCATCGTCTCGTCGAAAGCGGCCAGGAAGCACTCCTCCTTGCTGGAGAACTGCTCGTAGAAGGTCGAGAGCGCCACGCGCGCCGTCTTGGCGATCAGCTCGATCGTGGTTTTCTGGTAGCCGCGCTCGGCGACCAACTCGGCGGTGGCCAGCAGCATGCGCTCCCGCTGGTTCTGAGCAACGAAGTCGGGGGGGATCAGGTGTCGCCCCGGGGGCATCGTTGCGAGCCTTTCGGAGAGCGATCGCGAGTCCGCCATTCCGACAAGGTACCAAAACATATATCTGGTGTCTACTTCCTTCTTTTACAGAAAACATTGCGTTCTAGTGCTTTCTGGTGCGCTCGCCGTTTTTGAAAGCTGCTATACCTAGACAGAAGGTCACTGTTTGCAAAACTGGTAGGACCGATGTCGGAACCCCCCAGCGCGCCCGCCCCAGAAGAGAAGATCGCCCCGGTTGTTCCCTTCCCGGGCCTGCGCTCGCGGGCGCCGCGGGAGCGGTTGCTGGAGGCGATCCTGCTGGTCAGCGGCGAGCTCGGGTACGAGCAGGTCGCGGTCAAACACGTGATCGAGCGGGCCCGAGC
>JBKPOV010000149.1:0-15157 GCA_046733315.1 Actinomycetota bacterium
GGCCAGGGAGGCGCCGAGGTTGCAGGCGATCGCCCGGCCCGCGGTCTCGGTCAGGACGGCGACGCGGAAGGGCCTGCCGTAGAGCCTGAACAGCTCGCCGGCCACCTCGACGAGGAGGTCGCTCTGCTCGGGATCGTCGAGGACGTAGAGCAGCTCGCACCGCTCCAGCTCGGGATCCGCGGCGAACTGGGCGAGCTGATGCTCGACCAGATCCACGCGACGCTGCAGCGGCACGACGAGCGAGATCGCCGGGGACGGATGACCCTGCCCGTAGCCGGCGAGCTCGACGATCTCGACGCGGTCGCGGAGCAGCCGATCGAGACGGGCGACCGCGGGGCGAATCTGGCGCTCGCGCAGCGCCCCCCGCGCCTGGCGCAGGCCGTCGCCGAGCGAGCGCGAGAGTCCGTGCACGCCGCCCAGCCTGGCGAGGAAGCTCAGCAGGGCGGTTCGGGTCGCCGCGTCCCAGCCGGCGGGACCCTCGCGCAGGAACGTCCTCAGGTCGGTCAGCGCCGCGCTGACCTCTGTCGCTTCTGCCGTCAACCTCTCGCCGTTCTCGGCATCGAGGAAGTCCAGGCGCGGGGAGCCATCGAGCGATCGATCGGGAGCGGCGGCGAAGATTCGGCCCAGGGGCGCGACGAAAGCGCTCGCTTCGACCCGCGTCGAGCGGCGCGCCCGCCGCTTCAACCCACCGCCGTTGCGTTGCCGGGGAAAGGCGTCGGCAGTCGGACCGCAGGCGAGCAGCAGGACCTCGTCGGCAAGCCAGGCCGTCCGGTAAACGGCACCACCGGCGGCAGAGCCGACGTCCTCGACGGGCCTCGGAGCGCTCTCGGCTCTCATGCAACCGCCTCCAGCGTGCGGGAGGCGAGGAGCGACCGGTAGGCGTCGGTGAGGACGCCGGCATGTTCGGAGATCGAGTGCGCCGGGGGGATCCCCTCCTGCAATCGCTCCCAGAGCCCGGGCGTGGTCAGGGCCCGCCGGATCGTCGCGGCCAGGCTGTCGGCGTCGCCGACCTTGAAGTGCAGGCCGTTGACGCCGTCGGTCACCTTCTCGGCCATCCCGCCGACGTCGCTGCAGATGACGGGGCGCCGTCTCGCGAACGCCTCCTGGATCACCAGCGGCGAGTTCTCCCACCAGATCGACGGCACGACGACCCAGTCGACCTCGGCCATCAGCTCGCCCGCCCGCTCGGGCGGGTAGGAGCCGAGCACGGAGACGTTGTCGCCCGCGTCATCGAGCAAGCTGGAGATCTCGTTGCGGAACGAGTGCTCCTGGAGGTCGAGGTTGGCCCCGTGGACCCGCAGTTGCGGCGCCTCCTCTCCGAGGGCCCGCATCGCCCGCAGCAGCACGTCGATCCCCTTGTACGGGTTGAGCTGTCCGAAGATGCCCAGGGTGTCGTGGGGATCGGAGCGAGGAAGGTCGCCGACCGCTGAGGGGGTTCGACCGTAGTCCTCCAACAAGATCCGCTCCCGAGGAATCCCCCACTCGACGTAGCGCTCGAGCAGGGTCGAGCTCGGCGCGATGAAGAGGTCGACGAGATCCAGCTGAGCCTGGATGAAGCGCTTGCGCAGGAGGAACTCGTCGGGCGAGATGTCGGGAAAGCATTCGCCGCAGCGACGCGGCGACGCCTCGGCGCAAAGCGAGCGGTCCATCGTCCGCACCATCTGACCCTTGTTGTGGCAGATCGGCAGGAACTCGTGCAGGGTGTAGACGATCGGAACCCCCGGCAGGGTGCGGCGGGTCTCGCGCAGGGCGTCGTAGCCGATGAAGAGCGTGTGCTGGAAATGCACGACGTCGGGCCGCAGGGCGAGCAGGAAATGGCGCAGGTCCTCGGTGTAGAGCGCCTTGCTGCGCCGCATCGTTCCGTACAGCCAATCGAAGTCGTAGTCCTCCGGGTAGAGCAGGTACTCGTCCTCGGTTCCCTCGACGGGACAGAGGCGGGTGCCCTCGTGAGGGGCTCCACCGGGCGATTGCGGCGATCCGCTGCGGGCTAGGAAGGTGGGCTCCCACTCATCGTCGCCGCGAAGGTGGCGGTGCAGCTCGTGGGCGTAGACCTCGGCGCCACCCGGCCGCACCTTTGGATGGTTATGGCAGATCTGCAGCAGTCGGCGCCTAGGCATGGGCCACCTCGAAAACGTCGGCCAGTCGCTGGGCGCAGATCAACTTCATCGACTCCGCGAAGGTCGGGCGATAGCGGCCGTCGAGCGCCTCGCTCGGCTTGTCTGGATGCAGGAGGACGACGAAACGTGCGCCCGCCGCGCACGCCGCCCGCGCCTGCTCGATCACCGGCTCCGCCGGCTCCGCCGGCAGGCGCCAGCAGGGGCGATCGTCGATCTCGATCGAGTCCGCCGCCGGGCCGATCAGGACGACGCCGGCCCGCTCCGGCAGCAGCGCCCGCAACAGGGAGCTGATCGGCGGGGCGGTGCGGGCGGGTTCGAGCTCGGCGGGCAGCCCGGCTGGGCTCGGCTCGCTGCGCCTCAGGGTGTAGATCAGGGCTGTCTGCGAGTCGCTGGGCAACAGCTCGCCCCTGCCCTCGAGGACCTCCCGCAGCTCCGGATAGTGCTCCAGCCACCAACGCGCCTCGGCCGGGATGACGAGGTATTCCGCCCCCGCCTCCCGAAGCTCGTCGAGGTGGGCGACGGCCTCGCGATCGTCGGAGGGGTAGTGACCCGCGTAGAGGCCGGTCGGCGTCTGCGGAAAGTGGCCCCCCTCGCGGCCGTCCAGCCGCAAGAGGGCCTCGTCGCCACGGCTGATCACCAGCACCCGTGCCCCTTTCGGGACGGTAGCCCGGACCTGGGCCCGGATACGGTCCACCTGGTCGCGGTATCGGCGCTCGTGCGTCATGCCGGCTGCGGCTCCAGCTTGAAGATCGCGCAGGCTTCCTCGCGCACCAGCGCCCGGCCCTCGAGCTGGCGCGCCAGCTCGTCGTAGAAGTCCAGCCACCAGAGCATCGGGCCGGGAAAGGCGATGTAGTCGGCGCCCTGGGCGCGCAGCTCTTCCAACCCCGCGAGAGCTTCGGCGCTGTCTGCCGGATGGTGTCCCTTCCAGGTCCCGTCGGGCTGCCGCGGGAAGTGCCACGCCCGCAGCTGGTCGAACTCGAGCAGGCGCTCGTCGCCCTTGCTGACGATGAGCACCGTCGAGCCGGCTGGCAACGCCTCGCTGACCGTCTGGCGTACCCGCCGCACCAGCGCCGTGTACTCGGGGTTCTCGCGGCGCCCGTAGGGATGCCAGGGCTCCCCCCACTTCTGCTCGAAGCGATCGCGGTTGCGGGCGATCAGGCGGCTGTACTGTCCGTCGCCGAAGAGCTTCCCGAAGGACCCCTCGCCGAAGTGGTGGACGAGGACGTCCTCGGCGCAAAGCAGCCGGAAACCAGCCTGCCGCGCCCGCATCGAGTAGTCATCGTCCTCAAGCGTTCCGACCCCGTAGGACTCGTCGAGCGGGCCGATCGCCTCCCAGGCGCCCCGGCGCATCGCCAAGCAGAACATGGTCAAGGTCTGGATCTCGAACGCCTTCCCCTTGTTCGAGATCGCGCGCCTTCCCGCCTCACGCAGAAAGTCGCCGTAGGTCTCATAGTCGGTGAGCACCTCGGCCTCGTTGCCGATCCGGTTGGTCACCGGGCCGACCAGGGCCGCCTCGTCGCCAACGAGATAGGAGACGAGCCGCGAGAGCCAGCCCGCAGGCACGATGGTGTCGCTGTTGAGCAGGACGAGATACTCGCCCCGCGCCGCGGCCAGGCCCTGGTTGCAGGCAGCCGGGAAACCGGTGTTCTCCTCGTTGACGAGCAGCCTCAGCCTGGAATCGCGCGCCGCCAGGGCCTCGAGGTACTCGCGGCTGCCATCCGATGAGCCGTTGTCGACGACGATCAGCTCGAAGGCCGGCGCGCGCGTATTCGCGAGCACGGTCTCCACGCACATACGCGTGTAGATCTGGCTTTCGAAGGAGATCACCACGATGCTGGCGAGCGGCTCCGCGGTCTCGGTCACAGCAGGAGCCGGCGGCGTGGTCTCGACCGCCGCGACGGTCTCCGCCGGCAGGCGAGTGGGCCGCCGCGATACCGGCGTCAGCACCATCCCGTACGGGAAGGGGCCGCGCGGCGTCACGCCCACCCGACCCGGCACCCGCATGCCCATGTGGGCGAGCATCTCTGCCAGCACGGTCTCCGCGGCGAAGTACTCGACCGCCAGCTCGCGGGCCGCGCGGCGGTGGCGCTGCGGCTCGCCGTCGATCCGCTCGACCGCCTCGAGGACCTCCTCTTCGCTCGAGAAGGCAAAGAGGCCCTCGCCGGTCGGGACCGCCCCGCCGAAGCCGGTGTCCTGGGTGATCACCGGTCGCCCCGCCGCCAGGTACGTGGCGCTGCGATCGCTGAACCAGCCGGTCCTGAGGCGAACGTTCTGGTCCTTGGCGACCGTGAACTCTCCGGCGGAGGCGGCGATGAAGTCGCGATAGGCAATCAGATCAGTGGAGAAGCTCATCGCCGGCGTGACCTGCCACCCATGCCCCTCCAGCAGCTGCCGGTCGGCCTCCTCGTAGGAGCTCAGAGCGAGCTCGAAGCGATTGCCGACGCGCGCCGGCAGGTCAAGCACCTTCTGGAACTCCTGGTCCTTGCTCCAGGTGTAGACCAAGCCGTCGAACGAGACGTCGCGCCAAGGCTGGCTCCAGTTGCCGATCGTCGTGAAGCGATCGTGCGCGGGAGGCTCGGCCGTCTCCCAAAGGTCTACCAGCACCGGCTGCCGCGTCGTGTGGAACTCGAAGCGGTCGGAGACGGGCAGCAGGCACCGCTCCGAGCCGTAGCTCTCGGCGAAGGTAAAGAAGGCCGAGTGGGCCTCGAGAAACTCGTGCGAGGCCTTGTAGCCCTCGGCCAACTCCAGCTGCAGCTGCACCGGATCGGTCTCCACGTAGACGAGCCGATCGGTCGCCGTGAACTCCGGCAACGGCTGGGTGCCGCCGTGGAGGTTGACGATCATCTCCGCCGAGCCGAGCAACCGCGCCAGGCGACGCTCGGTCATGCCGAAGCAGCGGCCGTCCCTGTGCAGGGCGCGGAAGGCCCAGCGGTCGCCCAGCCCGTAGCGGCGCATGATCGTCGCGACGAAGGCGGCAGCGCGGCCCGATGCGTCCTCGTCGGCCGGCGCCATCAGCATCGACGGGGTGCGGCCGTGGGCCTCGACGTAGTAGGCGTCGTAGCCGAGCCGCTCGAAGCCGAGCAGGTAGTGGAGGTTCTGCCAGACGACGCCGGCCACCGGCATCTTGGTCATCATCCCGAGGACGACGACCTTCGGCCGCCCTTCTTGCCCCGGCCCGTTCACAGGACTTGCGGAGCGGGTTGCCGCTTCTTGCGCTCGCGGGTCTGGGCCTCGTAGAGCTGCCCGTAGATGCCGCCGTGCAGGACCAGCTCCTCGTGAGTGCCGCGCTCGACGATGCGGCCGTCGTCAACGACCAGTATCTGGTCGACGTGGCGCACGGTCGAGAGGCGGTGGGCGATCATGAACGAGGTCCTGCCCACCATCAGGTCGTCGAGCGCGTCGAGGATCACCCGCTCGGTCTTCGAGTCGATCGAAGAGGTCGGCTCGTCGAGGATCAGGATCGGGGCGTCCTTAAGAAAGGCCCTCGCCACGCAGATGCGCTGCCTCTCGCCACCGGAGATCTGCGCCCCGCGCTCGCCGATCACGGTCCCGTATCCGTGTGGCAGGCCGCTGATGAAGTCGTGGGCGTTGGCGGCCCTGGCGGCGCCGCGCACCTCCTCCTCGCTGGCCTCGAGCTTGCCGTAGCGGATGTTGTCCTCGATCGTCCCCGAGAAGAGCAGCGGCTCCTGGAGCACGACGCTGATCTGGTCGCGCAGCGAATCCAGCTTCAGGTCGCGGAGATCGACTCCGTCGATCTTGATCTGGCCCGCGTGCGGATCGTAGAAACGGATCAGCAGGCTCATCAGCGTGCTCTTGCCGGCGCCTGTGTGCCCGACGATCGCGACCCTTTCGCCGGGGCGAGCGTCGAAGGAGATGTCGGACAGGGTGGCCTTGCGACCGCGGTAGGTGAAGCTGACGCCGTCGGCGCTTACCCGGCCGCGGGCGCGGCCAAGCTCGATCGCGTCCGGTTTCTCCTTGACCTCGGGCTCGGTGTCGAGCAGGTCCAGGGACGCGTTGAACTGGACGAGCTGCTCGTGGATCGTGCCGACGGTGAGGCTGAGCTGCTCCAGCGGCTGGTACACCGAGGCGATGTAGGTCATCATCACGATCAGCTCGCCGAGCGAGATCGTGCCCTCGATCACGTGCCAGGCGCCGACGCCCAGCACCAGGCTGGTCCCCGCCGCGGTGACCGTCTGCACGCCCAGCGTGTACAAGCTCTGGCTGACGGTCAGCTTCACCCGCTCGTCGACCGCCGTCTGACCTTGCTCGCGGAAGCGTTGGTGCTCGTAGTCCTCGCGGCCGAAGGTGACGATCACCCGCAGCATCGCCATCGCCTCGTGGACGATCGAGAGCGAGCGCCACTCCAGCGACTGCACTGTCTGCAGGCGCGGCACGATGCGCTTGCCGTAGACCCCGAACGAGCGGTAGAGGAACGGGATCACCAGCAGGGAGAGCAGGGCCAGCTGCCAGTCGATCAGGATCGCGATCACCAGCATCCCGATCAGGGTCAGGGTCGCTTCGGCGATCGGCGGGACGACCATGACGATGTTCCCGACCGCGGCGGCCTGGGTGTTGATCTGGCTCATCAGCATTCCCGTCTGGCGCTCGTCGTGGAAGGTCAGCGAGAGGCGCTGAGCGTGGGCGAAGAGATCGCTGCGCAGGTCCAACACCATGTTCTGCTCGATCTTGGAGCTGAGGTAGTGGTTCAGCACGGTGAAGGCGTTGCCGAAGGCGATGATCAGGAACCGGGCCACCACCATCGAGACGAGAATCACCCAGACCGTCGGGTCGCTGCCGAAGACGAGCTCGACGATGCCACTCGGGTCCTGGTCCTGAAGGACGTTGGTGAGGATGATCGCCATCGGCCATGGCTCGGCGAGGCCGAAAATGGCGGTGAAAATCGTCAGCGCGAGCACGCCGAAGAGCGCCTTGCGGTACGGCCTCAGGTAGGGCTTCGTGCGGGGCAGCGCTTTCCAGAGCGTCCACGCCCCTGCCTTCTCTTCCTCCGCAGCCTCCGCAGCCACTCCTCGCCGCCGCCGCAATCTCGCTGGGATCAGGCTCATGAGCTGACCCGATCGGATTCGCCGATCACCTCTGACAGAGCCGGGGATCGAAGCTGCCGCCCCGCTCGGAGTAGCGTGCCGCCGCGCGTCTCGTCCCGAAGCGGATCTTCCGGCTCGGGCGCAGGCTCGGTGGGGCGCGCGGATTCTCGCTGCTCGAGGCGGGAGACATCGCGCAGAACCATCCCGACCGCCGCGCTGCAATCAGAGACGGCGAGCAATACCAGGACGGCGGCGAACAGGGCCAGCGATGTGGCCAAAGGCAGCTCGCCATCGAGCCATGCCAGGGCGCTGAAGCCCAGCGGAACGAGAATCACAGCAGCCACCCTGGAGAGTCTTGGCCACACCTTGACGCGCGTCAGCTGCTTGCCGTCACCATGCTCCTCGACTGCGGTGCGCAGCCGTGCGCCGCCCAGGGGGCCGGGGCGAACGTGGAGATCCCAGCGGTCGAATGCGCCGCCGCCCTTGACGATCGCGCCGTCGTCGACGAGCAGCTGTTGGAGCTCCCCCAGCCGCTGCGGGTGGGCCCTCCAGCGCTCGCTCCAGATGCGCACGGTTCGCGGCAGCGGTACTGCCCGGGAGCGCCCAGCACGCCGCCGCCACGGGGAGAGCCCGTTGAGCAGCCGCCCGGCTAGGCGCGCAAGGGGCTGCAGGAAGAAAAGCGCACCGGTCAGCAGGCGACGGCGAAGAAGGTCGAGCGCCGAGCGGCCCATTGCCTGTCCATGGGCCCGCCAGCCACTGGCGAAAGCGCGCCAGAGAATGCCGAAAACCCCCACTGCGAAGAACGGCAGCGCCAGTAACAGCTCGCTCCAGATCAGACCGAGGGCGCCGAGGACGCCCACCGCCATAACCAGGAGGTAGGACTCCGGCATCAGCATCAGCGAGCTCAACCTTCCCGGGGCCGGCTCGTAGATCGACTGGAAAAGACCGCTGCCCCAGGGGCCGTAGCGGACCCGTGCGCGCCGCCTGGCGGGGTCGGCTGAGGCGCCGTCGTAGATTCGACCGGCCCAGCGCAGATAGCCCGCCCGGTTGTGCCGGTTCGGCCATTTCTGCTCGAGCAGGGCCTCCGCCTTGCCGTAGCCGAACTGCTGCTTGAGGTAGCGCCGCACCGTGTCACGGCGGCGGTGTGTGACGACGGCGCCGGCGCTGAACCCGAGCGTCTCGCCAGCGTCTTGAAGCCTCCAGCAGAGGTCGACGTCGTCGCCGGCGGCCCTGAAACGCTCGTCGAAACCACCGACTTCACGCAGCGCCGCCCTGCGAAAAGCCATGTTGCAGCCGGGCAGGTGCTCGGCCTCGCGATCGCTGATCAAGACGTGGATCGGCGCGCCCGGCGCCGCGGCAACGCACTCGGCTACGAAACCGTCGTCCGGAGGAGGAATGTTCGGGCCCCCGATTCCGGCATTCGATCCAGCCCGGAGAGAGGAGGCGACGTAGTGGAGCCAGTCGAAGTCCGGATAGGCGTCGTCGTCCAGGAAAGCGACGATCTCCCCGCTGGCCGCCTCGATACCGGCGTTGCGCGCGAAGCTGAGCCCCCTGTGGGGGGTTTCGATCACCTTGACGCCGTAGGAGCGGGCAATATCGCCGGATTCGTCCGTCGAACCGTCGTTGACCACGATCGTCTCGTAGCTCGGATAGCAGAGGTCCGCCAGCCGCCCAAGGCACTCGGGCAGGGTCCGAGCGCCGTTATAGGTGCAGACCACCACGGAGATTCGGGGCCAGGGGCCGGAGGAGGGAAACGGCGCCGCGGCGAACGCCTCGCGCACTACGCCGAGCGAAGGCTTCGGACGGCGCTCCCTGTCGACCAGGCCAAAGTCCCAGTCCAGCACCTCGTGGCCACCACGGTGCCACTCGTCCGTCCAGGAGAAGACGAAGACCCCGGCGGCTCCGGTGCCGAAGGCATGACGGATCTGCCACTCGAGCGCCTGCGCCTGCGCCTGCTCGCCATTGCGCTGGCTGTCGACTCCCGCCTCGGTGATCAACAGCGGGCGGTCGCCGGCGAGGTTCTGAAGCCGCGCGAGGTAAGACTCAAAGGTGCACTCGTCCTCCAGAAAGACGTTGAAGGCAGCGAGGTCCAGAAAGGGAAGCTCCAGATACTCGGTGGAGGGGTAGTTCACGTAAGTGGAAAGGCCTTCGGGGTCCTCCTCCTTCACCGCCCAGTGGAGGCGTTCGAGGAACCTCTCGGTCGGGCGCTTGCCGTGCCAGCGAACGATCGGTGCCGGGATCTCGTTGCCGACCGCGTAGCAGAGGATCGCCGGGTGAGCTTCGCATCCCCTCACCTGGTCGGCCACCCTCGCGACGATCGCCTTGGCTCTGCCGGGGTCGTCGAGGAAGGCGACGTGCTGCGCCCAGGCCAGCCCGACCATTACCTTCAGGCCCTGCGCCTGCGCCAGGTCCAGCAACCAGGCTGGCGGGGGCTCGTAGGTGCGGACCGCGTTGATCCCCGCGCCGGCCATTGCCTCGAAGTCCGCACGCACTATTTCCCGCGCCGGAAAAGACGAGCCGTCGGCCGGGCGAAAGGTCCCGTAGGTCACCCCTCGGACGTGCAACTTCTCGGGCCCGAGAATGATCGACCTGCCGTGAATCAGGGGGCGCGGCGCTGAAACGGTGCTAGCTCCTCCGAAGGGGAATAAACATAGCGGTTTGTGACCAAAGAGTCCCATCAGGCACTGGCACGGAATGGTCGGCTAGATTTCGCTCTCCGCCGCCAAGTCCTGGCTCGTATCGACCAACCCGAGGAGCAGCTTGAGAAACCCAAGAGACTTTTTCCAACCGCAGGCAATCGGCGCCCCCGAGCCGCTGCGCGAGATCCCGGTAAAGCCCTCGCGGATGATCCATTTCCTCGACTTCTCGAACGAGAAGATGGTCGCCAAGGCAGCCGACGTCGCGACCAAGACCGACATCCTGCTCGGCAACCTCGAGGACGCGATCCCGGTCGACCGCAAGGAGGCCGCGCGCCAGGGCCTGATCCGCGCCGCAAAGGAGTCCGACTTCGGCCAAACGGCGCTGTGGACCCGGGTCAACTCGTTGGAGAGCCCCTGGGTCCTCGACGACCTGACGACCCTCGTCACCGAGATCGGCGAGAAGCTCGAGGTCGTGATGGTGCCCAAGGTCGAGGGCGCCTGGGACATCCACTACGTCGACCGCCTGCTCGCCCAGCTCGAGGCCAAGGCGGGGCTGGACCGCCCGATTTTGATCCACGCGATCCTCGAGACCGCGCAGGGCGTGGTCAACCTGGAGGAGATCGCCGCCGCCAGCCCGCGCATGCAGGGGATGAGCTTCGGCCCCGCCGACCTCGCCGCCTCACGCCGGATGAAGACCACTCGCGTCGGCGGTGGCCACCCCGGCTACCGGGTGATGGAGGACCCCGCCGATCCGGAGAACCCCGAGGCCGAGCGGGTCAGCGCCCAGCAGGACCTCTGGCACTACTCGATCGCGCGCATGGTCGACGCCTGCGCGGCGACGGGCATCCTCCCCTTCTACGGCCCCTTCGGCGACATCAAGGACACGGCCGGCTGTGAGACCCAGTTCCGCGCCGCCTTCCTGATGGGCTGCGTCGGCGCCTGGTCGCTGCACCCGGCGCAGATCGACATCGCCAAGAAGGTCTTCAGCCCGCCCGCTGAGGAGGTCGAGTTCGCCAAGAAGGTGCTGGAGGCGATCCCCGACGGTGCCGGGGTGCACATGATCGACGGCAAGATGCAGGACGACGCCACCTGGAAGCAGTGCAAGGTGATGGTTGAGCTGGCGGAGATGCTTGCCGCAAAGGATCCGGAGCTGGCCAGCGCCTACGGAATGTAGGCGCCGCAGCGCCCGGGCTCAGCCCAGGCGCTGCTCCAGCCCATCGAGCTGCGCCGCGATCTCCCGCGGCAGCCGCTCGCGGAAGCGCTCGAGGTGGCTCCTGACCTGGGGCAGCTGTTGCTTGAACAGCTCGGTGTCGACCGAGAGCAGCTCCCGCATCTCCTCCGCGGAGACATCGAGCCCCTCGGTGTCGATCTCGCCCTGCGCCGGAAGCAGCCCGATCGGAGAGTCGACCGTCTCCCCCTCGCCGTCGCAACGGCGGAAGATCCACTCGAGGACACGGCTGTTCTCGCCGAAACCGGGCCAGATGAAGTGGCCCTCACTGTCCTTGCGGAACCAGTTGACGAGGAAGATCTTCGGCAGCTTCGCCCCCTCGCGCTTGCCCAGCTCCAGCCAATGGGCGAAGTAGTCGGCCATGTTGTAGCCGGCGAATGGCAGCATCGCCATCGGGTCGAAGCGGAGCTGGCCGACCTCGCCGGCGGCGGCGGCGGTCGTCTCGACCGACATCGTCGCGCCGAGGAAGGTGCCGTGCTCCCAGTCGAAGGCCTCTGAGACGAGCGGCACCGCCGTCGCCCGGCGCCCACCGAAGAGGAAGGCGTCGATCGGCACGCCGGCCGGGTCCTCCCACTCGGGCGCGATGCAGGGGCACTGCGCCGCGGGCGTGGTGAAGCGGGCATTGGGGTGGGCGGCCGGGCTCTCGGAATCCGGTGTCCAGTCCTCGCCGTGCCAGTCGGTGGCGTGGGCCGGCGCCTCGCCGGTCATTCCCTCCCACCAGACGTCGCCGTCGTCGGTTTTGGCGCAGTTGGTGAAGATCGAGTTGCGCTCGATCGTCTCCATCGCGTTGGGGTTGGTCTTGTGACCAGTTCCGGGAGCGACGCCGAAGAAGCCGGCCTCGGGATTGACGGCGTAGAGGCGACCGTCGTCGCCGAACTTCATCCAGGCGATGTCGTCGCCGATCGTCTCCGCCGTCCAACCCTCCAGGGTCGGGATCAGCATCGCCAGGTTGGTCTTGCCGGAGGCAGACGGGAAGGCGCCGGTCACGTACTTGACCTGCCCTGCCGGCGAGGTCAGCTTGAGGATCAGCATGTGCTCGGCCATCCAACCCTCGTCGCGGGCCATCGCCGAGGCGATGCGCAGCGCAAAGCACTTCTTGCCGAGCAGGGCATTGCCGCCATAGCCGGAGCCGAACGACCAGATCTCACGCGTCTCCGGATAGTGCACGATGTACTTGTTGTCGGCGTTGCAGGGCCAGGGCACGTCCTCTGCGCCCTCGCTCAGCGGCATGCCGACGGAGTGCACGCAGGGGACGAATTGCCCCTCGTCGCCGAGCACGTCGAGCGCGCCCTTGCCCATCCGGGTCATGATCCGCATCGAGGTGGCGACGTAGGCGGAATCGGTCAGCTGGACGCCGATGTGGGCGATCGGCGAGCCGAGCGGGCCCATTGAGAACGGCACGACGTACATCGTGCGGCCCTTCATGCAGCCGCTGAAGAGTCCCTTTAGCTTGGTGCGCATCTCGCCCGGATCGCACCAGTTGTTGGTCGGTCCGGCATCGGCCTGCTCGGCCGAGCAGATGAAGGTGCGGTCCTCGACTCGAGCGACGTCGCCGGGGTCAGAGAGGGCGAGATAGGAGTTGGGGCGCTTCGCGTCGGAGAGGCGCTCGAAGGTGCCTGCATCGATCAGCGTCTGCGCGAGGGAGTCGTACTCCTCAGCGGAACCGTCACACCAATAAATGGCGTCGGGCTGGGTCAGGGCGGCGATCTCCTCGACCCAGTCGAGGAGCTTTGCGTGGGTGGTCGGCGCGTTGGCCGTGCTCGTTTGGCTCATCTTCGGCACTCTACCCGCGAGCGCCGAAGTCGAGCGTGTATGTGGCGGCGTTGTCGTGGTTGCCAAGCGTGTCGCCACGTGCCACGCCCACGCCGAAGTCATGCAGGCCCGAGTCGAGGATGTTGCGACGGTGCGGCGGGCTGTGCATCCAGCTTTCCACGATCGCGAGCGGCGAGCCGTGGCTGCGGCCGAAACCCGTCGCGATGTTCTCCGCCAGGCGGTAATAAGCGGTGCGTCCGAGGTAGCCGCTGTGGAAGATGCGACTGGTTGGCGTGCTGCCGTGGGGGCCGTAATGGGAGAAGCTGCCGCTCCTCACCATGCTCCACGAGTGGGCGGAGGCCGAGTGCCGCAGGGCCTTGTTGTAGGCGAGGGGCCTGATGCCGTGCCGTACCCGAGCCCGGTTCACCAGGCAGAGGACCGAGGTGCGCAGTTCGTGGTCGGTCGCCAGGCGGGGGGCCTGGGCGGCTCGGCCGCACTGGTAAGCGCGGCCGGCCAGGACCGGAGGGGCGGCCCAGAGCGCCAGCGCGAGCGAGGCGATCGCGCCACAGAGCAGTGCCTGGCGCCTTGACGTTTTCTTTGTCATTTTTCGTCTGCTTTCTTGGTGGACCGCAGGTCGGTGACGGCAACATCGGCATCCTCGTTGAGGATCTTGAGCAATGCCGTCTGGCGCTCTCCGCCGGCCAGATTCACCTCGCATTCGAAGGTCGCGCCGGTCTTGACCTCGACGTCCGAGGGGCAGTCCACGGAGGAGATATCCCGCTCGGTCGACCTGCTCAGGTCCTGTTCCAGCGCCGCCTCGGTCTTGGCCGAGTCGATCACGGTTTCGCCGCAGCCGGCCGCGAAGGTGGCGCCGGCAAGCAGCGCAGCGAGTGCCGCGCGGCGGCCAAGCGAGCTCATCTTTTTCCCCTCCCGAGTGATTTGGCGGGCAAGTATTCCAGGGTCGATCGGACCGCAGGCCGAGA
Organism: Actinomycetota bacterium; assembly: GCA_046733315.1. GTDB lineage: Bacteria > Actinomycetota > Thermoleophilia > Solirubrobacterales > 70-9 > VRUE01. Next base: position 13,762 of record JBKPOV010000149.1, read on the forward strand.
CTCGCCAACCAAGCCGGACTGTGCGTGGATTGCCTGCATCGGCGCCCGCGCCTTCAGCATCATCTCCTCGTACTCGTCCTCTGCCTCGGACTGCACGACGATCGCGCCACCCGCGCCAATCATTGCGGTATGCCCTTCGAGCACGATCGTCCTGATTACCACGCTGAGGTCGCAGCCTCCGCCCAAGCCGAGATAGCCGATTGCGCCGGAGTAAACGCCCCGCGCCTCTCCCTCGAGCTCGTCGATGATCCGCATCGTGCGCAGCTTCGGCGCCCCGGTCATCGATCCGGGCGGGAAGCAGGCCCGAATGCAGTCCGTTGGTTGCAGGCCCTCGCGCAGGCGGCCGCGCACGGTCGAGACGAGCTGGTGCACGGTCCCATAGGACTCGACCTCGATCAGGTGCGGCACGCTCACCGTGCCGACCTCGCAGACCGAGCCGAGGTCGTTGCGCAGCAGGTCGACGATCATCAGGTTCTCGGCGCGGTTCTTATCGCTGCGCTCCAGCTCGGTGGCGAGCCTGGCGTCCTCCGCCGCGGCATCGCCACGCCGCGAGGTCCCCTTGACCGGCATCGCCTCGACCCGCCGGTCGCGGTCGACCCGAAGGAAGCGCTCCGGCGAGGAGCTCAGCACCGCCACCTCCCCGAAGCGCAGAAAGGCCGAGAAAGGCGCCGGGTTGACTCGCCGCAGAGTTCGGTAAAGCTCCAGCGGCTCCACCTCCACCTCGGCAAGCACCTTGTTCGTCAAGCAGACCTCATACGTCTCCCCTTCGGCCAGGAGCCGCTTGCACTCCCCGATCTCCTCCATATACCGCTCCCGCGAGCGAGCGAAGCGAAGCTCCGGCGGCTCCCCGCGTTCTCCCCGCGCCGGCGGCTCACCAACCGCCGTCAAGGCCTCGAGCCGGCCCTTCGTCGCGGCCATCCACTCCTCCCCGAGCTCGTCCCCCCCGCGCTCGGCCAGGCAGAGCAGGTAGGCGTGCCCCTTCGCGTGATCGAAAACAATAATCCGATCCGCGAAGAGGAAGGCCGCATCCGGATGCGACGAGCCGTGAGCGGCGGCGCCCCCGCACTCCGCCTTCAGCTCGTAGCCGAACCAGCCGACGAAGCCGCAAGAGAAGTCAAAGGGAAGCTCAGGCATGAGCGGTCGCAGCCTTCGCAGCTCGCCCTCCAGGTACTCGAAGATCGATTCGCCGCGCCGCTCGACCTCGCCGCGCCGCTCGACCGCGACCTCTCCCTCATCGACCCGGTAGGAGATCCGCCCCGCCATCGGCCCGCTCGCGTCGCCAATGAAGGAGAACCGGCCTCGCTCGCCAGCATCGCTGCTGTCCAGCCAGAATGCATCTTCGCTCTCCGCGTAGAGATGCACGAAGGCGGCCTCGGCGTCAATCGATCGGTCAAGT
>JBKPOV010000150.1:0-15886 GCA_046733315.1 Actinomycetota bacterium
GAGATGTGTATAAGAGACAGGCCGAGGGCTTGCGGGCCATCCGCATGCGCGCCCCGCGCAGCACCTCTTCGCCCTCGGGCGTGTGCGAGACGGCGCCGGCCAGCAGAGCCACCGCGAGGCGACGGTCCTGTTTGCGGGCGGCGTGGACAAGCCGGCGCGCGTTGCGCCCGTGCGCCCGGCCCGACGAATTGACCAGCAGGCCGAGCAGCCGCTTGGTCTCCGGCCAGCGCTGCACCGCATACTCTTCGTGCAGCTCGCGGGTGTAGGAGGCGAGGCGCCAGACCCAGGCCTGCGCTTGGTCGCGGCGACCGATCCGCTTGTCGACCAGCGCCTGCAGCAGCGTCCGCGTGCCGGCCCGCTTGTCCTCGCGGCTCCAGGTCCCGACGATGTCGATCGCGTCGTCGAAAGCATCGGGGTCACCCAAATCGGCGATCTCGCTGAGCGCTTTCAGTTTCAACTGCGAGTTGCGGTTGCGCTGCACGCAGGTGAGCAGGAAGCGGCGCTTCAGCTCCTGCGAGCCCGATCCCTGCAGGATCGCCCGCCCCCGCCGCCAACCCTGCGGGTTGACCCGCGCCCCGGCCAGCGCCGCCCAGGCGTGCTGCTCGGCGTGTCCGAGGTTCTCGACCGCGATCCGCCAGAGCTCGCGTTCGAGCACCTGCATGCGGCGCTCCTCCTTGTCGGAGACCGGCACGATCCGCCGCTCGACCCGGATCCGTCGCCCGCGCGAGCGCCGCACCGGACCGATCACGATCGCGCCGCCGCGGTAGACGTCGCGATCGAGCAGGCTGTGCAGGGTGACGATCGTCTCGTCGTGGGTGGTCGCCGGGTGGACGAAGTCGATCACCAGGCCGGCCTCCTTGCCGGGGGCGCGGCGCGTCACGCGGCCGACCCGCTGCTGATAGATGCGCCGCGAGGCCGTCGGCGCCAGGTGCATGCAGAGCGTCGCCCGCGGCGAGTTCCAGCCCTCGGCCAGCAGCATCGCGTTGCAGAGCACGTCGACCTCGCCGCGCTCGAAGCCGGCGAGGATCTCGGCCAGTTCGCGCTTCGGCGTCTCGCCTGAAACAGCGCGAGCCGAGACGCCGGCTTTCTGCAGCGCCTTGGCGACGTGCTTGGCGTGCTGCACGCCCGCCGTGTAGAGGACGCCGGCCATGCCCTCGAAGCGCGTCTTGTAGAGGTCGGCGATCGCGACGTTGAAGGGCTCCTGGTCGAGCAGCTCGGCCAGCTCCTCCTGGTCGAAGTCCTGGTCGACCTCGCCTTTGCGCAGTGGCACCTTGGCGATCGTTCGCACCCCCGGACCGGGCGCGATGCGCATGCAGCGCAGCGGCGAAATCACGCCGCGGCGCGCCGCCTGGATCAGGTCAAAGCGCGAGGTCTGGGTCGGGAAGAGGTCGGCGACGTGGCGGGCGATCAGCGCCCCGGTCGCGGTCATACCGATGAAGACCGGACCGGTCCAGGCGCGGATGCAGGCGCTGGTCTTCTCGCCGAGCGCCGTGTGCGCCTCGTCGCAGATCACGATCGAGTAGGCGTCGGAAATTTTCTTGTGGTTGCGCACGAACCACTGGTAGGTCTCGACCGTGACCGGCCCATCGGGATCGTCACGGCCGTCCATCAGCGGTGGGCGCAGGCGCTCCTTGTAGCCGCGGTCGGAGATCTCGCCGATGAACTGGTCGACCAGGTTGCGGCGGTGGGTGAGGATCAGCACGCCGCCGGTGCGGGTGGCGTCGATGAAACCGACCGCGGCGACGGTCTTGCCGGCGCCGGTCGCATGCTCGAACCAGAAGCGCCGCTCGGCGCCGGGGTCGTCGGGCGCCTCCTCGATCGTCTCCTCGTCATCCGCGGTCTGCTCTTCCCAGTCTTGGGGCTCCTCGTCGGGCGCCAGCTCCTCGTCCTCGAGCTCGGCGTCGCCGTCGGCGGCGTCGCCGTCATCACTCGCTCCCTCGCTCGCCGATCCGGACGCCCCGACTTTTGAAACTCCCTTTGCCGAGGCTGCCTTCTCAGCGGCAGCGGCCGATGCTTTGCCGTTGGCCCTGTCGGTCGCTTCACCGTCGACGGCGACCTGCTGCTCGGCCATCAGCTCGGTCAGGGTTCCCGAGAGCGCGTCGACCTGGTGTGGATTCAGTTCCGCCCCGTCGCGCAGCTTCGGCGGCTCATCGGCGAGCAGCCGCTCCAAGCCGAGCAGCAACGAGAAGTCGCGTCGCCACTGGATCGAGGGGTTCTCCATCCCTTCGTCGAGCTCGGCGAGAGCGGCGTCGAGCGCGCGGCGGCGCGCCGTGCCGACGGCGAGCGCCTCCGGTCCCTCCCCGTCGAGCAGGAAGGGCTCGCGGGCGAACTTGGCTGCCCGATCGATATCGGCGCTAGATGGAACTGCCGCCTGCGCGGCAACTTCGCTGGTCTTGGCCATGAAGGCTTTCGGGTTCAGTCCTCGCCGCGATGGATGACGGGCGAGGGCACTAGACGAGGAATGCCGGGCGTCAGCCTCTCAACGTCCCCCCGGCGCTCTCCAAATCGCGGTTCACAAAGCAGCGAACCGAACATACGTATTGTAATCAGAGAATTGATGGAAAAGGGACGACAGTTCGTGATCGGGCTGATCTCGATCGCGGCGGTGGGGCTGATCGTCGTCGGCTGTGGCGCCGAGGGCGGCGACTACGGTGGCGAACATCCCGACTACGCGACGGCCCTTGCCGGCGCACCGCCCCCGCTCGCCGCTCTATATAGGGAAGCGAACGAGCTCCTCCCCGGCGGCTCCGAGGCGTTCGAAAAGCGCATCGCCGCCTTGAAGACGTACCCGGTGGTGGTCAACGTCTGGGCCTCCTGGTGCGGGCCGTGCCGCTTCGAGTTCCCGACTTTGCAAAAGCTCTCCGCTGCCTACGGCAAGCGAGTCGCCTTTCTCGGCGTCGACAGCCAGGACTCCGACGCCGCCGCCAAGACCTTTCTTGAAGAGGTGCCGGTTCCATACCCGAGCTACAGCGACGGCGACCAGGGAATCGCCGAGGCGATCGGCGCCGGTCGCGGTCTCCCCAACACCGCCTTCTACGACAGGGCCGGAAACCTCTGCTACCTGAAGCAGGGCCCATACACCGAGCACGCGGAACTGACGACAGACATCCAGCGCTTCGCCCTACACGAAGAATGCGAAGGCGGATAATCGGAATATGGACTTCTTTGTCGTCGTCGCGCTGATCGCCGTCGCCGTGCTGGTCGCCGAGCTACTGCTGCCCACCGGCGGCGTCTTGGCGGTACTCGGTGCACTCGGTCTGATGGCCTCCGGAGTGCTCGCCCTCGAGTCCGACGCGGGGGATGGCGACATCATCGGTCCGGCGCTGATCGCGCTCGGCCTGATCTCCCTCGTCTCCTTCTACCTGATCGCACGCAAGGTGGTTGAGGCCCATCGCGACCAGCCCGTGCGCACCGGCAGCGAGGAGCTGGTCGGCGCGCTGGCGGAGGTGCGCAGTCCGCTCGACCCCGAGGGGCAGGTATGGATCGAGGGTGCCCTGTGGAGGGCTCGCTTGGCCGGCGACGGGGCGCCCGCACAACTGGGAGATAGAGTCAGGGTCGACGCGATCGAGGGATTGACACTGCTCGTAAGTCCGCAGACCCACACCACCGGCTCGGCCGGGGAAGGAGCAAGCTGATGGACGTCGCCTTCGGGGTGCTGGTGGTGCTGCTGTTCTTTGGCGCGATCGCGCTTGGCACCTCTGTGCGGGTGCTGCGCGAGTACGAGCGCGGCGTGATCTTCCGGCTCGGGCGCCTGATCGCCCAGAAGGGGCCCGGGCTGATCCTGCTGATCCCTCTCGTCGACCGCATGGTCAAGGTCGACTTGCGCACGGTGACGCTGAACATTCCGCCGCAGGAGGTGATCACGCGCGACAACGTCCCCGCCGGCGTCAACGCGGTCGCGTACTTCCGGGTCGTCGACTCGCGCAGGGCCGTGGTCGAGGTCGAGAACTTCCTCCTCGCCACCTCGCAGATCTCGCAGACGGCGCTGCGCTCGGTGCTCGGCAAGGCCGAGTTCGACCAGCTGCTCTCCGAGCGCGAGCGGCTCAACGAAGAGCTGCAGAAGATCATCGACGAGTCGACCGAGCCCTGGGGCGTCAAGGTCACCGCGGTCGAGATCAAGGACGTCGAAATCCCCGAACAGATGCAGCGGGCGATCGCCCGCCAGGCCGAGGCCGAGCGCGAGCGGCGGGCCAAGATCATCAACTCAGAGGGCGAGTTCCAGGCGGCCCAGAAGCTCACCGACGCGGCCGACATCATCAGCACCAACCCCGCCTCGCTGCAGCTGCGCTACCTGCAGACGCTGCTTGAAATCGGCAGCAACCAGAACACGACGGTGGTCTTCCCGTTGCCGATGGACGTCTTGGAGCCGTTCGTCAACGCGACGAACCGGAGCAACGAGCGGGCCAAACCGCCGCCGGCGCCCTCCGAGCCACCGCCGCCCCCGCCCGAGCCCGGCCTTCCCCCCTCCCGCTCCTAGGGTCCGCAGTCACGATGCCCGCACACGTCTGGCGGCGGCGGACACTGCGCGGTGCGGCGTCCTCGGTCGGCCGAATAGCGTTGCTATTCGTGCCTCCCTGCGTCCATGCACCGCTTGGTCCGGCGCGCGCCAGCCGCGCACGCTCATCGTGACTGCGGACCCACGCTCCCCCGAGCTACGCATCGACCAGCTTTCGGGGCTGCCGGCGATCCTCGCCCCCGGACGGGCCGATCGTCCCGAAAGCTTCGGCCTGCCGAAGAGTGAGCCGAAAGGATCGGAGAGCTGTCCCTTCTGCGAGGGGCGCGAGGACCGCACGCCTCCCGAGGTGTACGCGACGCGGCCGCAGGGCGGCGGGGCGGACGGTCCCGGCTGGACGACACGCGTCGTGCCCAATCTCTACCCGGCGCTCGCCGATGCGCGGGTCGCCGAGCCGGTCGGGGCGACCAAGGGCGAGGCCGGTGCCTTCGCCAGCGCCGGCGACCCGCTGCTCGAGTCGCGGCGCTCGGGGGAGCCCAACCTCTTCTCCTCAAGGCCAGCCTCGGGTTGGCACGAGGTGCTGATCAACGCGCCAGCCCACGTCACAGCGATGAACGAACTGAGCGAGGAGCAGTTCGCGACCGCCGTCGACACCTGGCGCGAGCGAATGCGGGCCCACAGCGACGCCCCCTACGTCCAGCTCATCGTCAACGAGGGTGGCGGCGCGGGCGCCTCGCTCGAGCACTCCCACGCACAGCTCTACGCGCTCGACTTCGTCCCGGCGGCGGTGGCCCGCGAGCGCGAGCGCGTCGGCGCCTACGCCGAACGCACGACCGGTGGAAGCCTGCTCAGCGACATCCTGGTCGAGGAGGTGCGACGCCGCGATCGGCTGGTCGTGATCGACGACGAGGCGGCGCTGATCTGCCCCTGGGCCTCACGGTCTCCTTTTGAGCTGCGCGTCATCCCACGAACAGAAGCGACCAGCTTCGCCGATGACAGCGTCGGCGCCGCGATGATCCACACCGCCCTTCGTCTCCTCGCCGAGCGCTTCGACAGCACCCCCGAGCTCAACCTCTGGGTCCGCACCGCGCCCCGCGGCGCCGACCACTTCCACTGGCACGTCGACATCGCCCCCCGGCTCAGCATCAAGGCCTCCTTCGAGTTCGCCACCGGAGTCGACATCAACACCTACCCGCCCGAGCGCGCCGCGGCCGATCTGAGGGAGTGTCTCTGATGCCCCCCGACCCGCGCCCGATCCCACGCTTCATTGCCGACTCGACCCAGGAGGGGATTCCCCACGGGCGCTTTGCGGAGCGCCTCGGCGAGGCTTTCCGCTCGGCCTGCAGTGAGATCGAGGATTTGCCCGAGAGCGTCGAGCTTCCCGCCGAGTTCGACTGGTACCCCGAGCGCGCCTGGGGTGGCAGAGTGTGGATTCCCTGTACGGGACGAACCGAGGGGCCCGAGGGGGGGCTGGAGCTGTTCGGCCACGTTTCCTACGTCCAGCCCGAGCAGGGCGAGCCGTCCGAGTTCCGCGCCACCGCCGACTTCACCGATGTGCTCGCCGAGGACAACCCCGGCTGGAAGATCGACCTCAACGACGAGGTGATCGGCCGCTGGCGTGGCGAGAACGGTCGTGCCGGCGCGGTGACCCTGGTCTGGGGCCGCCCACTGGTCCAGGGCGCGGTCGCCGCCACTGCCGAACTCGACCTAGAGATCGTTGACCAAGAGGAGATCTCCAACGGCCGCTTCACCCTCCTCGCCCTCGACGCCCTCGAGGCCTACGGTGACGACATCTTCATGCAGGTCAAGCTCTGGAGCCGGCGGGCGCAGGAGCTGGCTTCGGAGAGCCTCTACGCATAACGCGCCGCCCTGCGTGATCCGGCGCCCACCTACTCCATCTGTCTGCGAACTAGATAACCGAGACAGAAAGCAGCGACAACACCACAAAGGGACGAGCCACCAGGTCGCTTCGATCTGCTGAGTGTTGGGAACCGCAGCTTTGTCGAACAAAACGCCGAAGGCCGCCAGGAGTCCCTGCCCCAAAGGCCCCAGTGCCAGTGCGAACGCTAGCCCGACAAGCGCAAGCTTCTGGTTTTCGTCCGTACGCGCGAGCCAACCGGAGAAGGTGTGATCAAGCGCCTCGTCGGCCACGTCCCCGAACGCGGTCGGAAAGGGCTGCCCTGGTTCTTTTTATCGGCGTCGGTTCCCATCCGCGAGCCTCCGAAGTGTCCGCTTCGAAAAGCTATAACCATCGCCGTCATCCAATCAACCGAATTCTATCTATTGGTACTTATTTAGTTCTTACTGTTGCTCGCGATGCTGAATCCGCCGAGAGCGACTCGCACAGGTACGGTCCGGGTTCCAGTCACGTGCGCCACCCCTGCCGAGTTGGCGTCGGCTATGACGCCAACAAGATCAGGACCAGAGGGCTTGTCCTGGGACATTGCCAGCGCTCACGGAAGGCACGCAGCTGCTCTGCATCAGCGCGATTAATTCTCGCCCATTCGGCCTCATTGCCAGGAGCAAGTAGCGACTTTCTACTGACTGCCATGCCTTCATGGTAGGCGCCAAGTCGGATCGGGGCAGGAATGGGCAAGGCCGCCTCGGAGCGCCTACGCTGCCCAAAATGATCGGCGGTCCTTCGCCGCTCCGCTACGGTGTCCGCATGGCATCGCCCGAACCGGCCAGAAAAGCATCCACGGATGCTGCTGTTGCTGCCGAGGAAGTCCGAGTACAGCGACTTCGGGCGGATGCTCAGCGTCCAATGAGCGTGAACCTGGCAGAGACCATCGCTCTGAGTCACCAACTGCTCCAATTTGCCGGCGCCGCTCGCCGCGGGTGAACGCTCCTGCCTTCGATCAGATCCTCCGCCGCTTGACGGAGGCGGAAGTGAGGTTCGTCGTGGTTGGCGGCCTTGCGCTAGGTGCCTGGGGAGTGGTTCGCGGGACCAAGGACGTGGACATCGTTGTGGCCCAGGATGCAGAGAACCTCAAACGCCTTGCGACGGTTGCTGAGGCAATCCACGGACACGTACATGCCGGCGAATCCTTCCTCAGCAGCCAACTTTCAATCGCGGGGCAGATCGCGGGTGGCGAGCAAGTCGCCGTCGAGACCGATCTCGGTCGCCTTGACATCGTCCAAGGGCTCGATGGGATTCCCCCCTACGACGAGTTGCACGCACGCTCCACGAAGGCAGACATCCTCGGCGTCGAGGTCGCCGTCTGCTCAATCGAGGACCTTAAGGCCATGAAGCGCGCGGCTGGCAGAACCCGCGATCTCGCGGATCTAGAGGATCTCGATGCCGCGAGCGAATAGCTCTACGATTTGCCCTTCCAGCCCCGATAGCTCAGCTGGATAGAGCGACTCCCTCCTAAGCGACTTTGAGGAGCGAGTGTTTTCGGCTCTGCACAAGGGTTGGTGCGGCGCCGCGTGCGGTCTTGGATTCCGGTCGATTGTCGTGGTTCTATGTCGGTTTGGGCAGCAAGACCGCCTCGCTGCCCAATGGATTGCATTGTCCGCAACTCGCTCCGCTACCTTGTCCACCATGGTTTCTCGTGACCTGATCGACCAGGCAGGGCAGCTGCTGGCAGAAGTCGCCGGCGCGAAGTCGAAAGTGATCCTCTTCGGATCCCACGCACGCGGAGATGCAGGGCCGAATAGCGATGTCGACTTTCTCGTCATCGAGCCTGCGGTGGAGAATCGTCTCATGGAGTGGGAGCGTCTGCGACGCGCTCTCAGAGACTTCCCGGCGCCGGTAGACATCGTCGTCCTAGACGAGCAGCGCGCCGAGCAGCGCGCAAAGGTACCGGGCACGATGGTCCATCACGCGCTCCGCGACGGTCGCGTCCTTGCCCACGCCTGAGCAGATTGAGGTCGCGGGCTCCCTCGCTCGGCTCGCCGCGATTGACTTGGCGACTGCGGAGAAGCTGGCCCCCGATCCGGAGATGGATGACCGCCCGGTGGGCTTTCACGCACAGCAGGCCGTTGAGAAGGCCGTGAAGGTCGCTCTGATGCTGCAGGGCCTCGACTTTCCAAAGACACACGACCTCGAATCTGATCGTGCTGGCCGAGAAGCACTCCATCGCCATGGAGCCGGAGCTCGAGTCCGCGTCCTGGCTGACTCCCTGGGCCGCCGAATTCCGGTACGACGACGCGCCGATCGAGACGCTGGACCGTAAGCGGGCGATCGCCGTCGCCAACGTAGCGGTTCGCTGGTGCCAGGAGCTGCTGCAGGCCTAGAGGATTCGGTTCAGCCGGGCACTCCGGATGCGGAAGATGAGACGCCAGAGTGAGACAATCCGACATCACGCCCCGATAGCTCAGCTGGATAGAGCGACTCCCTCCTAAGGGATAGTCCCTTTAAGGGATTGCCCCGGCTCGCTTCGGCCTCTACCGCAGCCGCAGAGCCAAAAGAAGTGGGACAGGCGCGACCCCCGGTTCGTCAGTTGGAACAGAAATTGGAACACGAAACGGAGGTGGGTTCGGATGGCGAAGTATCGAGAGGTCGGCGCCGACCACAAAGGAAATGAACTGGCCGATGGCATTTCCGGCATGGTGCGGACGGACACCGGCATGTTCACCGGCTATCGCATTCGGTGGAGGCAGGAGGACAGCGACGGGGTAGAGCGACAGCCGAGCAAATCGTTTTCGGGGAAGAAGCACGGCGGGCTTGACCAGGCATTGACCGCCGCGACGGCGTTTCTCGCGGGCGCTCACGATGCAGTCAAGGTCGATGGCTCCGTGCCGCGGATCGATCCCGCGGCAAACAAGACTCTGGAAACGCTGCTGCAAGAGGAGTGGATCAAGATTCGCGGGAAGGAAGTGAGCGCGGGCTACTCCCACCAAATGGTGAGCCTGTGGGATCGGCATATCTCGCACCGCCCCCTTGCCCGGACCCGGTTGGGGCGGATCAGCGACGATCCCGCCCTCCTCGTCCGCTTTCAGGATGAACTTGTGGCGGAGGGGATCAAGGTGACGATCCGCCACGAAATCCTCAAGTTCGTTCGCGCTCTCTTGCGGTGGCTGCGGAGCCGTCACCCGAACGTCCTGCGCGTGGACGTGTCGGGGATCGTCAAGCCTCCCAAGCTGAAACGAAGCCGCCTCGCCTACGCGGCCGATGCAATCGGCGTCGAGCGAAAAGCGACCGGCTCGAAATGATCTGCTCGTTCTCCGCGATGCCGCGCTGGTGCCGCCATGAGCTACACGGTCGCGTCGCGGCCGTCCGAATGGATCAAGACGGCGCGGCGGGAAAACCTCTATCCGCAGTCGGTCGAGTTGCAGCGCGCGGCCGACTTTGGCGCCGATGAGGATGCGGCGCCGGGTCTCAAGACCGGCGCCCACGTCGCCCTTGTCCTGCCGAACGCTTACGACCGGATCAAGGCTTACATGGATGCCGTTGACGAAATGTACGGTCCGCAGCCGGGGAACGCGCTGATCTTTCAAGTGATCGGCCCGGACGGTCCCGAATGGATTTACCCGCAGGACGGCGGCGAGCCGGAACCGCTCGCTTGGTGCGACAACTACTACTTGCGGTGGACCGCCCGCGTGTGGCGTCCAGCTCGCGCGGTGGCGGCGCAGGCGCCCGACGCCCCCGCAGGCATCGACAAGATGGTGTTTTACGACTGCCGCCACACCGCTATTTCGATGGCGATGCACTCAACTTTGGCGGTCGGTCCCCACGGCATGAACCTTCACCCGTTGGCGCAATGGTCCGGGCACGATGTTTCGACCTTGCAGCGGTATTACAGCCACATCATCGCCCGCTATCTCGGCCTCCCACCAATCGACCTTCAAGAGGAGACCCGGAACGCCAGGGGGCACGTCGAAGCCCACCCGTTCACCGCGCCGAGCCAGCCATCGCCCCAGCGGGAGCAGGCACGGCGTCGGCGGAACCGGAGAAAGGGAGCAGCCGCGCCTGTCCGCGAGCTGATCCCGGCCTGATCCGGTCACGGCACCGCGGGGGTCGAACTCGCGGCGCTTTCGTTCCTCGCCGCTTCGAGTAGCCGGACGTTCTCGCTACGCCGTCGCCGTCGCCTACCCCGCCGCGGCGGTGGCGCCCCGGTTGCGGGGAGCCCCAGTTCCGTCCAGCTCGACCAGGACGAGCTTGACGCCGTGATCGCCGGGGCGGCTGATCCGTCCGACCTCCCGCGGTAGAAAGCGGGCCGGTCCCGACACCTGCGACGGACGGTCAGGACCGGCCCGGATCGCCTATCGCTGCTTCACGATTTGCAGCAACGGGACGACCGGCACAACCGGTTTGACCGTCATCACATATCACCTCCTCCCGTGTCGTCACCCCGGCACGAGCGCCAGGACGGGAAGGAAGGAGGGTAAGAAATTTCCACTAGTAGAAATTTCCTTTGTCCCGTGGAGGGCCTTTCCAACCTCTATGCTCAGAGCGCTGACGACTAGCGCCAACGAACTTGACTGGAAGGGAGAGAGCTGCGGTGACGAACGATCAAGCAGTCGGGCGTGTGCCCCTCAGGAAGCGCAAGCGTCGGCCGGAAGATGCACTACCGCACTCCGTGAATCACTGGATTCGCGTCGAAACCTTGGCGATCCTCAACGAAGGCGAATTCAGCACCAGCGAGATTGCGCGGATGATCGGCGAGGACGTCAAGAACGTCCGGCCGCACATCAGAGACCTCTATCTGTCCGGCTGCATCGAGTTCGCCGGACACAAGATGGTCGGCGGGGGCATGAGGCCCGTCTACCGCGCTCTGGTGCTGCCCGTTGTCTACGACGATACGTACCGCAGGATGACGATGGAAGAGAGGCGCGACCTGAACAGCGCGGTCGTCCAGGGCATCTTCACGGAGACCATTTCCTCGTACCGCAGCGACCACATGAACAAGGACGAAGACCTGTGCTTGCTGTGGGACGCCCTGAGCCTGGATGCCGAAGGGAGGAAAGAATTGTTGGCACTCCTGACGGCGACGTGGGAAGGGGCGCAGGCGATCAACGGCCGCGCCGCCAACCGACTCGCGAAATCAGGGACAGCCGGAGAGACCACCTTCGTCGGTCTGCTCGGGTTTGAGCGCGGCCGATCTGGCCGATTGGAGGCGGGCTACCACGGTGTGAAGAAAAAATAAGTGGTAGAGAAATTACGGTTGTCTGAGGCGTACCGGTCTGGAACCGTCCGGCACTCCAAAGGACACAGAGCATTTGCCTTCCGGCGTCTTGAGTCCCCCAGGAAAGCGGGCCAGCAGTCGTCAGTGCTCGCCGACTGGGGGGCTGAAAACAGGGACGTAGACCCAGGGGCGACCCACTGAATCGGGTCGACTTGGGTTTCGGGGGCAGCACTCCGGTTCGAGGAACTGCCCCGGTCGGCCACGATCGTTAGAGGAGTTGTGGCGGTCGGCCGGGGCGCACCCAGCCCATGCACGACCAACTCGACAGCTACCCTCGGAACCGTGACCGGAATGCGCTGCGACGGCTGCGGCCGCACCCTTCGATATCGCGAGGAGATCGTCAGGCTCTACCGTGCGGGAGCGGCCATGCGCGCCGAGTTGGCGCTAGAGGACACGCCGACCGAGTCGGCCGAGTCGAAGTTTCACTCCGACTGTTACGACAGAGCTCGCACCGCAGACCCATTGCTGCCGGAACCTTCTCGCTGAACTTCCTCCCAACGCCATCGCCAGGGGCATGAGGGTCGGGGCGGGTGAGAGGGTCCTGGACTGGGGCGCTCTCGTCGCCCTGGCCGTCCACCCCACGAAAGTCGGGATCGCTGAATCGCTGAGCGCGATTGGCCGGCCGCTGTCTGCGTCCAAAATCCAGACGATCTGCGGCGGCAAGGTCAGCACCGGATCGGTCCTGTACCACCCCACCGGGAGGACCATCGACGTGAACAGCAGGACCGGGCGCGGCAGCATCCCCTCCGGGCTTCAGATCCTCGCGCTTATCGCCAAGGATCAGCCGAGCCGGTCGCTCGATTCCTATGATCTGCGCCGGCAGTTGCCCGGCCGCCCAGCCGTCGCGGTGATCACACCCGCCCGCCCCAGAGTTCAAATTCGGCGGCGGTTTTTGGAGCGAGCAGCCGAAGGCAGACTCTACGGCTGCACGGTGGTCGAGCTGTGGTGCGAGCACTGTGGCGACGTTAAAACCAAAAAGCTTTTCTACACGGGCGAGGTGAACAATGGCGGGGAGTAGTCCGAAACCAAACGATCTCTTCAATGCCCTTGGGCACCTGATGCGGCGGCAAATCCTCCGCGAGATGCTCGAGGCGCCGGAGGAGGTCAGTCCCCGCCAGCTCGCGGCCAAGCTCTCCCAGCAGCTGACCGCGGTCAGCTACCACTTCCGGGTGCTTGCCGATTGCAGCGCGGTCGAACTGGTCCGCACGCAGCGAAACCGCGGCTCGACCCAGCATTTCTACCGGGCGGTGGTCAAGGAGGACTGGGCTCTTGCGGCGCTGGAAGCAGACGAGCCACCACGCCAGAGTGGGCCGGATTGACGCCCCGGGCAGGAGTCGAACCTGCGACACCCGACTTAGGAGGTCGGTGCTCTATCCACTGAGCTACCGGGGCAGGAGCCCCGATTATCGCGCACGATCGGGAGGCAACGGGGATAGGACACCAAAGGTGTCCCCCCGCATTCGACCCCGTGCAGCTCGGCTGAACATCGAACGCCGGAGTTGAGCGGCAGTAGAAGCCCGCACAGGCCCGCCCCTGCGTAATCGCTCCCTAGGGGCGACCCCCTCAAAAAGCCATTGGCCTCGGACAGAACCTCGACCAATCAAGTAACGGTAAGGCAAGTACGAATGTGACCAACCCGTCGGTCCCAACCTCTCGTAGCGTTCCACAGCGACGAGCAATAGCCGGGTTGTTATGAGAGGCCACTAAAAAGCGCGTTACCTAAATAATCGAACTTCCTCACACCTTTGCTTGCCATAAAGAGCCAAGTCGGATAGAAGCTTCCTCCGGTAACCGATAGGTACTCATCGCAAGGCGCGCCGTCCCAACTCCACCACCGGGTGGCCAGCGACAATTAGGGCTGACGCACCGTCGAGCCTCCACCACTTATCAACAACGGGGTGATGTTCTACATCGTCTCCGAGTAGAAATGAGGAACCATTGCAACAAGTTGAATTACATCGTCAAAAGCTATTTCGGTCAGCATGGGTGGCGGGCGCCGCACTATGATACTTCTCCTCTTCACGGCAGCTGATGCTCGTGCTGAAGAACACCAACTCTGCACCGGCAAAGTCCTTCCGCTCCTTGGGGAAGGTGGTCTCTGCCAGGAAGATTTCTCCGCATAGGTATGGAACCCATTCAACGCAACACCAAGGGAGAGGGAACTCAGTGAAGGGGATCAGACTCGTCGCGTTCGCGTTGGTTACATCACTTGCTCTCGGCTCGTGGAGCATCGCCTTGGCAGAACAAAAGGAAGGGTAACAGTTAGCGTTAGCGCCGGACGTAATCACTAAATGCTAGTGCTACTACACGAGTGACACTTGATGCAGAAATCTTCAACATCCAATAGGTTTCCTAATTCGTCTCTCATGAGATTGACGCTGCTGTTCTCTTGTCTGATGCTCATTGGAGCCGCTATGCCACAAGCTATGCTTGCCGGGCAATCGCGTGATCGCCTAGCGCAGCCCCAAGCCCGTCTGGTGACTCAAGGTGCGCATCGCTTTCGAATTATGATCACGATCTCGAAGACCCAAGCGACGCTGGTAGCGTCAAGACGACACTCCGCAGCGCTGTATCGCACGGACCGTGCTGAAGTTAGTGGTAACGAATTTAAGGCAAGCTTTGGTCCTTTCGGAGACGTAGCCGTGACATTTCATCAGCGTGACGACGCAATGCACAGTGGTTATATGGGGGCCGAGTGTGGTACTTCGCCATCGAGCGATTCGATCTCCGGCGTCTTTATTGGCACCGTACGGTTTCGCGGGGAGTCTGATTTCACGCATGTTGGGGTGCATAGGCTTGGAGGAACGGTGGTGGGCTCAACCGCCGCTCAGGGCCGGTCATGCAATGGGCGCACTATGGCTGATCACGCGCGCAGTCAAGCAAATGCATTGAGGGCATTCGGCCGATCGCACGATGGCGATCTTGTTAGGTTTGCGGTAGGGACCGGAGCACTGACGGAAATAAGGGGTTGGGAATCCAGGGTCGAAGTTCCGTTGGGTCTATCGTCGCTCGATCATGATGGAGTGCCGTTTGCGGCGAGTTCGATTGGCAACCATCACGGGATACAAATCGTGCGCCTTGCGGCGGCTAGGGATAAAACCGGAGCGCTTTCAGTGGATGAAGACGGCCGCGTCATAGTGGCCCCCAAGACGGAGCCGTTTGCGGGGTTGGCTCAGTTGGATGGATGCGCTCCCGATAGTTGGCGTGGAAGTCTTCGGGTAAGTTTTCCTGGGCACGTTGAGCAGCTGGCAGGCCCTGCATTTGGGGTGTTGTTGATTCCGCAGCCTGAATGCGTGTAATGCAAGTGTGGCCGAGTACGAGAAGCGAGTTTGGATTCCGCATCGGGGGCGAGTGCAAGTCTCCTCGGGGCGCCGGGTTCAACAAGGCGGCACACGGACTCTGAAGGTCGCATCGGGTAAGGAGCTTCTAGGGACTCTAGACGAAGTGAACCGTTCCTCGCCTTTGACGCGGTTGGTCCTCAATGCGGCTCGCTGCACAGTGTGAAAATAATGGTGCGTCGCCAGGGCCGTACTACCGAACGACGTGGCCCTGAATTTACTTCCACGTACCTGTACGTCCTCACCGTCGCGGCGGACTCCAAGTCTCTTCGCGCCGATCGTCAGACCCGCGGCGCGAGAGCGATAGGCAAGGGAACGATACGCTCGACAGCGGAAGGGTCGACGGTCGCGAGCGCGGGTGCTTCGATTGCCCCCGTGGGGGACGAAAGGTTCTAGTCGTTGCCGGTGATCGGACTGGTGCGCGAACGAACTTCATACAGGGCAAGCCTCTGTTCATCCGACCCGTGAGACGGTTGGACGGAAGTTCGGCCAGACGGAATTGACGCGGCCAGGAGCGGGTACCAAGTCTGGGCGTTAGGAATCTCTATCGGGGGAGCCGACGCCCTGAGCGACGGTTCCACTGCTTCGGCGGCACCGGCCAGCGCGGGCCGGTGCCGCCAAGATCGGGGTGGCATTAGGGGGGCGCCTGCTGATATCCCCCCTGGGGTTGGAACAAAGGTTGGAACAAATCTGCCCGCCCGAGTCTCCCAGCGTCCCCTTGTGTCCCCCGAGAAACGGCACAAACAAGCGGCTGCCCCGGAGACAAGCCAAATTGGCCCTTGACAAATAGCCCCTCCTAAGGAGTAGGCCGCTGGTTCGAATCCAGCTCGGGGCATACGTGGGTAGAGCCCCTACTGCCCCACCGCCCCGAACCCCACCACCCCGAAGGCCTCCCCCGCCCCGAACACGGCTTTGCCTTCCGCAAAGGCTTCGTTGAAGCTCTGCGCGGTGGCGGCGGTCAGGGT
>JBKPOV010000151.1:0-10834 GCA_046733315.1 Actinomycetota bacterium
CCGGTCGTGGTCGGCGCATCGCGCTTTCTGCAGTCCGACTTCGAGGGGGCGAAGATCGAGCACGATCCGCGCCGCGCCGTCCCGGTCATGCTCCACGGTGACGCCGCCTTCCCCGGCCAGGGCGTGGTCGCCGAGACGCTCAACCTGCGCGCGCTGAAGGGCTACACCACCGGCGGCACGATCCACGTCATCCAGAACAACCAGGTCGGCTTCACCACCGATCCCGAGGACGCCCGCTCCACCCCCTACGCCGCCGACATGGCGAAGGGCTTCAACGTGCCGATCGTCCACGTCAACGCCGACGACGTCGAGGCCTGCTCGTCCGCGATCCGCCTGGCGATGGCCTACCGCGAGCGCTGGGGCCGCGACATCGTCATCGACGTGATCGGCTACCGCCGCTACGGCCACAACGAGACCGACGAGCCCGCCTACACGCAGCCGCAGATCGCCGCCCAGATCAAGGCCCACCCGCCGGTCTCCGAGATCTACGCCGGGCAGCTGGTCGAGCAGGGCGTGCTGCCCCGCGAGCAGATCGACGCCGCCGCAAAACAGCGCCACGATGAGATGTCGGCGGCGCTGAAGAACCTGCGCCACAAGATGGAGCTGGGCGAATACGAGGACCCGACCGTGACCACCAGCACCACCGGCGAGCTCGATCGCAGCGCCAGCCCGCCGGTCGAGACGGCGGTGTCGGCGCAGCGGCTGCGCGAGCTGAACGAGGCGCTGATCGAAGTGCCGGAGAGCTTCACGATCCACCGCAAGCTGCGCAAACCACTCTCCAAGCGCCTCGACACGTTGGAGAACGGCGGCATCGAATTCGGCCACGCCGAGGCGCTCGCCTTCGCCTCGCTGCTGACCGAGGGCGTCCACATTCGCCTCACCGGCCAGGACACCGAGCGCGGCACCTTCTCCCACCGCCACCTCGTCCTCCACGATGAGAACACCGGCCTCGAGTACTGCCCGATGCAGAACCTCAGCGATGCGAGCGCTCCCTTCGAGCTCTACAACAGCCCGCTCTCGGAGATCGCCTGCCTCGGCTTCGAGTACGGCTACTCGGCGGCGATGCCGAACGCGCTGGTCCTCTGGGAGGCCCAGTACGGCGACTTCGCCAACGCCGGTCAGGTGATCATCGACAGCTTCATCGTCTCCGGCGAGGCCAAGTGGGGCCAGACCAGCCGCCTCACCCTGCTGCTGCCGCACGGCTACGAGGGCTCGGGGCCCGAGCACTCCAGCGCCCGTATCGAGCGCTTTCTCGCCCTCGGCGCCGAGGGCAACATCCGCATCGCCTACCCGACCACCGCCGCCCAGTACTTCCACCTGCTGCGCCGCCAGGCGCTGATCCGCAAGCCGCGACCACTGATCGTCTTCACGCCCAAGGGCCTGCTGCGGCTCGACCGTGCCACGGCTACTCCCGAGGAACTCACCGAGGGCCACTTCCACTTCATCCTCGACGACCCGCAGGCGACGGAGCGGCGCGAGAAGGTCGAGCGGCTCGTCCTCTGCACCGGCAAGGTCTACTTCGACCTCGACGGCAGCGAGCGGCGGGCGAGCGCTGAGAACGTCGCGATCGCCCGGGTCGAGCTCCTCTACCCCTTCGCCCAGGACCAGCTGGAGAAAATTATCGCCAGCTACCCGAACCTGAAAGAGATCGCTTGGGTCCAGGAGGAGCCGCGCAACATGGGCAGCTGGAAGGTGATGTCCCGCCGCCTACCCGAGATCGTCCCCGAGGGCGTCGAGCTCGGCTACATCGGCCGCCCGATCCGGGCCAGCACGGGAGAGGGCTACTCCGGCGCCCACGCCCGCGAGCAAGAGCGCATCGTCCTCACCGCTCTCACCCCCGGCGCCTAGACCTTCCGGTGCGCTTTCTGCGGTCTATAACCACATAAGGCGCACCGGAACCGATGAAGTCGTCATTGCGCAAGCCGGTGCCGGGGCCGCTGTTCCGGAAGGTCAAGTGGCTTTCGTGGATCGAGTTGGCGATCTTTGCGGCGTTGATCCTGTTCTGGCTGTTGCCGGGATTCGACACCGCGACCATGTTGTTCGGCTGGGCGCACGGCCTGGGGTTCATCGCACTCTGCATCGTGATCTGGGTGGCGTGCGGAAAGCGCCAGGCGCCCTACACCCTGCTTGCCGCGACGCTGACGCCGGTCGGGCCGGTCGGCAGCGTGATCGGGATCGAGCTGATCGAGCGGCGGGGCTGGGGCATCGCCGATTCCTCACACGGAGTTGCGGATTCCCCGTAGATCCGCTCAGGAAGCCTTGACCTGAGGGGTTGGACGCGGTATAGCTAGACGTTGACTGTTCCTCTGAGCAGTCCCGTTTAGGGGAACGGCCGCGTCGGCATCCCTCCCTGGCTACCGACGCGCAGGTGCAGTGAGGGTCGCGCGGACCCCCCTGCCTCCCGCGGCCCCACTGCGCCGCTGCCTGTACTTACCTCAGATTGCGCAGAACGGTTTGGAGGATGCCGCCGTTTTGGAAGTAGGCGACCTCGTTCGGGGTGTCGAGGCGAACCTTCGCCTCGAACTCGATCGGATCGCTGCCCTCGCGACGCGCGCTGACCGCGACGGACTTGGCTTGGCCGTTCTGGAGGTCGCCGACGTCGAAGGTCTCCTCGCCGCTGAGTCCCAGCGACTCAACGCTCTCTCCAGCGGGGAGCTGCAGCGGCAGCACCCCCATCCCGATCAGGTTGGAGCGGTGGATGCGCTCGAAGCTCTCGGCGATCACGGCGCGGACGCCGAGCAGCTTCGTCCCCTTGGCGGCCCAGTCGCGCGAGGAGCCCGAGCCGTACTCCTTGCCCGCCAGCACGACCAGCGGCACACCTTCCTCTGCGTAGGCCATCGCCGCCGCATAGATCGTCGTTTCCTCGCCACTGGGAAAGCGGCGGGTGAAGCCGCCGGTGCGCTCGGCCAGCAGGTTGCGCAGGCGGATGTTGGCGAAGGTGCCGCGGATCATCACCTCGTGGTTGCCGCGGCGGGAGCCATAGGAGTTGAAATCGCGCGGCTCGACCCCCTGCTCGATCAGCCAGGCACCGGCGGGGCTGTCCTTCTTGATCGCCCCCGCGGGCGAGATGTGATCGGTGGTGATCGAGTCGCCGAGCAACGCCAGCACCCGCGCGCCCGCGATCGGCTCGACACCCGGCGCCTCGGCCGGCATCCCCTCAAAGAAGGACGGTCGCCGCACATAAGTCGAATCGGGCCAGGTGTAGCGGTCGCCCTCGGGGACCTCGACCGCCTTCCAGATCTCGTCGCCCTCGAAGACCTCGCCGTAGTTGCGGGTGAACATCTCCGAGGCGATCGAGCGGCCGACCAGGTCCTTGATCTCGCCGGCCTTGGGCCAGATGTCGCGCAGGTAGACGGGCTCGCCGTCTCTGCCCTCCCCCAGCGGTTCCGTGGTCAGGTCGAGGTCCATGCGACCGGCCAACGCGTAGGCGACGACCAACGGCGGGCTCGCCAGGTAGTTCGCCTTGACGTCCTGGTTAATCCGCCCCTCGAAGTTGCGGTTGCCGGAGAGCACCGCGCAGACGGCGAGGTCCTTCTCCTCCACCGCCGCGGAGATCGCTGGCGGCAACGGTCCCGAGTTGCCGATGCAGGTCGTGCAGCCGTAGCCGACCAGGTTGAACTGCAGCTCGTTCAGGTATTTGGTCAGGTCGGCCTTGTCGAGGTAGTCGGTGACCACGGTCGAGCCCGGCGCCAGCGAGGTCTTGACCCAGGGCTTGCGAGCCAGGCCGCGTTGAACCGCGTTGCGGGCGAGCAGGCCGGCGCCGACCATCACGCTGGGATTGGAGGTGTTGGTGCAGCTGGTGATCGCGGCGATGACGACGCGGCCGTGGTCGAGCTCGACCGTGGTCCCGTCCTCCAGGGTGACCTCGATCGCATCCTCGCTCCTGGCCGGCGCCGCGGTGGCTACGGGCGCGCCGCTTACTGCGGGCCGAGGCCTGCCGCGCTCGTCATCGTGGTTGTCCTCAGCGGGGGGATCGGAGGCCGGAAACGACTCTTCA
Source organism: Actinomycetota bacterium (assembly GCA_046733315.1). GTDB lineage: Bacteria > Actinomycetota > Thermoleophilia > Solirubrobacterales > 70-9 > VRUE01. Next base: position 3,998 of record JBKPOV010000151.1, read on the forward strand.
CTCGCCTCATCGACGCCGTTGCCGAGCTGGGCGCCGGCTTCTGGATCGAACTCCTCCATCGCCTCGAGGAACGATTGCTTCGCATCTGCCAGCGGCACGCGGTCCTGCGGCCGCTTCGGCCCGGCGATGCTGGGCACGACGTCGCCGAGGTCGAGCTCGAGCAGGTCGGAGAAGACCGGGTCGGGCGCATCGGGCTCAGCGAACATGCCCTGCTCGCGGGCGTATGCGTCGACCAGCTCGATCGTCTCGGTCGGGCGGCCGGTGAGGTCGAGGTAGCGCAGCGTCTCGGCGTCGACCGGGAAGATCGCGCAGGTGGAGCCGAACTCGGGTGACATGTTGCCGATCGTCGCCCGGTCGGCCAGTCCCAGCGTCGGCAGGCCGGGGCCGAAGAACTCGACGAACTTGGAGACGACGCCGCGCTCGCGCAGCATCTCGGTAACGGTGAGGACGAGGTCGGTCGCCGTGGCGCCCTCGGGCAGTTCGCCGCTGAGCCTGAAGCCGACGACCTGCGGCAGCAGCATCGAGATCGGCTGGCCCAGCATCGCCGCCTCGGCCTCGATCCCACCGACGCCCCAGCCGAGCACGCCGAGGCCGTTGACCATCGTCGTGTGCGAGTCGGTGCCGACCAGCGTGTCGGGGTAGGCCCCCAGGACGCCGTCCCGCTCGCGGCTGTAGACGACCTGGGCGATGTGCTCGAGATTGACTTGGTGGCAGATGCCGGTGGCAGGCGGCACGACGCTGAAGTTGTCGAAGGCCTCGCGTCCCCACTTGAGGAAGGAGTAGCGCTCGCGGTTGCGTTCGAACTCGCGCTCGGCGTTGACGGCGAAGGCGCGGGCGTTGCCGAAGGCGTCGACCTGGACCGAGTGGTCGATCACCAGGTCGACGTCGACCAGCGGGTTGATCGCCTCGGGATCGCCGCCGATCTCAGCCATCGCGTCGCGCATCGCCGCGAGGTCGACCACCGCCGGCACGCCGGTGAAGTCCTGCATCAGCACGCGGGCCGGCTGGAAGGGAATCTCCACGCTGGGCTCGGCGGCGGCGTCCCAGCCGGCGATCGCCTCGACCGCCTGCGCGGTCACCGAAACGCCGTCCTCGAGCCGCAACACGTTCTCGAGCAGAACCTTGATCGAGTAGGGCAGGCGTGCAACGTCGAACTTCTCTGGCAGCGCATCGAGCCGATAGATCTCGTAGCTGCGACCGCCGACCTCGAGGGTCGATTTGGCGCCGAAGGAGTCGCTGCTGCTCACAACTCCATCCTAGGGATGGCTAACGCTTGTCGAGCTGGCCTTCGGCTACCGCTGCAGCCGCTTTCTGGCCGGACTCGCCGCTGGCAACCTTGACTGAGATCCCCGGGCTCGTGAGGGCGAAATGGGCCAAAGCCCGCTGGCGCACCGGGGCAACAGCTATCTCGACCTTGTTGTGCTCGATGGCCTTCACGACCGCATCGGCAACTTGCTGCGGCGTGCCTGTTCCGAGGCCGGGGATCGGTTTGGCGCCCGAGTCCGCGTACATGCCGGCTTCGCGGATCGTGCCGGGGGAGACGATTGAGACGCCGATGCCGTGAGGGTTGAGGTCGGTGCGCAGGCCGAGGGCGAAGCCGCGCAGGCCGAACTTGGTCGCGTTGTAGATCGAGGAAAGCGGTGTTGCCGACTTACCTGAGAGTGAGGAGATGAAGACCATGTGACCCGAGCCCCGCTCGAGCATGGCGGGCTCGAGGGCGCGGGCGAGGAAGATCGGCGCCTCGAGATTGACCCGCAGGGTGCAGGCAAGCTGCTCCTGGCTCATCTCCGGCAAACGCCCTGTTCCCGGAAGCCCGGCGTTGGCGACGAGGATGTCGAGGGGCCCGGCTTCGCCGGCCAGCTTCTCCGCCGCGCCCGGCTCGGCGAGGTCCGAAGGGATCGTCCGGTGGCCCTCGCCCGGCAGCTCCGCGGCAAGCGCGTCGAGCGCCTCCTGCTTGCGGCCACTGAGGACCAGGCTCACTTCGCGAGCGGCAAGTGCCTCCGCGGTAGCGCGGCCGAGGCCGCCGGTGGCGCCGGTGAGCAGCGCTGTCTTCCCCGCAAGTTCCATCTCAGCGCGCAAGCTAGCAGCGTTTGTGTCGAATGGATTTGAGCAGGCAAAACCCGCAGATTCCGGGAAGGCCAGAAAATGTTTGTGTTTCATGAGCAAGCGACCGGCCGATGCTCTACACTGCCGCCGTTCGACATAACCGAAACGCCGAGTCCCGTGCGCTGGAGGCGCCGCGGGAGCGGGGGAACCACGTTTTCGGGGCTAACTCACCCGGCATGGGTGGGGGCGCAGGCTCCTTTCGCGCCAGCCCGACAGCTAACCCCGTAGGCCGACGAAGGAGATCGGTTTGCGCACCAACACGCAGGGATTCAAACTAGGCATAGCCGTAGTTGCTGTACTGGCGCTCTTGTCGTTTACCCCGGGCGTCGCATCGGCAAACTGCGGGGGCGGCGGCCTTTCACCCGCCGAAACGGACATCTGCACTCCGACGGCGAAAGCGCGCTTGCTCGACAACGGGATGCTGATCGCACCCAAGTCCGCCCCAGCGCGGGTCAGAGCCGTAATCGCCGCGGCCAACAAGATCCGCACCAAGCCGTACATCTGGGGCGGCGGCCACGCTCGCTGGTGGGACGCGGGCTACGACTGCTCTGGCTCGGTCAGCTACGCGCTGCACGGGGGCAAATTCCTCGAAAGCCCGCTGCCGTCGGGGCCGATGGAGAACTGGGCCCTCCCTGGCGAAGGACGCTGGATCACCGTCTACACCAACTCCGGCCACGCCTACGCGGAGATCGCGGGCTATCGCTGGGACACCTCCGGCGACTCGGGCGAAACCGGCCCACGCTGGCACGAAGACCTGCGCGACAACGTGGGATTTGTCGCCCGTCACCCCGCGGGCTTCTAACGCCAAAAGCTTCCGCTGTTCCTTTTCCTCGAATTGGAGGGCAAAGGGACAGCGGAGCTTGCCGTACGCCATTGCGGACAATCCGAATGGTCCACTTTGTCCTTGACCTCCTGAACTACTCGGATAACGTCTCGGTGTAGCCCCTACACCCGACATACGCCTGGCCAATCTCTCCAAGCGCTACGGCGAGGTGGTCGCGGTTGCCGGAATCGACCTCGAGGTCGAGCCCGGCGAGTTCTTCACTTTGCTCGGGCCGTCCGGCTCGGGCAAGACGACGACGCTGCGGATGATCGCCGGCTTCGAGGATCCCAGCGGCGGGACGATTGAACTGGCCGGCGAGAACGTCAGCGGTGTGCCGCCCTACGACCGCGCCGTCAACACCGTCTTCCAGGACTACGCCCTCTTCCCCCACATGACGGTCGGAGAGAACGTCGCCTACGGACTGCGGATTGCCGGAGTGGACAAGGCCGAGCGGGCGAAGCGCCGGGACGAGGCGCTGGAGATGGTCCGCCTGCCTGGCTACGGAGAGCGCCGCCCGGCCGAGCTCTCCGGCGGCCAGCGCCAGCGCGTCGCTCTCGCCCGGGCAATCGTCAACCGGCCCAAGGTCCTACTGCTCGACGAGCCGCTCGGCGCCCTCGACCTGAAGCTGCGCGAGCAGATGCAGGTCGAGCTGAAGGCGATCCAGGGCGAGGTCGGCATCACCTTCGTCTACGTCACCCACGACCAGGACGAGGCGCTGACGATGAGCGATCGCATCGCCGTCTTCAACGCCGGCCGCATCGAGCAGGTCAGTCCACCCGTGGAGCTTTACGAGCAGCCGGCCACCGAGTTCGTCGCCGGCTTCGTCGGCGTCTCCAACCTGCTCGAGCGCGACGGCTCGCGCTTCACGATCCGCCCCGAGAAGATCCAGCTGGTCGACCCCGCCGCGAGCCCGAACGGCCTGCGCACTGAGCGCGGCCGGATCGCCGCCGTCGCCTACGCCGGCATGGTGACCCGCTACACGATCGCCCTCGAGGCGGGCGGAGAGCTTCAGGTGATACGTCAAAATGTGGAGGGCACATCAGTCGATGCGGTCTCCGAGCAGGGGAGGGAGGTAATCGTGGGTTGGCGTCCGGAGCACACGGTCGCCGTCCGTGGCCACTCAACTACCGAGGAGGAACCATCGTGAGAACGCAGCAAGCAAACTCCGCGCGAGCGGCATGGTTGATCGTGGGAGGGCTGCTGGCAGTAATGCTCGTGTTTGCCGGCTGCGGCTCCAGCGACGACGACGGCTCATCCGGCGGCAACGAACTGCAGAAGGTCGGCAAGGGCGAGGGACAGGTCAACCTGATCTCCTGGGCCGGCTACGTCGAAGACGAATGGAGCAAACCGTTCGAACAGAAGACCGGCTGCAAGGTCAACAACAAGGTGGCCGGCACCTCCGACGAAATGGTGCAGCTGATGCGGAGCGGCGAATACGACGGCGTCTCCGCCTCCGGCAACGCTACCGCGCGCCTCTTCGAAGGCGGCGACGTCGACCCGGTCAACGTCGCTCTCGTTCCCAACTACAAGACCGTCTTCTCCGACCTCAAGGGCCAGCCGTACAACACCTTCGACGGCAAGCCCTACGGGATACCCCACGGTCGGGGAGCGAACCTGCTGATGTGGAACAGCGACACGGTGAAACCCGCACCCAAGTCGTGGAACGTGACGCTCGATCCCAAAGTCGCGTCCAAGTACAACGGCAAGATCAGCCAGTACGACGACCCGATGTCGATCGCCGAAGCGGCTGTCTACCTGAAGGCACACAACCCCGATCTCGGGATCGAAGACCCCTACGAGCTGAACGACGAGCAGTTCGAAGCGGCAGTGCAGATGATGAAAGAACAGCGGTCACTGGTCGGCGAATACTGGTCGGAAGCCGAAAAGCAGATCTCGTCCTTCGCCAGCGGCGACATCGAAGTCGGGACGACGTGGCAGTACCAGTACTTCGCGCTGAAGGGTGAAGGCAAGCCGGTGGCCGCCAGTCCGGCGAGCCAGGGCTTCCTGCCGGAAGAGGGCGCGACGGGATGGTCCGACACCTGGATGATCAGCTCCGAAGCCGAACATCCGAACTGCATGTACATGTGGATGGACTGGATCATCGAACCGAAGGCGAACGCCCAGGTGGCGGAATACTTCGGCGAGGCGCCGGCCCAGGAACTGGCGTGCGAACAGACCACCAACCGGAACTTCTGCGCCGAATACCACGCGGAAGAACCAGCTTTCTGGAAGCGCGTCTACTACTGGAAGACCCCGCTGGCCGACTGCGGCAACGGGAACGAAGACTGTAAGGACTACAACGACTGGGTCCAGGCCTGGACCTCGATCAAGGGTTGAGCCACAGGCTCGCCAAGCTGTTCCACGGGCGCCCCCGCCTTCAGGTGGGGGCGCTCCTGGCGGGCCCCGTCGGCTGGCTGGTCGTCGGCTACCTCGGCTCGCTCGCGCTCCTCCTCATCGCCTCGCTGTGGTCGGTCAACGCGGTCAGCGGCGAGCTCGTAAAAAGCCTCAGCTTCGAAAACTTCGAAACCCTCTTCGACGAACCGGTGTACCGGACGATCGTCGGTCGCACCGTGCTGATCGCCGCGCTGGTGACGATCACCGACGCGATCCTCGCCTTCCCGATCGCCTTTTACATGGCGAAGGTCGCGAGCCGACGGACCAAGGCGATCCTCGTCGTCGCGGTGCTGATCCCACTCTGGTCGAGCTACCTGGTCAAGGTCCTCTCCTGGCGCAACATGCTCGGCGGCGGCGGCCTGATCGACTGGGTGCTGGAGCCGTTCGGCCTCAGCGGCCCCGGTTACGGCAACACGGCCGTGTGGCTGGTGATGAGCTATCTCTGGCTGCCCTACATGATCCTGCCGATCTTCGCCGGGCTGGAGCGCATCCCCAACTCGCTGATCAGCGCCTCCGAGGATCTCGGCGCCAAGCCCTTCACCACCTTCCGCCGGGTGATCCTGCCGCTCGCCTTCCCGGCGGTCGTCGCCGGCTCGATCTTCACCTTCGCCCTTACCCTCGGCGACTACATCACGCCGAGGCTGGTCTCCAACAACCAGTTCATCGGCAACGTCGTCTTCAACAACATCTCCAACAACCTTCCCTTCGCCGCGGCCCTGGCGCTGGTGCCGATCGTGGTGATGGTCGGCTACCTGCTCGTGGCGCGAAAGCTCGGCGCCTTCGAGCACATCTGATGGTGAGCGTCGCAACACAGAGGAAGGCCAAGTGAGGCTCTCGAGGCAGTCCACGATTCTGCTCCGCGTCGTCGTCGGCGCCGGCCTGGCCTTCATCTACGTGCCGCTGTTCGTGCTCGGGATCTACGCCTTCAACTCGAGCAAGATCCTCGAATGGCCGCCACCGAGCCTCACCTTCGAATGGTTCCCCAAGGCGATCGAAAGCACCGCCAAGGACGCCTTCTGGACTTCGATCAAGGTCGGGCTCGTGGCGACCGCGATCGCCCTGGTCCTGGGCACGCTCGCCTCACTGGCCGTCGCGCGTCATCGCTTCTTCGGCCGCGAGACGATCTCCTTCCTCGTCGTGCTGCCGATCGCCCTGCCGGGGATCGTGACCGGGGTGGCGCTCAACAACACCTTCACCCAGGTGCTCGGCATCGACCTCTCGCTCTTCACCGTGATCGTCGCCCACGCCACCTTCTGCATCGTCGTCGTCTACAACAACTCGATCGCCCGCCTGCGCCGAATGTCCTCCTCCTTCGAGGAGGCCTCAGCCGACCTCGGCGCCAACACCTGGCAGACCTTCCGCTACGTCACGCTCCCCAACATGCGTTCGGCGCTGGGCGCCGGCGGCCTGCTCGCCTTCGGCCTCTCCTTCGACGAGATCATCGTCACCACGTTCACGATCGGCGCCGGCGAAGAAACGCTGCCGATCTGGATCTTCCGCAACCTCTTCCGGCC
>JBKPOV010000152.1:0-2402 GCA_046733315.1 Actinomycetota bacterium
GACGGCGTATTTGATCGTGCCTTTGGCCGTGCCTGATTTGGTGCCGCTCAGCGTTGCCTGGTCTTTGACTTTGGAGCCCTCGGCGACGGTGATCGTTTCGCCTTCTTTGCCGCCGCCGGAGAGGGTCGTCGAGAGCGTGACTTTCGCCATCACCGTCTCGACCTCTTTGGAGCAGGTGGAGGTCGAGGCTTCGTGCAGGGCGTCGCCTTCGTATTCGGCTTTCCAGTAGTAGACGGCGCCCGCTTCGAGTTCCTTTTCTTCGGAGGCCGGCGCTTTGCCTTCTTTGACTTCGCCTTCGCCGGCTTTGGTGGCCAGTTCTTTGCATTCTTTGTCTTTGTAGACGGCGTATTTGATCGTGCCTTTGGCCGTGCCTGATTTGGTGCCGCTCAGCGTTGCCTGGTCTTTGACTTTGGAGCCCTCGGCGACGGTGATCGTTTCGCCTTCTTTGCCGCCGCCGGAGAGGGTCGTTTTCAGCGAGGTCGTCGCCTTGACCGTGAGGACCTCTTTGCCGCAGGTGCTGGCCGAACCCGCGTTATTCGCGTCGCCGGAATAAACCGCCTGCCAGTAGTAGACGGAACCTGCTTCCAGTTTTTTTTCTTCCGAGGCCGGAACTTTGCCTTCTTTGACCGTAACTTCACCGGCTTTGCTGACCAGCGTTTTGCATTCTTTGTCGGAGTAGACCGAGTATGTGACCGTGCCACCGGCTTTGCCTGAGTTTTCTCCGCTCAGCGTCGCCTGGTCTTTGACCCCGCTGCCCTCGACCACGGTGATTTCTTCGCCTTCTTTGCCACCGCCGGAGAGGGTCGTTTTCAGCGAGGTCGCAGCGGCGCCGCCGCTGCACGCCACCGCAGTGCCGGCCATTACGCCAAGCGCGAGCAGAGCGATGAGCAGCCTCTCCAGGATCGCTAACACGGCGCGCGCTCCTGCCCGCCTGAGGGTCCTCCGGTCCGGTAGGCGACCTCCATCCGACCAGCAGGCTCGGAATCAGCGCGGCGGACCCGAGGAGAGTGCACCCCTTTAGCAAGCATCCCTTCGATCGCAGAATCCAAGGCGAAGGGTTCGACCAGATATAGGCGCGGCTGCTTTTCCGCCGGTCCGCTCCGGGTGTGGCCAATCAGGAGAGACGGGGTGCTGTAGAGACCCCGGCCGGCAGCAGTCTGTTCGTCGATGGCGACTTCCGCGGCTAGTGGCGGTTCGCTGCGGTCCCTGCTCCACTGCTTGACGTCCAGGCCGGGTGTCTGCTCTGCAAGAGCCTGCAGATATCCGGCGGTAACGTAGCCTGAGCCCTCGCGGCCTTGCCGGTGGTAGAAGTACTCGATGTAGTTCCAGAGCCTGTTTTGCATACCCGCCGCAAGGGCGGCGGCTTGCTGGGCCGCGAAGACCTCCGGATCGGGCGTGGCAGTCCGAAGCGAGCGATATTCGATTCGAAGCTTGTCCCCTCGAACCCACCGGGAGATCACCGATGGCAGCAATTCGAGCGTGAACTCTCTCGAGGTCGGGCACTCCAAGTCGCCAAAGAACTGCAGCGTTAGCGGCGCCGTAGGCGAGCCGAGGGCATTGCCGCTCTGCGGTATCCCGGCCAACAGTGCGTCGATGCGCCGCCCCAAGGCGCTCGCCTCCGCGCTCGCCGGCTTGGCTTGGGAGCTGCGGCCGCCAGAAAGCACCACGCCTGCGACGACGCCAGCCACGGCAAACGCCGCGATGACTCCAGCCCACCTGTAACGCACACGCCGAAGGGGCCTTGCGCTCGGAGGCCGTTCTCCCAACCGACTGTCCGCCTGGGGGTTCCGCTTCTTCGGCGACGGATCTCCGTCGTTACGGTCCGGCATGCTTTCCTCTCACTTGAGGATGCTGCCCCCGGTAACCCGCCGCGGCATCTCCCTATTGCAGCCCGATTACACTACATCAAATTTATTGATTAAAATGTTAAGGTTACGGAGCCGACGCCCAGATCAGGCGGCCGGCACCATCACGCGGGTGACGCTGTCGCCCACGAAGCAGGGCTTCTCGTTGCCCTCGACCTCGAGGGTGAAGCGGGTGACCACCTGCCACCAACCGCCACCGACCTCGTCGACCGAGACGACCTCGGCCTTGCCGCGGACCTTGGAGTCGACCGGAACCGGCGCCGGAAAGCGGATCTTGTCCCAGCCGTAGTTGACGCCGAGCGCGAAGCCGGTCGAGGAGATCATCTCCTTGCGGAAGCCGTCGACGAGCGAGAGGGTCAGATTGCCGTGGGCGATCGTCGTGCCGAAGGGACTCTCGGCCTTGGCGCGCTCGACGTCGACGTGGATCCACTGATCGTCGCCGGAGAGCGCCGCGAAGGTGTCGATGTCCTCCTGGGTGACGGTGCGCCACTCGCTCGGGCCGATCTCCTGCCCGAGCAGCGCCTGCATCCCCTCGAC
>JBKPOV010000153.1:0-4749 GCA_046733315.1 Actinomycetota bacterium
GGTCAGCGCCACGCAGACGTCCAGCACGTGGGCGCCCCCCTCGACCTGGTCCTCGGCGACCTGGACCAGGCCGTCGTAGTCGTCGGCGAGCAGCAGCTCCTTCGCCTTGCGCGAGCCCTGCGAGTTGACCCGCTCGCCGACCAGCGTCGGTCGCGGTTCCTGGACCAGTGGGGTCGAGGTCATCATCGAGGAGACCTCGACCGGTCCCGGTGCGGGGCGTGAGCCCGGTGTCTGGCCCTCAACCCGCTCGCGGATCGCGGCGATGTGCTCTGGCGTCGTTCCGCAGCAGCCGCCGACGATGCCGACGCCGTAGCGCTCGACGAACTCCCCCAGGGTGGCGGCCAGTGGCCCGGGCTCTTCGGGGAAGATCGTCTCGCCATCGGGGCCCTGCAAGGGGAGGCCGGCGTTGGGAATGCAGTGGACAGGCAGCGGGCTGTTCTCGCCAAGGAAGCGGATCGCGTCGCGCATGTCCTCGGGCCCGGTCGAGCAGTTGAGGCCGATCACGTCGACGTCAAGCGCCCTCAGAGTCGTCAGCACTGCCTGGATGTCGGTGCCGAGCAGCATCTTGCCGCCGTTCGGCAGCAGCGAGACACTGGTCTGGACCGGCAGCGTCCGTCCGGTGGTAGCGAACGCCTCACGGGCGCCGAATATCGCCGCCTTGACCTCGAGGATGTCCTGCGCGGTCTCGATGATGATCAGGTCGGCGCCGCCGTCGACCAGGCCCCGCGCCTGCTCGGCGAAGACCTCGACCAGGCGCCCGAAGCTGATGTCGCCCAGGGTCGGGTCGGTCGAGGCGGGCAGGAAACCGGTCGGGCCGATCGAGCCCGCCACGAAGCGGTCAGGTCCGGCCGCCTTGCGCGCGATCTCGGCAGCTTTCGTATTGATCTCCAGCGTGTGCTCGGCAAGCCCCCACTCTTCGAGCTTCAGCCGCGAGCCCTGAAAGCTGTCGGTCTCGACAACTTCAGCCCCAGCTTCGAGCATCGACGTATGCACTCCCTCGATCACGTCAGGCCTGTTCAGCACCAGCGCCTCGTGGCACTTGCCCTCGAGCCCCCCGTAGTCCTCCTGCGTCAGCTCAAACTGCTCCAGCGTCGCACCCATCCCGCCGTCGAACACGACGACGCGCTCCTTGGTCGCGGCTATGAAATCTCGCTCGGACATGACCTAGGAGGGTAAGGGGTCCGGGCACCCTCCTCTGGAGGCTCAGGGACCACGCCACGAACCACCCGGGCCCGACCTGCTGCGCAACCGCCACCGGAGGAGGGTGCCCGGACCCCACTCCGCCTGGCTCAGTTCAGCCGCGCAGCCCCAAACGACGGCGCCAGTCGCGGGCGCTGAAAGCCTGCGAGATCCGGTTGACCAAGCCCCGTCGAGCCTTGGTGTAGGGGTACCAGGCCGGTTCGCGCTTGCCGCTGAAACGGGTGATCACGATTGACTCGGTGCGGCAGTACTTCTTGATCCCGGGTTCGCCATGGCGGTAGCCGATGCCGGACTCCTTCCAGCCGCCCATCGGAACGCCCATCGCCGCCATGTTGATGATCACGTCGTTGACGTTCACCGACCCCGCCTCGATCCGGCGCGCGATCCTCTCGGCCCGGTTCTTCTCGCCGAAGATCGAGGCGGCGAGCCCATAGCGGCTGTCGTTGGCCAGCTCGAGCGCTTGCTCAGAGTCGCGCACCTTCATCACCCCGACGACCGGGCCGAAGGTCTCATCGCGCATCACTTTCATCGAGTGGTCGACGTCGACCAGGACCGTCGGCTCAAAGTAGTCGCCGTCACCCGGGACTTTCTTGCCCCCGGTCACGGCGCGGGCACCGTTGGCGACTGCGTCGTTGACGTGGTCCTCGACGATCGCGGATTGATTTGGCGAGGTCATCGCGCCGACGTCCTTCTCGGGCTTGCGCCCGTCGGCGCCCTGTCGCAGAGCGCCGACCTCCTTGGTCAGCTTGGCGACGAACTCGTCGTATACGGGCTCCTCGACGTAGATTCGCTCGACCGAGATGCAGAGTTGGCCGGAGTTGACCATTCCGCCCCAGGCGGCCGCGTTGGCAGCCCGATCGATGTCGGCGTCGGCAAGCACGATCATCGGGTCCTTGCCGCCGAGCTCGAGGCTGACCGGGGTCAGCGTCTCGGCCGCGCGCCCCATCACCTTGCGGCCCGTCTTATCGGAGCCGGTGAACTGGACGTAGTCGACGTTGTCGATCAAGGCCGCTCCCGTCTCACCGCTGCCAAGCGCGCAATCGAATACGTCGGGAGCGCCGATCTCCTCCTTCCACGCCTTGACCACCTCGATCAGGCTGAGCGGGGTGAACTCGGAGGGCTTGACGACGACTGCCGCCCCCGCCTGCAGAGCCGGGATCGAGTCGCCCAGCCCCATCGCCAGGGGGAAGTTCCAGGGGCTGATCACGCCAACGACCGGGAACGGTCTGTAGCGGACCACGAGCTTCTTCGAAGCCAGCAGCGGGGAGTGGGGGCGGACGATTTCATCGCCGATGAACTGCGCCGCTTTGCTGCCATAGAAGTTGATCAGGTCGGCGACGTAGGTCAGGTCAAGCGCGACGTCGGAACGCACCTTGCCGGTTTCCGCCTGCATCGTGTCGGCGATCTGCTCGGTGTTGTCGAGGATCCAGTCACGCAGCTTGCCGAGCCAGTGATAGCGGCCCTCGATGCCCATCGCCTCCCACTCGACCTGATTGGTGCGCACCCGCGCCACGGTGGCGGCGATCGTCTCGGCTGTATCGACCTGTATCGAGCCGACCGTTTCACCGTTCGCTGGGTTCAGCACGTCGATGCGCTCGGTGGGTGGTGAGCTGTGGCCCCCGCTGGAGCCGTTGGGTGCCGACGTGCTCGTCTCCGCAGTGCTGCTCTCCACTGGTAACTCCCCCTCTTCGACCCGCTTGGCTGGTCAGCCAACTGTAACCGCTATCTGCTCACCAACCTGAAAACGGACCCTTCCTGCGAGCAGACGTAGATACGGCCGCGGCTGTCTTCGCCGAACGAGGTCGGGGAGACGACCTTGAGACCGGTCTTGCGGTCGCCGCTCGCGCGCGACAGGTGAGGGATGAGGCTGCGCAGCACGCCTGAGCAATAGTCGGCGTAGACGTAGCGACCGCGCAGCGCCGCCGGTCCGCTCTTGCCCACGACGTAGCCGCCGATGATGGTGCAGCTACCGCCGTCGCGGCCGCGCCCGTAGGCCATGATTGGCTCGGTCGTGTTGCCGGGATCGGGAGTGTTGCCGTTTTCTTCGGTGTAGCGGCTTTTGCCCTCGAAGGCGTCCCAACCGAAGTTGGCGCCCGAGGCAGCGGCAACGGTCGTGTAGTCGAGCTCCTCGAAGCGGTTCTGGCCGACGTCGCCGATCGCGATGCGGGCTTGGCGGGCGCTACTGGTGTCGAAGGAGAAGCGGAACGGGTTGCGTAGCCCATAGGAGTAGATCTCGTCACGTCCCGGCTTGCCGACGAAGGGATTGTCGGGGGGAATCGAGTAAGGCATGCCGCCGCTCGGCCGCGGGTCGATGCGCAGCAGCTTGCCGAGCAGGCTTTCCTTGTTCTGGGCGTTGTTGGGTGGATCGCCGCCCGAGCCCCCGTCGCCGGTGCCGAGGTAGAGCAGGTCGCCGAGGAACTGCAGCTGGCCGCCGTTGTGATTGGCGTTGACCGGATGGGGGATGACGATCACGGTGCGCCTCGAGCCGCGCGCCGCCCGCCTCGCGGTGCGGCGGTGAAATTCGTCGACGCGGATGTTGCCGGCGTTGTCCGTGTAATAGACGTAGAAGCGGCCGCTGCGCTGGTAATCGTCGGGGAAGGCGATCGAGAGCAGGCCACGCTCGCCCCCGTCGGAGCCAACGAGCGCCCTGAGGTCGAGGAAGGCGCGTTCTGAGCGCTGGCCGCCACCGAGCACGCGCACGGTCCCGGACTGCTCGACGACGAAGAGCAGCTTTGGGTAGCCGGGTGCGCCAGCCACGTAGGTGGGTTCGGCGAAGGTGCCGATGCGCCTCAATGCCAGGCCGCTCCGCTTCGCCTCCGGCGGCGCCGCATCGTGCTGCTGGGCGGTGCCACAGGCGGGCAATGCCACCAGCGCCAGCGCTGAGAGGACGGTGCTCGATACGGCGCGGCGCCTCACATCGATCTCGCTACCCGGCCACGCCTATTTCTTTTCGACGACTTCTCCGCGGTCGTTTACTTCGGTGTTGCGTTCGGCTGAGCTGATCTTCACGGTGAAGGAGCCGCCCGGCTTCACGCCGCCGCCGGTCTCCGCCTTGGCGGCGCCACTCAATCCCGCATCGATCGCGTAGAGCAGCGTGTAGTTGCCCGACTTGACCGCGCTCAGCTTCCAGACCGCATTGGCGGTCGCACCCTTCTTCAGCGGTCCGAAGTCGAAGGTCTTCTGGTTTGAGGTCCCCGCCCCGGCGGCGGTCGAGGAGCCGGCGAACCTGGGGTAGTGCTCGGCGAGAACCCAAACGGGCCGGTCGGGCTGGGCGAGTTCCGGCTGCGGGTCGTGGATACCGAAGGGAAGTGTGGAGCCCTGGCCCTCCTTGCCCTTGATCGAGACGTTCACCGTCAGCGCCGGGATCGTCTTCTTGCTCGTATTGCGCACGCCGAGTTTCAGGAGGTAGGTCTGGCCGAGCTGCTGCTCGGTGGGGAAACTGGCATCGGTGACGCGGACCCGGTAGGTGCCCTTCGCCTCGTTGGCATCGGAGGAGGATTCGCCGCCGCCGCAAGCGCCGATCGAGAAGGCCAGCGCCCCAGCCAGGAC
>JBKPOV010000154.1:0-1975 GCA_046733315.1 Actinomycetota bacterium
GGATCGAGTCGACCTCGGAGGTCGGGATCGCGCTGAGCAGCTCCTTCACCTTGCCGCCGATGCCGAGGCCGATCGGGCTGCTGATCGCGAGGGTCAGCAGGTGGCGGTTGGTCAGCACGAGCGCCATCGGGTTGGCGACCCTCACCTCTCCCTCGCCTGCCGCGGCGCTCGATCGCGCCACCTCTGACTTGCCGAGGTCCATGCCGCTGACGGCCATCCGGCTGAAGCCTTTGGCCTGCGCGATGCAGGAGGCGAGCACTTCCTCGCCGTCTTCCAGAAAGGGCTGCGCGCCCTCCGCGAACTTGCTCTCGTAGGCCGATGCCATGGGAGCGGCACCCTTTCAGATCCCCCTCCCCCGCCGTGGTCGTTTTCGAGAACGCGGACGGCTATATGAAGGGCCTCGCTGCAGGGTTTCTCCCGCCGAGGTGCAACTTTCGGCGGGTCGAACCTGTTGGAGCGAAAGTGCATCTGGTGAGGGACCGAGGTCACAGGACTCATCGCGCCCGTGCGCGGGCGCTCTGGGTCGTGCTCGGCGCGCTGGCGCTGTCGGCGGCGTGCCAGGGGGCGCTGGCGAGCGGCGCGAGCGCCAAGACGATCCACTTTGCCGGCCGCTCGGTCGACGCGCCACGGTCCTGGCCGGTCTTCCGTCTCGCCGAGCACCCCGGCATGTGCGTGCGCCTCGACCGCCGCGCTGTGTACCTGGGAACGCCGGCGTCGAACCAGCGCTGCCCGGCCGAGGCGATCGGCCGCAGGAGGGCGATCCTCGTCGAACCCGGCTCGGCCGCGAGCTCTTCGGCCGCCCGCTCCTCCGCCCTCCCCACCCTGCCGAGGCGGGCCGCGCGCGCCGGCGGCGCCCTCTTCACCGGGCTCGGCTTCGACGCCTGCAGCACGCCCTCGACCCGGACGATGGCGGCCTGGGGCGCGTCCCCATACCGGGCGATCGGCGTCTACATCGGCGGCGCCAACCGCGCCTGCTCGCAGCCGAACCTGACCTCGAGCTGGGTGGCCGCCCAGACCGCCGCCGGCTGGCACCTGATCCCGACCTACGTCGGCCTGCAGTCGCCGACCAGCAGCTGCAGCAGCTGCGCCAAGCTCACCACCAGCCAGGCGACGACGCAGGGCACCGCCGCCGCCGTTGACGCGGTCGCGCAGGCCGCCGCGGTCGCGATCGGTCCCGGCAGCCCGATCTACTTCGACATGGAGTCCTACACCCGGACCTCATCGGCGACCGCGGCCACGCTCACCTTCCTCGAAGCCTGGACCAGGAAGCTGCACGCGCTCGGCTACCTCTCCGGCGTCTACAGCAGCAGCGCCTCGGGCATCGCCGACCTCGCCGGCGCGCTCGGCAGCGGCTACCTCGAGCCCGACCACCTCTGGACCGCCAACTGGAACGGCCAGAAGAACACGCTCGACCCGGCGGTGCCGGCGAGCGCCTGGGCGGCGCACCAGCGGATCCACCAGTACTACGGCGGCCACAACGAGACCTGGGGCGGAGTGACGATCAACATCGACAACGACTACGTCGACGGGGCGACGGTCGGCACCGCGGTCGCGGCAAGCGACGATCCCGTCGGCTTCCTCGACCTAGCCGGCTCCCCCAGCCCCGGCCAGGTGCGGGTGAAGGGCTGGGCGTTCGACCCGAACCTGCCCACCCAGCCGCTCGCGATCCGGCTGGTCGTCGGCGGCAAGGCGGGTGAGCCGAAGGTGGCGACCTACGAGCTGGGAGCGGCGGCCCGCTGGCGGTCGCCGGTCGGCGCCCGGTACCCCGAAGCGGGCGCCCAGCACGGCTTCGACGTCACCCTGCCGACGGTGAAGTCGGGCAGGCAGCGTGTCTGCGTCTACGCGATCAACGTCTCCCTCGGCGCCGACAAGCAGCTCGGCTGCAGGGGCAGGACGATCCCGCTGGCGATCTCGGTCTCGAACTTGAAGTCCGACGGCAGGCGGGTCCGCGCCCGAGTCGCCTGCGAATGGCCAG
>JBKPOV010000155.1:0-6341 GCA_046733315.1 Actinomycetota bacterium
TACCTGGGCAGCGCCGCGGCACGTCGGGTCGCCAGCAAGGGCGGCGAGGCCTGAGCCGCTCAGACGAGGACCGTCTCAGCTATTGCGCCCGCCACGCTGGCGCGGCTTGCTGCCGCTCTTCTTGCGTCGTTCGAGCACTTCGCCGAAGGCCTTCTCGATCTCGGCGGTGAGGGTGAGGCGGAAGGTGGCGTTGAGCGCCTCGGAAGCGAGCGGGCGCAGCTGCTCGACCGCCTCGGTCATCTCGGGCCAGCGCTCTTCGGGCCGGCCGGCTTCGTCGAACGGCTTCCAGAGCTCCTCGACGAAGAGCCTGACGAAGGCGCGCGCCGAGGACTGTGAGTTGCGGCTCAGCTTCTCGATCACGGCGAGCGCCGCTGCGAGCGGGATGCCGCGCCCCATCACGTCTTCGGCGGCTCGCAGCAGGGCCGGGCTCGGCGCTTCGTAGCGATCGTCCCCGAGCGGGACCAGCAGGCCAAGCTTCTGCGCCTTGGCGAGCAGCTTGTCGTCGTCGGTCGCGAAGCGCTCGGCAAGCTCCTCGCGGCTCAGCACCTCGGGGGACTCGGCCTCGAAGGGCGCCGTGATCGCCTGGCGCAGGCCGACGAAGCGATCGGCGGCGACGCCGTGCTCGCCGATCAGCCGCTCAATCGCGCTCAGCTTGAAGCCCTCCGCCTGCATCTCCTGGATCAGCCGCAGGCGGGCGACGTGATCGGCTCCGTAGTAGCCGATTCGCGCTCGCACCTCGGGCGCGGGCAGGAGCCCCCGCGACTGGTGGTTGCGGATGTTGCGGACCGACATGCCGGTCTCATAGGCGAGTTGCTCGATCGTCAGCTCCGCCTTGCCGGACTCAGTGACCGCCTTCACGTTGCGCGCCATCGCCCCAATGCTACCTTGCTTTTGTAACCTCGTTTGAGGGAACGGTTCACAGGGAACCAAGGACTTGCCGTCTATCCGAGAGGTACCTAGATGATCTTGACCTTTGCGACATCCGTGCTTGCAGCGGCGCCCCCCGCCGGGGGAGCGACGCTGAGCCAGGTGGCGATCGCCTCAGTGGCCGCGATGCTGCTCACCGCTGCGCTCCTTTACATCGGCTTCGGTTACCGCGCCGGCCGCCTTGCCTGGCTGCGCCGCTTTGGCGGCTGGGTCGAAGGGTTCAGCGGCTACCCGGCTTGGGTCGGGATCCCGGTTGGGATCGCGACCACTTCGCTGCTGATCGCCCTCTTCGGCATGTACTGGGACATCTCCCTGCACATCGACGTCGGCCGCGACCCCGGGCCGCTGGCCAACCCCGCCCATTACTTCATCCTCGGCGGCCTCTTCGGCATCTTCGCCGCCGGCTTCCTCGCCATGGTCCTGCCCGAGGGCCGGCCGAGCGAGACCGCCGTCCGCCTTGGGCCCGACTGGTACGCGCCGCTCGGCGGCGTGCTGATCTGCGCCTGCGGCGCCTTCTCGCTGATCGGCTTCCCGCTCGACGACATCTGGCACCGCCTCTTCGGCCAGGACGTGACGCTCTGGGGGCCGACCCATCTGATGCTGATCGGCGGTGCGGCGATGACCCTAATCGGGATCGGCGTGCTGACGGTCGAGGGCATGCGGGCGAGCGCACAGCGCGGCCCCGTCACCGAACACCGCCAGGTCGTGCTCGCTCGCGCGGTGGCTTCGACCGGCGGGCTCCTGCTCGGCCTCTCGACCTTCCAGGCCGAGTTCGACTTCGGCGTGCCCCAGTTCAACTTCCTCTTCGAGCCGATGATGGTGATGCTGGCGGCCGGCGTCGGGTTGGTCGCGGCCCGACTTTACGCCGGTCGCGGCGCCGCCCTGGGCGCTGTCCTCTTTTTCCTCCTCGCCCGCGGCATCTTGGCGCTGCTGATCGGTCCGCTGCTCGGCGAGACGACGCCGCACATGCCGCTCTACATCGTCGAGGCGCTGGTTGTCGAGGCCGTCGCCCTGCGCGTCTCCACCGAGAGGCCGCTCGCCTTCGGGCTCTGGTCGGGCCTCGGTATCGGCACCATCGGCCTCGCCTCGGAGTGGGCCTGGTCGCACATCTGGATGCCGATCCCGTGGCCGTCGGCGCTCTTCCCCGAGGCGGCCGTAGCGGGGCTGGCGATTGCCCTGGCGGCGGCGGTGATCGGTGCCTGGATCGGCACGCGGCTCTCGCCCGAGGCGGGCCGGCGCCGTCCGGCCCTGCGGCTGGGCGCCTGCCTGGGGGCGGCGACGATTGCCCTGGCCACGCTCTTCGCCTTGCACACGCCGGCCGAGGAGGGCGTGCGGGCGCGAGTCGCCCTGCGCGACGTTTCCAGCGGCCCGCAACGAGAGGTGAGCGCCACGGTCACTCTGATCCCGCGCGATGCTGCCGATGAGGCCGCCTGGTTCGATGTCACTGCCTGGCAGGGCGGCGGCCTCGTCGTCTCTCCTCTAGACAAGATCGGTCCGGCTACCTACCGCACCACCGAGCCGATCCCGGTCTCCGGGGAATGGAAGACGATGATCCGCCTGCACAGCGGCAGCTCACTGACGGCGGCGCCGATCTACCTGCCCCGGGACGCGGCGATTCCGGCACGTGAGGTCCCGGCTCGCGCCGCCTTCACCCGTGCCTTCGTCGATGAGACCCAGCTGCTCCAGCGCGAGAAGACCGGCGGCTCAACCGCGCTCGTCGCCGTCGCCTACGCAACGGTCGGCGGCATCGCCCTCTCGCTCCTCGCCCTGCTCGCCTGGAGCCTGCACCGCCTCGCCTTTCCGCCCGGGTCCGGTCCGCGCCGCAGGCGCAGCGAGGCGCCCGCCAGCCCGACGCCGGCTCTGCAGCGATAGCCGTGCTGCCGCTCGCGCACCACAGCCTCCTCGTCGCCCTACCCGCCTTCGGGCCTGTGCTCCTGGTCAGCCTGGTGATCGCGTTCCACGCCTTTCGCAACCGCGATTCGAGCTAGGGCGGACGGTTAGCGCCTAGGCAAGCAGCCCGAGGACAAGGAGCACCACGCCTGCCGTTGCCGCGGCGCCCGCGCCGGCCAACAGCCAGCGACGGCGGGCGATGATCGAGACCGATGCGAGCACGATCCCGACCTCCAGCCCAACCTCAGCCAGCTCGTAGTCGAGGTGCTGCGCATTGGCATGGTCGGTCTCGTGTTCGTCGGCTCGAATCTCGGCGTTGAGATGAGCGTCGGCGGGCCGCAGCTCCCCGGCGATCCGCGCATCGTGTCGCAGCGCCGCAGCGGCTGCGTGCCGCAGCTGCGCGCTGCCGACGCCGAGGACCTCGAGCAGCTCGGCGTTGCCGCTTGCGATATCGATCTTGACCCGGTTGCTCTCCAGCCGTGCCGAGGCGTCGGCCCGGTGGGTCTCTCCCGTGACGACCTCCTTCACTGCCTCGTTGGAGAGAAACGCCGCAAGGGCAAGGAAGGCGGCCATCACAGCGACCGCGAGCGCCGCGTGGCGGGCGTCGTGCGGTTCCCCTTGGCCGTCGCCGACCGCCGTTGCTCGGTGGCCCTCCTCGAACCGCTCGTATGACCTGTGGGCCTCCAAGGCCCAGCCTTCCTACCAGCTAATCGCTGCCTCTGCCGTCCTCAGCCGCCGCGAACCGCCTTGCCGGCGATGTTCTTGATCCTGCTCCGGTCGCGCTGCGGCAGCGTGCCCGGGCGCCCCTTCGACTTCTTCACCAGGCGCCAGAACTCGGCCTGCTCACGGCTATCGAGGTTGTGCTCGACGCGCTCGCGCCCCTTGTTGCCGAGCCATACGACGACGGCCCAGACCATCTTCCAGGGGATCCGCTTCCAGACATGGGGAGCGGCGCGTCGAGCAATCCAGAACGGCATGTCCCGCTAGCTAACTCGCGTCATCGATAGGCGCCGTGACCCGTCGTCCGGTTGCCGACGACCATCCGGTAGATGAAGAGCAGCAGCAGCGAGCCGCCGATTGCAATCAGCCAGGTGCCGATGTCGAAGAACTCGTCCAGGTCGCCAATGTTGAGGGCGCTGGCAATCAGGCCTCCGATCAGCGCGCCGGCTATGCCGATCAGCGTGGTCACGATGAAGCCGCCCGGATCGTCCCCCGGCATAATCAGCTTCGCGATCGCACCTGCAAGCAGTCCAAGCACTATCCAGCCGATGATTCCCACGATTCCCTCCTTCTCGTCGTTTACCCGACGAGGAATCTGTACCCGTCCTTATCGAGGTCGAAAACTTCCTGCAATCACGCCGCTCTAGGATTGGCATAGCCATGCCCAAGGAGGAGAAGCAGATCAACTGGCGCGCCTGGATCGTGGGTATCGCCATCGCACTCGTCTTGATCGTCTGCCTGCAGAACTCCCAGGAGGTGAAGGTCGACGTCCTCTTCATCACCGTCGACGCGCCGCTGATCGTCACCCTCTTGGTCGCCGTCGGAGTGGGGGCGCTGATCGGCTACGTGGCCCCGGTGCTCCGCCGCCACCGTCGCCACGAGGGCCACAAGCACCAGGATTGACTTTGGCCTGGCCGCCACTTGCGCGTCGACGCTAGGCGGGCTCTGGAGCGGGCTGCGCATCGGCCACGTCGACCGTGTCCGCGGCGGCGTTCTGCCGCCTCGACAGCGCCAGGCAGGGCAGGGCCAGGACCGAGATCCCGGCGCCGATCAAGTACGACGGCGCGTAGCCCCAGGCATCGGCGGACCGGCCGAGCAACGGCTGGGTCCAGACGCCGCCCGTCGAGGACATCATCGAGTCGAAGGAGAGGATCGTCGCCCGCTGCCGCGAGGGGATCAGGCCGTTGAGGTAGGTCTGGCGGATTGGCAGCGTGGCCGCGAAGAGCAGCCCCCAGACCACGATCAGGCCGATCACCGCCCAGAAGCTCTCGACGAGACCGATCAGGCCCAGCGAGACGACGCTCAGTCCCGCCGTCACGATCAGCGCCGAGGTGCGGCGGCGGAAGAGACGGCGGATGCGTGGCGCCGCCACGCCGCCGGCGATCTGGGCGCCGGCGACGATCGCCGCCACCAGCCCGGCGATTTGGTAGGCCTGCGGATCGCCGTACAGCTCCAGCAGATACGGCTGCAGGGCGTAGAAGGCGTAGATGCCGACGCCGCCGGTGAACAGGGACTCGACCATCAGCCACTTGACCGCCGGCACCCGCCAGCCGTACTCGACCGAGTTGGCGGCGATCTTCCGCATCTCGGTCAGCGCCCGCCCGCCCTTCTCGGGGGCGAAGCCGACGTCGTGCATGAGCCGGAAGGCGAGCCCGAACATCACGATCAGGACGAGGCCGCGGAGCACGAACGGAACGCCGAGGCTGGTCTGGCGGGCGATGAAGCCGCCGGCGACCGAGCCGATCAGCATCGCCGCGCCGGTGACGATCTGGCCGCGGCCGAAGACCGTCTCCAGCTCACCGGTGTAGCCGGTCGCGGTGAGCGCGTCGACCAGCCAGGCCTCGACCGCGCCGGAGAAGAAGGTGAAGCCGAGGCCGAGCAGCATCGAGGCGATCGCCCACTCCCAGAGCGGCGCCTCGACCTGCCAGAGGAACACGTAGAGGAAGGTCGAGGCCATCAGCGTCAGCGTGCCGAGCAGGTAGGAGGTGCGGCGGCCGATCGTGTCGGCGACGATCCCGGTCGGCACCTCGAACAGCACCATGCCGGCGGTGAAAAAGGCGTTCGCGGCGAACGCTTCCAGGTTCGAGAGGCCGGCGTCGAGCAGGAAGATCGTGTTGATCCCCCAGATCAACGACGCGGCCAGGGTGTTGCCGAGCAGCAGGGTCAGGTAGGTGCGCTGGATCGAACGGGACGTCGGCATCGGCTGACGTCCAGGATGCCGCAGGCTAGGCCTGCAGCCCGTGTTCCTGGGCCAGCCGAGCGACTGATTCGACGTCCATCGAGAGGCCGTATTTGGCCTGGATCGCGCCGATTCGCTCGACGTCGCGCTCGCCCTCGGCGTTGAGAAGCGGCGCCATCTCGATGAAGTAGTACTCGAAGGCTCCCGGCGAGATCAGCTCCAGCAGCCGCGCCTCCTCCTCGCCTGAGTTCCAGAAGGCGTGCGGCACCCCGCGCGGCTTGCTGACCAGCTCGCCGGCGCCGGCGCTGAGCACCTCATCGCCGAGTAGCACGCCGATCTCGCCGCTGAGCACGAACGAGTACTCATCCTCACGCTCGTGCGTGTGGGTCGGCGCCGCCAGCGCCCGCGGCGGCACGGTGTGTTCCAGCAGCGCGAACCGTCCCCCGGTGTCATCGCTACGCACGATGAAACGATTGCCGAGCCGCGGAAAGTCAGCCCGCTCCCCGTCCTGCGGATTGATCGTGCCCTTCGCACCCCCTCGCTCCATCACCCGCTCCTTTCACCGCCCGCCGTGGCCAAGTGAACGCTAAGCATGACGATCTCGGAACTTGGGGCTTCGGAGATC
>JBKPOV010000156.1:0-1460 GCA_046733315.1 Actinomycetota bacterium
CTCGGCGACGGTGAAAGAAGCGACGGCAAGGGCGATCAGCAGGGCGACGTTCTGGACCTGGGGCGCGCTGATTTCGCGGTTCTCGGCCGGCGCTTTTGACCAGCCGAGCCAGGCGGCGAGCAAGCCGACGGCGATGCAGACGATGACGATCCAGCCCGTCCGCAAGATGCTCAGCGTGCCGAGCAGCTCCAGCGAGAGCACCAGCAGGCCCACGGCGATCGTGGCATCGGCGAGCCGCGCCAGCGCGCCGGAGAATTCCGGCACGATCCAGCGCCGCAGCCAGTAGCCGCCAAGGCCGAGCGCGCTGACGATGCCGATGACGGCCAGGCAGCCGCCGAGGTAGGAGCCGAGGGAGGGGGTCACCGGCGCGGGATGCTATTCGCAGCGCCGGGCGAGCGGCGCTACTACAGGTGCAACGCGTTGTAGCCCCCGTGGGGCCGAAAAGCGTTGCACCTGGGCTGGGCTAAGACGCCACAGACGGGATTCGGCAGGCAACCCCCGTGCCGGCCAAGCCGCAGTAGCCGTTCGGCACCTTGTGCAGGTACTGCTGGTGGTAGTCCTCGGCGTAGTAGAAGGGCGCGGCGGGCTCGACCTCAGTGGTTACCGGCTCGTGCCCTGCCGCGCGCAGATCCTCGTCATAGGCCCGCCGCGCCATCTCGGCCGTCTCCTTCTGGGAGTCATTGACGAAGTAAATCCCGGAGCGGTACTGGGTGCCGACGTCATTGCCCTGCCGCATCCCCTGGGTCGGGTCGTGCTCCTCGAAGAAGACCTTGAGCAGGTCGGCGTAGGTGACCCTCGCCGGATCGAAGGCGACCAACACCGCCTCGGCGTGACCGGTCTTGCCGCTGCAGACCTCCTCGTAGGTCGGGTTCGGCGTGGTCCCGTTGATGTAGCCGACCGCCGTCGTGTAGACGCCATCGATACCCCAGAAGAGTCGCTCTGCTCCCCAGAAACAGCCGAGCGCGAAGTAGGCGAGCTCGATCTCCGCCGGGAACGGGGGCTGCAGGGGCGTATCGAGCACGGCATGCCGCGCGGGCAAGTCGAAGGCCGGCTCACTGCGTCCCGGCAGCGTATCCTCGGCTGCGGGCATCTTCGCCTTCTTGAATCCGAGCATTCAAACAGGGTAGCTTGGGCGCATCGGCTGCCTGGTCATTCTCTTCGCGCTGATCTCGCCGCGGCTGGCGCTCTTCGCGCTCTGGCTCTTCAGCGACCTGCTCAGCCACGCCTTCGACAGTTGGTTCGTGCCCTTCCTCGGCTTCTTCCTGCTGCCCTGGACGACTCTCGCCTACGCGGTGATGTGGAGTTCGTCGGATCGGGTAGGGGGCTTCGAGTGGTTCATCGTGATCCTGGCTTTCGCGATCGATCTCGGCTCCTACGCGAGGAGCGACAGAGGGCGACGGGCAAGAAGGGCGTAGCCGCTCACCTGGCGCGGGCGATCATCTGGCTGCGCTTCCCGATCC
>JBKPOV010000157.1:0-1578 GCA_046733315.1 Actinomycetota bacterium
ACGCTCGGGGGCGACTTCTCGTCGCCCACTCGAGGTCGATGAGCTGTTGGAAGTCATCGACGCTCACGAAGTCGAATACGTGATCATCGGCGGGTTCGCGGTTGCGGCCCATGGCCACCCCCGGGCCACCAAGGACGTCGATATCTGCCCCAATCCCAAGCAGGCGAACCTCCGTCGACTTGCCGCTGCCCTCGAGGAGCTCGAGGCAACCCCGATCGACCTCGACGAGTTCGACCTACGACCCGACTACGAGGGCCTGCAGGAAGGCGGCAACTGGACCCTGATGACCAAGCATGGCCGCCTCGACGTGATGCAGACCTTCAGCTTCCAGGGGACCGATGAGGAGCTTGGCAACTACACCGATATCGCCGGCCACGCTGTCTCCCGAGACTTCTACGGCAAGCCGCGCAGGTTCTGCGGGTACGAGGACCTGCTGGCGATGAAGCGCGCCGCCAATCGAGATCAGGACCGGATCGACGTCAACAGCCTGAAGCTGGCTCGCCGGGAACTCTGAAGCGCGCTCGAGCCGCTAACCGGCCTCGTGTAGGCGAGGCGAGTTTTGGATCTAGGTCAAGCCTCTCCAGCGTCGCCAGCCGTTTGTGGATGGAACGTAGGACGGAAGGCCCTCGGCCCCCACGACGCGATAGCCGTGCCCGCTGTTGTCGACCAGGATGGTCCCTCGGGAGCCTCCGCTGACCCAAGGGATTTCGGCGGTCCAGGTGCAGTCGCACGAGTCGGTGGTGGCGAGGATTTCGAGCAGAAGGGGATCGTTCACGGACACTGTCCAGGGGAAGCGGATGGGTCGATAGGGACGCTGGCCGTTGCTCCCTCTGGCGCCGAGTACTCCCTCCTCAGTGGAGTTCGAGTCAACGATGCGAGGAGGTGTCGCGTCGAGGTCGACTTTCAGCGCGCGGCCGGTGAACGCGTCGCCGCAGGCTCCCGAGAAGGCGCCCCCGGGGGGCCGGGGGTGGCGAGTGACGTGGAAGTCGATCCGGGTCAGGGTCACGGGGCGGCCGGTCTCCCCCTGGATCGCGATCTGCACGGGGTTGAGGTTCGCTTGGGCGGCGCCCGGTTGTTGTTCGAGGATCTCCCATCGGTACTTGCTGGGGGAATGCAAGATTTCCGGAAGGGATGAGCGGGGAACGAACTCGCCGCCGCGGCACTTGCCGGGCAGGAGCTCGACCGAGAACGAGAGGAGCTGAGGGTCGTCCGAGCCGATGGAGTCGGCCAGCTTCGATCCCAGCCCACCGGCGAAGGCGGTGATCGCGGCTAGTAGGACCGCTCCGATTGCGGGGAGGATCCAGCCCCGCCGCTTCTTTGCCTTTTTCTTCGGGACCGACTCCGCCATTGAACAGGCGCGAGCGTACAGCCCCAGTACCTGGGAAGTTCCTATAGGTTCGCTCTGTGGCGGAGGCGGGGACCAGCCGGCGGAGGGGCCGCATCCACCTCCGCTCGTCGCGCCGGCGCGGGCTGTTGATCGCGCTGGCGCTGGTTGTGGCCCTGGCGCTAGGTGTTCTGCTGCGCAAAGCCGGGGCCGGCGATGGCCCCACCGATTCCCCTGTGTCAACGTCCCTGGTG
>JBKPOV010000158.1:0-9072 GCA_046733315.1 Actinomycetota bacterium
GCGCGGACCGACCTGGGTCAACTCCGCCTGGCTCGTTTGGCTCGGACTGCTCCGCCTTGGCTACGAGGAGGCCGCGGCGCGCCTGGCCGACGGGGTGATCGGCGCGGTCGAGCGCGAAGGCCTGCGCGAGTATTACGACCCCCGCACCGGCGCCGGGCTCGGCGCCCGCGACTTCGCCTGGTCCGCGCTAGTCGCGGAGCTTGTGACACCAGAAGAAGTTCGGACGGCCGCGAAAACCAAGCCTGGCTAGGACGCAGGGAGCGTGGCGTGCTCTGCACGCGAGCGACCGAGGACAACGCCAGGCGCCGGTTTGCAGCGGCCGCTATTTGTAGCGGTAGGTAATGCGACCCCGGTCGAGGTCGTAGGGCGAGAGCTCGATCTTGACCCGGTCGCCGGGGAGGATGCGGATGTAATGGCGGCGCATCTTGCCGGAGATGTGGCCGAGCACATCGTGACCGTTATCGAGTTTGACCCTGAACATCGTGTTCGGGAGGGCCTCGGTGATCTCGCCCTCCATCTCGATCTTCTCCTCTTTCGCCATGCGGCGGGGAGCGTAGCGGACCACCCCTCGACCCTGCTCAGCCCCGCAGCGCGCGGGCGAACGTGACCGCCTCCTCGCGGCTGGAAATCTCCCCGGCGTACTGCGCGGCCTCCAGCTCGGCGAGCAGCTCGCCCAGCTCCGGTCCTGCGGCCATGCCGACCTCGCCGGCCAGCTCGTCGCCGCGAAGCAGGGGCCTGGGCGGTCCCTGGCGCCGCCAATCGAGCGCGGCGGCGAGCATCTGCCGGGCCAGGGTCAGGTGCGCCTCGATCGCCTCCTCGCTGGCAAGTGGCCCCGAGCCCCGTGCGGAGAGCCGGTCGGCGATGGTCAGCAGCGTCACGTCGGCGGCGACCGGGTCGGTGGCGCGCAGGTACTCATGGACGCGCCGCGGCGGCAGCGGCGCCTCGTGGACCAGGAAGCCGAGACGGAGGTGGTGCAGGGTCAGGTCCTGGAGATGGCGCGTGAGGTCACGGCTCGCCCGCAGGCGACCGCAGAGGGCGCCGACGATCGCGACGCCGTCACGGTCGTGGCCGATGAAGGTGACGTAGCCGTCCCGTTCCGAGCGCGTCGCCGGCTTGCCGATGTCGTGCAGCAAGGCCCCAAAGCGCAACGCCGTGCCGCGGCTGATCTCATCGGCAAGCGGCTCCGCGAGCAGCGCAGCTACCTCATCCGCCCGCTCGCCGCCGAAGCGCGCCAAGTTCCCCTCGACCTCGAGCGTGCGCTCGAGCACCGCCATCGTGTGTCCGTGTACATCGAGGTGATGATTGGGGCCCTGTTCGACCCCGCGCAGCGCCTCCAGCTCCGGCAAGACAACCGCCGTCAGTCCGAGCTCGTCGAGCAGCTGCATCCCCCGCAGCGGGTCGGGGCCGCCGATCAGCTGTCGCAGCTCGACCAGCTGTCGCTCTCCGGCGGCGTCCGCTGCCCGAGCAGCTTCGGCCCGCGCCAGCGAGACGGTGGCGGGGTCGATCTCGAGCGCGAGCCCGGCGGCAAAGCGAGCAGCGCGCAGCAGGCGCAGTGGATCGGCGGCGAAGCTACGCTCGCTCACGACTCGCAGCAGGCGACGATCGAGGTCAGCCAGGCCACCATGCGGATCAAGCGGCGCGCCGCCGCTCAGCGGCACAGCCACGGCGCCGATGGTGAAATCGCGTTCGGCCAGATCAGCCTCGATCGTCCCGCCACGCAGCGCCGTTACGTCTATCTGCCAGCTTTGGTCGGCGGCGACCGCGCGCCAGGTGGCGAACTCGGCGGAGAGCTCGAAGGAATGACCACCGCCCTCGCGGGCGATCGCCTTGGCGATCGGCGCCGGGTCGCCGGCTACGGCGAGGTCAAGATCGACGACCTCACGTCCGAGCGCCGCGTCCCGGACCGCGCCCCCGGCGACCCAGACGGCCTCGTGGCCACCAACCGCCCGCCGTGCCAGGCCAACCAAGGGTGCCGCGCCAAGGCGTTCCTCGACAGCGCTCATACCGCTTCCCGCCGAACCCTCGCAGAGATCCCGCAGGTGACCTCGTAGTTGATCGTCCCCAGGCGCAGGGCGATCTCCTCCGCACTTATCGAGTCCTCGCCCTGGCTGCCGATGATCACGGCCTCGTCGCCCGGCTCTACGGCCGTCTCCGGGCCGAGGTCGACCGTCAGGTTGTCCATCGAGACCGTGCCAACCAGGGGGTGGCGCTGGCCGCGAACCAGTACTTCGGCGTTGTTGGAAAGCCCGCGCCGGACCCCGTCTCCGTAGCCGAGCGGCAGGACCCCGACCCAGGTATCGGTTGGCGCCCGCCAGGTCTGCCCGTAGCCGGCGCTGGCGCCAGCGACGAAGCGCTTGACGTCGGCGACGTAGGAATGCAAGGAGAGCGCGGGAGTGAGACCGTGTTTCGCGGGGTCGCCTTGGAAGGGATCGAGCCCATAGATGGCGACGCCGCAGCGGGCCATGTCGAAGTGCGCCCGGCGCTCCCGAAAGACCGCGGCGCTATTGGCGGCGTGCACGGTGACGCTGGGGAACTCCGCCTTGACAGCCTCCGCGACGGCGCTGAAGCGGTCGACCTGATCATCGAAGAAGCTTGAATCGAGTTCGTCGGCGGTAGCGAAGTGCGTCCAGAGCCCGGCCAGCTCCAGCATTGGGTCCTCAGCACAAGCCCGGGCCAAGGCAAGCACCTCGCTTGGATCGGGGTTGCCGAGCCGCCCCATGCCGCTGTCGTGCTTGACGTGAACGCGAACGGCGCGCCCCTGCGCCCGACCGCGAGCGGCGAGGAGATCGCGAAAACCATCGCGCCAGACCGCGACTTCGGAGCCCGCTGCCAGAGCGCTGTCGAGCTCATCGGGAGCGAGGGCCCCCATCGTCAGCAGGGGAATCTGGGGGAGGCGTCGCCCGATCTGCGCGGCCTCCGCGCCGGTGGCCACCGCCAGGCGCGTCGCACCGCCCGCCAGAGCCGCGCTCGCGCAGGCATCGGCGCCGTGGCCATAGCCGTCCGCCTTGACCACTGCACAGAGCTCAGCGCCCTCGCGCAGCTCCGCCTTCAGCCGCGCGCAGTTGCGCTCGATGGCGCCCAAATCGATCCGGGCGACTGCCCGCGCCATCGGCTAGTCGGTCGCGACGAGCGCAGCCAACGCGTCGGCCCGCGTGACTAGTCCCGCCAGGCGACCCTCGCCGTCGACGACGGGCAGGTGGTTGTGGTGCCTCTCCGCGATCATGCGGGCGACGGTCTCGGCATCGTCGTCGGTATGCGCGACCACCGGGTCGGCCGTCATCAGCTCGGAGACTTTGGTGGCGAAGGCCTTGTCGAGCCGCTTCTCAAAACCCTTCATCGAGCCGACAAAGACGATCCCCCCCATGATGTTGAGGTAGTGGGGCAGGTGCAGGTCTGCCTCCTCGTCGCTGAGGATCAGGTCGGACTCGCTGACGATTCCCACCACTTTGCGCTCCGCGTCGGTCACTGGCAGAGCGCCGATCTCCATCTTGGCGAGCAGCTCGATCGCGGCGCGCGCATCGGCGTCCGGAGAAACGGTCGGCACGCTGGCGTCCATGATCTCGGCGGCGGTTTTCATCGGCAAGTGTGGGCGTAGGGAGCGTGCATATCTATTTCTCGCGACCGGAGCCGACGCGCAGCCCCCCGCCTGGCTACGAGGTTATTCGACCGGCACATCGAGACGCATCCCCACGGGGATCGACGCGATCACGTCGCTGGCGATCACCGACTCGGCAGCGCCAATCCGCCCCGCCGCATCGCGGCCGGCCCGAGCGTGGGCAAACACCGCGGCAGATGCGGCAGCAAACGGCTCGAGGCCGCGGGCGAGCATCGCGGCGGTGATTCCGGAGAGGACGTCGCCGGTGCCGGCGGTCGCCAGTGCCGGCGCGGAGAGCGCGTTGACCGCGACCCGTTCGCCATCGGTGACGATCGTGTCGTCGCCCTTGAGGACGACGACCGCGGCGGCCCGCGCCGCGGCCTCCCTTGCCGCGGCGAGCCGTTTGGCGCCAATCTCTTGGGCGGAGCGATCCAGTAGCCGGCCCAACTCGCCGGCATGGGGAGTCAGGATGGTTGGCGCGGCGCGCTGCGCAATCCGCTCCAGCCCCCCCGCGAAAGCATTCAGTCCGTCGGCATCGATCACCAACGGCGCCCCGATCGCGGCCGCCGCCTCACGGGCGAGCTCGATCGAGCCGGGATCGCGGCCCAGTCCGGGGCCAAGAACCCCCGCCGCTGCTCGCTCGAAGCTGCGCAGCACCGCCTTCAGCGAGGCAGGCGCCAGGCAGCCGTCCCCACCTGGGCAGCCCGCCGACATCACCTCAGGTTGAGCACCCTCGAAAATCGCCTCCAGGTCGGCGGGCACGGCGACGGTGGCGTAGCCGGCACCGGCGCGAATCGCCGCCCCTGAGGACATCTGAACGGCGCCGGTGAGGCCGCGTGATCCGCCCGCGACCACAACCTGTCCGGAGCTGAACTTGGTCGACTGCGGTCCGCGCGAAGGCAGCATCGCGAGCACCTCGGGACCGATCGTCCCAGCGAGTGGCTCGCCGGGGGCGCCATCGGGGATGCCGATCGGTACGACCCGCAGCTCACCGGTGTGCCACTTCCCGGGGGCGATCCGGTGGCCGAGCTTGGCGGCGTGGAAGCTGACGGTGAGGTCGGCTTCGACGGCGAGGCCCGCGATCTCCCCGCTCGAGGCATCGACGCCGGAGGCGATATCGCAGCTGACGACGGGAGCGCCACAGCGGTTGATCGCTTCGATGACTGCGTCGGCGGGCGCCCGCGGCGCCCCCGCGAAGCCGGTACCGAAGATCGCATCGACGACGGCACCGGCTCCCTCGAGCCAGTGATCCGTCCTCCCCGGCTCCTCCTTGGCGAGCTCAAACGTCGAGACCTCGAAGCCCATCTCGCCCAGCCGCCGCGCCGCGATCAGACCATCGCCGCCGTTGTTGCCTTTGCCGCAGATGATCCGCACCGGGCCCTGGGGCGCCAACCCGGCCACCGCCTCAGCCAGCGCCGCTCCGGCCGCCTCCATCAAGTCGGCTTCCGCAATCCCCTGCTCCTCGATCGCCCAGCGGTCAACCGCCCGGATCCCATCGGCGTCGAAGAGTGGGTTCAGCCACGGCTCCATTCAGCCAGTCTCGACGATGGCGACGGCGGCTGCAAAATCGCGCGAGTGAGTGAGTGAGACATCGATGCGCCGTCCGGCTGCCACCTCGGCGGCATGGCCGGAAAGCCGGACAGCGGGTGGCTCCCCCGCCAGGACCTCGATATCGCCGAGGCCGAAGCCGCCCCTGAGCGCAAGTGCCTTGACCACCGCCTCCTTGGCGGCGAAGCGAGCGGCGAGATGGCGGGCGGGACGCGCCCGAGCCTGAGCGTATTGCCGCTCGGCGTCCGTGAAGACGCGCTCGGCGAGGCGCGGATGGCGTTGCAGGGCGCGCTCGAGGCGGCCGATCTCGAGCAGATCGATGCCGACCCCCGAGCTCATCGGGCGGCTACTTGCCGAGGCCCGCGATCAGCTTCGCTGTAGCGAGTTCCCCGTCGGTGCCGGACCCGAGACCGATGTAGCTGATCTTCTTCAGGTAGGGCACGGCTTCCCAGAAGTCGCTTTTCGAACGCGGCACGAGCGCTTCGGCGAGATTGAGCGCCGCCGGGCCATCGGCGAAAGCACTGATCGGAGTCTTGCCAAGCGCCGAGACGGCCGCCTTATAGCCGGGCGTGTCGGCGAGGGTGGCGCCGCCGGAGCCGGCGTTGAGAGCGGCGAGTGCCGGGGCCAGGCCGTAGCCGACCGCGATCCTGTCGCCCTTGGCTACGACGACGATCGGCTTGGCATCGGGGCCCCCGTTGTTGACCGAGAATCCACTTGCCTTGCCTCCGACCGCCGTCACCCCCGGTACGTTGGCGCCGCGCAGCAGGGTACCGAGGCTGCCGATCGCATCCGCCGCTTCGCTCGAGTTGCTGGTGATGACCATGGCTCCACCGAGGCTGCTTTTGCTATTGCCTTCGGCGAAAACCGCTCCTTCCTGCAGCGAAGCCGCGACCTTGTCGAGGTCGATACCGGCCTGGTTCAGCGTGCTCTTCAGTTCGTTCGGGTCCAGGTCAGGCGGGACACCGGACTCGTCGAGGCTGTCGATCGCTTCTTCGAGCTGCTCGTTGAATTCGCTGAAGCCGAAGGCCGCGAAGGAGCTGGCCGGCAGCGAGCCGAGAAGTTTGGAGGAGTCCCCCGTGGCGGGTTTCTCGCCACCGAGATCGCTGCTCAAGTCGACCTGGATCTGGTCGGCCTGGGGGATCACGCTGGCCACCGCCGTCGCTGCGCTGGGGTCGATTCCGGCGCTCTGCAGCACGTCCTTCGTCGGCGCATCGATGTCGTCTTCGGACTGCTTGATGATTCCGCCGACGTCGACGTAGATGTCGGCGAAGCTGTCGCTGGAGGCAGCCGAGATCGTCTCCTGGAAGCGATCTTCACCGCCGAGCGAATCGCCCTCGGAAGCGTCTACGGCGGCTTTGAATTCCTTTTCGGTATCGGCCAAGACGAGCGCATCGCCGATCACGCCGACCGCCTTCTTTTCGGGGCCGCCGACCGTGAAGTCGACACCTTCGTAGGAGACCTCTTTGGAGGGATCGCCGCTTTCTTTCGTGCGCTTGTTGATGAAAGCCTGGGTCGCTTTCACGTCTGTGGTCTGCACGGCGATCAGCGGTTCGGAGAGTTCGCCTTCGATCAGCCGTTCGAAGGCGACGCCGCCCTCTTTACCCAGCCAAGGTTCGACTTCTGTGGCGTAGTCGAAGCTTTCGCCGTCCTCTCGCGCCGAGCTTTCCAGTTCGGAGATGACGAACTCGCCGAGGCTGTCGACGCCCGCAACTCGCTTGGCGATCGCATCGAGGTTGGTCTTCGTCTCGCCAGTGGGTTTCAGCTCGCCTTCGGCGAAGACGAGCGAACCGGGAGTGGCGAGTTCCGCCAGTGTCGAACTGGACGAGCTGCTGTCGCCGTTGCTGCTGTCGCCGCAGCCAGCGATCACGACCGCCGCAATCGCGAGAAGAGCTGCAATGGATAGACGGATCCTGACCATGTTGGCGAGAAAGAGTAGCGGGCGGAGCGCTACTCGACAGTCACGGTCTTAGCGAGGTTGCGCGGCTGGTCCACATTGAGCCCGCGCGAACGGGCGATGTTATAGGCGAGCAACTGCAAGGGAAGGATCGCGACGATCGGCTGCAGAATCCAGTCGGTACTGGCAACCTCGATGGTCCGATCGGCCACCGCGGCGACCTGCTCGTTGCCCTGCGTAGCGATTGCGATCGTGACAGCGCCGCGGGCGCGCACCTCTTCGACGTTGGAGAGCACCTTGTCGAGAATGGGACTGTCAGTAGCGACGCAGATCACCGGTGTCGACTCGTCGAGGAGGGCGATCGGCCCGTGCTTCATCTCGCCGGCGGCGTAGGCATCGGTCGGGATGTAGGAGATCTCCTTCAGCTTCAGCGCCCCCTCGAGGCAGACCGGCAGGCCGATGTGGCGACCGAGATAGAGGAAGAAGTCATGGCCGGCCTGCGTGGCCGCGATCTCCTCAGCCGGCTCTTCGCTGGAGGCGATCGTGGCGTCGATCTTGGAGGGAATCGCCTTCAACTCAGCGACCAATTCGGCGAGCCGCTGCGGCGGCAAGGTGCCGCGCAGCGCAGCCAGGCGCAATCCGAGCAGGTACATCGACGCTACCTGTGCCACGAACGTCTTCGTCGCGGCGACGCTGACCTCCGGTCCGGCGCGCGTGTAGAGGACGCTGTCGGAGTCGCGGGTCGCCTGACTGCCCATCACGTTGGTGACCGCCAGCACCTTGGCCCCGTTTTCGCGGGCAAGTCGCATCGCCGCAAGGGTGTCGGCGGTCTCTCCCGACTGCGTGATGCCGATCACCAGATCGCGCTCACCGATTACCGGGTTGCGGTAGCGGTACTCGGAGGCGACGTCCATCTCAACGGGCACCCGCGCCCACTCCTCGATCGCGTAGCGACCGACCAAGCCCGCGTGGTAGGAGGTGCCGCAGGCAACGATGACGATTCGCTGTATGCCGCGGAGGTACTCGTCGTCAAGCTCCAGTTCCGAGAGGTCGACGCCATCGTCATTCGGCAGCCGGTCGGCGATCGTCTCAGCGACGGCGTCGGCCTGTTCGTGGATCTCCTTCAGCATGAAGGTCTCGTAGCCACCCTTCTCGGCTGCCGACTCATCCCAGGAGATCTCTTCGGAGCCGCGCTCGACCGGCTTGCCGCCGGCGTCGGTGATACTCACCCCCGCGGCGTCGACGGTGACGATCTCGTCGTTTTCGATCGCCACGGCCTCGCGGGTCTCGGCGAGGAAGGCGGGGATCGCCGAGGCGAGAAAAGTCTCCCCCTCGCCGACGCCGGCAACCAGCGGGCACTCCTTGCGGGCACCAACCAAGCGGCCGGGCTCGGCGGCGTGCATGGCGACGAAGGCGTAGTGCCCGCGCAACTCGGCGAAGGTGGTGCGCACCGCCGCGGTGAGGTCGCCATCGTAGTTGCGCTCGATCAGGTGGGAGACGATCTCGGCGTCGGTCTCGGAACTGAAGTGATGGCCTTGATCGGCGAGCTCGCGGCGCAGCTCAGCGTGATTCTCGACGATCCCGTTGAGGACGATGTGGATGCGATCGGTGCAGTCGCCGTGGGGGTGCGCGTTCTCCTCGGTGACGCGGCCATGGGTCGCCCACCGCGTGTGGGCGAGCCCGATCGTCCCCGGCTTCTCGGCCAGCGCAACGGCGCCGTCGCCGTTCGACTGCTCCTTGACAGCCTCGCGGAGGTTGGCGAGGTTGCCGACCGCGCGCACAGAGCTGATCTCACCGTCCGAGACGACTGAGACGCCGGCCGAGTCATAGCCTCGGTACTCGAGCTTCTGGAGCCCGGCGATCAGGAGGTCTCGGCACGGCCGGCCACCCACATATCCGACTATGCCGCACATAGGAGAGGCACTACAGAGTAGACCGTCGGCGGTTACAGGCGGCTGATCTCGGTCATCCGAGCTCGCGGCGGGTGACCTCGACCAGGCGCCCGACGACCTCGTCGCACTCCTCCCGCTCGGGC
>JBKPOV010000159.1:0-22994 GCA_046733315.1 Actinomycetota bacterium
CCTTCCATGCGAGGGCGAAGACTGTCAGGGAAGTCCAGCGGACCCGCCGACACTCCAGGTTGCGGCGAATGCAGAGAGTGACGCTGGGCGAAAAAACGGTCCTACCCGCTGCGCGAAAGGCAAGCGCGCGGTGCGCCACAACGGCAAACGACGGTGTGTGACCAAAAACCACAAAGGCGCCCAGCGACACAAAAAACACCGCCACGGCCGGGGAGGGCCCTCGCGATGAAGCGCTTGATCGCATCCATCTGGGTTGCCTCACTGGTCTCTCTGACTCTTGTAGGCAGCGCTGCCGCTGATGCCGGGGACTACGGGATCGAGTCGTTCAGTGCCTCGCTAACCAGCAATGAAGCAGGCGCCCACCCTGACTTCACGACGACCTTCGGACTCAAACGGGACCCCGAAACCAACTTGATCTTCGCGCCGACTCGGGAGATAGCGATCGACCTCCCACCGGGACTTAGCGGAAACCCTAATGCAGCTACCAGGTGTACGGCGGCCGATCTAGCCCTCACTGAACCCAACAACCCCAGCAACGAAAACTCCTGTCCAGTCGATTCCCAGGTCGGCGTCTCTGAAGTAACGGTCTATAACGGTGGCGGCTTGAGGACTTTCCTGGAGCCGCTTTACAATATGGAGCCGGGCCCAGAATCGGTCGCCAGGTTGGGCTTCGTCGCAGAAGTCTTCCCCACCTTCGTCGATGTCGGGGTCCGCTCGGAGGGCGACTATGGGATTAGGGCCACCGTTCGGGGGGCTGGCTCGTTCATTCCACTGCTCTCGGCCACCACAACCATTTGGGGCGTGCCTGCCGACGCTAGTCACAACGCGCAGCGCATCACGCCATATGAGGCGCTCCATTGCAGTGGGGAACCATGTACTACGCCAGGGGAAGAACCAAGGTCCAGCGGCCTAAAGCCTGCGCCATATTTCACGAACCCAACCCGCTGCGGGGCGCCGCTCGAGGTCGGCATCACCGCCCGCAGCTATGCGCTGCCCGATCAGCCTTCGAGTCTCACTGACCCTCTCCCATCCATGGTCGGTTGCGGGAAACTGGGCTTCGACCCCAGTTTCTCCGCTGCTCCCACATCGAGACAAGCGGCCTCCCCTACCGGTCTCGATGCCAACCTCACGATTCCTCAGGACGAATCCGTCAAAGGACGGGCGACCTCTCAGCTGCGCTACGCGAGGGTCGAGCTTCCCAGGGGGGTCACGATCGCAAGCGGCGGTGGCGACGGCCTGGAGGCCTGCAGCGCCGCGCAGGTCGGCTTTGGCGCCAACGAGGCTTCGCATTGCCCAGATCGGGCAAAGATCGCGGCCGTCGAAGTAGAGGCGCCGGCACTCTCGCGCACGCTGCACGGCGCTGTCTACCAGCGCACGCCGGTCAAAGGCGACCTTTTTGGGTTCTGGCTTGTCGCCGACGAACTTGGCATGCACATCAAGCTTCCTGGCGTGGTGCATGCCGATCCCCAGACCGGGCAGCTGAGTGCGGTGGTCGAAGGCACGCCGCAGACCGATGGCCTCCCCCAGGTTACGGTCGAGGCGTTTCGCCTCCACTTCAAGGGGGGCGCACGTGCCGTCCTCGCGGCGCCCCAGGACTGTGGGACGTACCAGACGGAATATGAATTTGGGCCATGGTCGGGTGGCGCCCCCGTCAAAGGCACGACCGCGATGACCTTCGATCAGGGCTGCGATACGGGCGGCTTCGATCCAAAGCTCGTGGCCGGTTCCACTGAACCGGTGGCGGGCGCCTTTGCTCCCTTCGTCGTGGATCTCATTCGTCAGAGCAGTGAACAGAACATCGCGGGCGTTACCGTCAGGCTGCCACTTGGTGTGACCGCCAAGCTTGCTGGCGTTCCTACCTGCGAGGGACCCGCGGCAGTCACGGGCCACTGCCCAGCGGCGTCCCTGATCGGCAAGGTTGCCGTGTCAGCGGGGCCCGGGCCAAGCCCCCTCTGGATCCCTAGGCCCGGCAAGGACCCTACGGCCGTATATCTGGGCGGCCCTTACCGTGGCGCGCCGCTCAGCGCGGTCGTCAGGGTCCCCGCTCAGGTTGGTCCTTTCGACCTCGGCACGGTGGTGAATCGAGTGGCGATCGACGTCGATCCCAGCACCGCGCAGGTGACGGCATCATCCGATCCGCTGCCCCAATTCCTCGAAGGGGTGCCGATCTCCTACCGCACGCTCCACGTCAGTGTCGACAAGAGTGGGTTCGCACTCAATCCAACCGGCTGTGAGGCGAAGCGGGTGAGTGCGCGGGTCATTTCCAGTCAAGGCGCCTCAGCAAGCCCCACTTCACGATTCCGGGTTGGCGGTTGCAGGGGTCTCGGCTTTAAGCCCAAGCTTTCGCTCAATTTGAAGGGCCCCATCAACCGCGGTGGCTTCCCGGCGCTGCGGGCCGTATACCGCCCGCGCAAGGGCGACGCCAACGTCAGCTCTCTTCGAGTCACGTTGCCACGCTCGGCCTTCGTCGAACAGGCCCACTTCCGCACTGTCTGCACGAGGGTTCAGTTTGCCGACGGCCTGTGTCCGCCAGGTTCCATCTACGGCCACGTCAAAGCGTTCACCCCATTGCTCGACGCCCCCCTCGAAGGCCCAATCTATCTGCGCTCCTCTAATCATCAGCTTCCAGATCTGGTGTTTGCATTGCGCGGGATGATAAATCTTGACCTTGTTGGCAGGGTCGACTCCATCCGCGGGCGTCTACGCACCAGGTTCGAATCGGCTCCTGACGCTCCTATCTCCAAGGTGGTGGTGGAGATGCGGGGGGGTCCGAAGAGCCTGATCGTCAACTCGACCAATCTGTGCAGTGGCAAGCACAGTGCCACGGGGGTCTTCGTCGCTCACAACGGAAAGCACCGCACGCTTCGCCCGCCGACCAACATTGACTGTTTGGCCGAGCATAGGCCGTCACGTCACGCTAGGTAGACCTAGATCGAGGGGGAGGAATTACGTAATGTTCTCGCGTATAGCAACCGCTTTGGCATCTCCGGGATAGCACGCTCTCTCTCTGGCGAGTGAAGAAGAAATCGACGAGAATTGCCCTGCCACTCCCGCTGATGCACGTCCGTAGCTCGCAAAATTCATTGCGGTTTATGACGACTCGTGAGTCGTTGCAACAAAGTCCCTAGTCTCGCCGGCTTCGTGGCGCGAATCCTCTCGACAGAGCAGGGCGGTCGCCGGCGCTTCGTTGTCTCTGTCTGCGGACTGCTCATCACCGCGCTGTTGCCCACTGCCAAGGCCGGCGCAACTGATGTCGACACCCTGCGAGGAAAGATTTCGGCTGCGCGCACCGAGGCGAGGTCGCTGGCGTCGGAACTGCAGGCGGCGCAGGGTGAGATGGCGGCTGCCGAACAGGAAGCTGAGGCGGCCGGCGCCCGTGAGGAGAAGCTGACCGCGCTGCTGGCGACCGGCGAGGAAAAGGCCGCACGTCTCGCAGGC
The DNA here is from genome assembly GCA_046733315.1 of Actinomycetota bacterium. Classification (GTDB taxonomy): domain Bacteria; phylum Actinomycetota; class Thermoleophilia; order Solirubrobacterales; family 70-9; genus VRUE01. The sequence continues at coordinate 3,439 of JBKPOV010000159.1, forward strand.
GAAGTGCGACGGACGCAAGCTCGGCTGGCGGCGGAGAAGCGGCGCCTTCACCGCGCCCGCGCCGCCCTCTCGCAGCGTCTCGTCGCGATCTATGAGAGCGGCTCGCCGAGCACAGCGAGCGTGATCCTCGCCTCCGACAGCATCGAGGAGCTTGCGACCCGAACTGAATACCTTGAGCGCATTGAGCAATCCGATTCAGACCTGGCTGCTCGCGTAGCCCAGGTGCGCCGCACCGTAGGCGTTGCGCTCCAGCGTATTGCGATCCTGAAAGCCCGCGCCGACGCTTACAACGAGCGCCTCGCGGCTGCCCGTTCGGAAGTAGCCGCGGTTCGCGAAGACGCCGAGGCGGCCGCCGCTCACCTGCATTCGGTCGAGGCTGTCCGTTCGGCTGCCCTGGCGAGCCTCAAGTCGAAGGTTGACGGTTGGGTCACCGACATCGAGGCCGCCAAGGCCGCGATGGCCGAACGGGTCAGCGCCGAAGAAGCCGAAAACGAAGTCGAACGCTGGCTCGGCGGCCCGTACGCGATTCCTGCCTACATCGTGATGTGCGAGTCCGGTGGCAACTACAGCGCCGTCAACCCTTCCTCGGGCGCCGGCGGCGCCTACCAAATCCTTCCGTCTACCTGGCAGCTTTATGGCGGGAAGGGGGAGCCCCAGAACGCCCCCAAGGCCGAACAAGACCGCATCGCTGCTGAAATCTGGGCAGATTCGGGCTCCAGTGCCTGGGTCTGCGGCTGAGCGGCGATTCCGCCCCGAATACGCCGGAAGTAGCGCGAAAGAGTCACGAAACCGGCTCATGCCATCTGAGCGGATTGGCATGATCGCTCGGCGACCATGAGCAACCCGTCAGCCGTTCATTTGCACGCCCACAGCGAGTACTCGCTGCTCGATGGCGCCTGCAAGATCGACGCGATGGCGGCGCGGGCGGCGGAGATGGGGCAGCCCGCCCTCGGGCTCACCGACCACGGCGTGATGAATGGCGCCGTCGACCTCTACAAGGCCTGCAAGAAACACGGGATCAAGCCGATCGCAGGCTTCGAGGCCTACTTCGTCGACGACGTCAAGACGATCAAAGAAAAGCCGAAGTACGAGCGCAACCACCTGACGCTGCTGGCCGAAAACGACACTGGTTTCGCCAACTTGGTCAAGCTCACTTCGGCCGGTTTCCTCGAAGGCTTCTCGCGCGGCAAGGCCAACGTCGACATCGAGATGCTCGCCGCCCACGCCGAGGGCGTGATCGTGCTGACGGGCTGCCTGCAGTCGCGTTTCTGCCGCCGCCTGATCGAGGAGCGGCCCGAGGACGCCCGCGCCCACCTCGATGACCTGATTCAGACCTTCGGTCCCGAGCAGGTCTACTTCGAGGTGCAGAAGAACGGCATCCCCGAGCAGGACAAGGCCAACGAGGGGATCGTCCGCTACGCCCGCGAGCTCGGTCGCCCGCTGGTCGGTACGGCCGACGTGCACTACCTGCGCCGGGAGGACTTCGACAACCACTCAGCGCTGCTCTGCGTGCAGACCAAGTCGACCTTGGAAGCCCCCAAGCTGAGCTTCGACACCAACGAGTTCTACCTCAAGGACTCCGAGGAAATGGCCGCCTCTTTCGCCGAGTGGCCGGAGGCGGTGCCGACGACGCTGGAGATCGCCGACCGCTGCGGGGTCGAGATCGAGCTGGGCAAGCTGCTGCTACCCCGCTACCCCGCCCCCGACGGTGAGGAGCCCGAAGCGATGCTGCGCCGCATCGCTGCCGAGGGCATGCGCGCTCGCTACGGCGACCCGGTGCCGGCCGAGGCGCTGGAGCGGCTCGAGTTCGAGCTCGGCGTGATCGAGGAGATGGGCTTCTCCTCCTACTTCCTGATCGTCTGGGATTTCGTCCGCTACGCGAAGGACAACGGCGTCGCCGTCGGACCCGGCCGTGGCTCCGCCGCCGGCTCGATCGTCGCCTACGCGTTGACGATCACCGATATCGACCCGCTCTCCAACGACCTGCTTTTCGAGCGCTTCCTCAACCCGGGCCGCAAGTCGATGCCCGACATCGACATCGACTTCTCGGTGCGCGGGCGGGAGCGGGTGATCCGCTACGTCGCCGAGAAGTACGGCCGCGAGTCGGTGGCGCAGATCATCACCTTCGGCAAGATGGCGCCGCGCGCCGCCACCCGCGACGCGGCCCGCGTGCTCGGCTTCGACTACGGGACCGGCGACCGCCTCGCCAAGCAGATCCCCGAGCCGATCCTCGGCCGCAACCCCTCCTTCGCGGAATGCCTCAAGGAGGGGCAGGAGCTGCGCAAGACCTACGACGCCGAGCCCGACGCGAAACGCATCCTCGACGTCGCCCAGGGACTCGAGGGGATCATCCGCAACAACTCGATCCACGCCGCCGCGGTCGTGATCGCCGACCGGCCGCTGCAGGAGATCGTGCCGCTGCAGCTCGCCGAGGATCGCAGCGCTCCGGCTGCAACCAGCAACGGAAACGGCAACGGAGCCGGCAAGGCCGAGCGCCAGTACAAGATCGTCACCCAGTACTCGATGGGCCCGATCGAGGAAATCGGCCTGCTGAAGATGGACTTCCTCGGCCTCCGCAACCTCGACGTGATCGAGGACGCGGTGGAGATCATCCGCCGCTCGCGCGGGGTCGAGATCGAGATGAGCGCGATCCCGATGGACGATGCCAAGACCTTCGAGATGCTCACTCGCGGCGACGGCACCGGCGTCTTCCAGCTCGAGTCCGAGGGAATGCGCGAGGCGATGAAGAAGGTGCGGCCGAGCGAGTTCGACGACATCGTCGCCCTCGTCGCCCTCTACCGGCCCGGCGCGATGAGCTACATCCCCGCCTACGCCAAGGGCAAGCGCAACCCCGCCTCGGTCACCTATCCCGACGAGCGCCTGCGGCCGATCACGCAGCCGACCTACGGCTGCGTCCTCTACCAGGAGCAGTTGATGGAGATCGCCAAGCGGATGGCCGGCTTCAGCCCCGCCGAGGCGGATGACCTGCGCAAGGCGATCGGCAAGAAGAAGCGCGAGTTGATGGCGACGATGAAGGCTAAGTTCCTCGAAGGCATGGGGGCCTCCGGCACCGCCGACAAGGTCGCCAAGGACATGTGGTCGCTGATGGAGGCCGCCGCCGACTACTCCTTCAACAAGTCCCACGCCGCCTGCTACGCGCTGATCTCCTACCGCACCGCCTACCTCAAGGCCAACTATCCGGCCGAGTACATGGCGGCGGTGATCTCCTCGGTGATGAACACCAAGGACAAGGTGCCCTTCTTCGTAAACCGCTGCGAGGAGATGGGTATCGAGGTCCTGCCCCCCGATGTCAACTCCTCCGATCACGACTTCGTCGTCTCCGAGAAAGCGATCCGCTTCGGCCTCGACGCGGTCAAGAACGTCGGCCACGCCGCCGTCGAGGCGATCTTGCGCGCCCGCGAGGATGGCCCGATCGCTTCGATCTGGGACTTCTGCGAGCGGGTCGATTCCCGCGCCGTCAACAAACGAGCGATCGAATGCTTGATCAAGTGCGGGGCGCTCGACTCCACCGGCGCCACCCGCAAGGGCATGCTGGAAGCGCTGCCAGCAGCCCAGTCGGCAGGCCAGAAGGCCCAGGAGGACGCGCAGATGGGCCAGGGCTCGATCTTCGACTTCGGCGAGGAGGCGGGCGCCGGCGCCCACGCCACCCAAGCGCACCACCGCCCGCCGATCTCGGCCGCCGAGTTCGAGCGTGCCGAGCTGCTGTCGCTGGAGAAGGAGACGCTCGGCACCTACCTCTCCTCGCACCCGCTGACCGAAGTGCGCGGTGCCCTGCGCGCCCGGGTCGACTGCAGCCTCGCCGACCTCGCCGCCAAGCAGGACGGATCCTGGGTGACGGTTGGCGGGATCGTCACCGAGTGCAAGAAGATCCGCACCAAGAGCGGCAACCAGATGATGTTTGCCACCCTCGACGATGTCGAAGGCCAGGTCGAGATGCTCGTCTTCAAGGCCGATCAGGCCGAGAGCGCGAGCGTGATCGAGCCCGACGCGATCGTCGTCGTGCGCGGCCGCCTCGACCACAAGGATCGCGGCGAGACGAAGCTGGTCGTGCAGGAGGCCGAGCGCTTCGAACCCGACGCGGCTGAGATCGCCGCCGCGCCCGCCGTCGCAAGCGCGCCCAGTGGGCCGTTCGAGGTGGAGGTCGAGGCCGACATGCTCACCGACGCCCTTGTCGAGGAGCTGAAGGCGGTGCTCGAACACCACAAAGGCGAAGCCGAGGTGCACCTGGCGATCCGCAGCAACGGCGGTGAGGCGAAGCGGCTGCTGCTCGGCGAGGGCTTCCGCGTGCGGCCCTCGGGCAGGCTGCAGAGCGAGCTGGATCACGTTCTAGGCACCGCTGCCTTGGCTGCATAGCCAGTAAAAATCTTGTTTTACGCGGGCCTCCGTCCGTAGACTCTTGATTCATGCCAGCTACGCGCGAGAAGACGGGTGAGTGCCGTCAGTGCCGCTCCTTCTGCGACAAGATGGTCGAGCCGCGCGGCTGCGTCGAAATGCGCTGCCGCTACCTCTACAGCTTCGTCGACATGCTGACCGGCAGCCAGTACGTCGGCTGCATGCAGGACGTATTCGCCGCCAAGGTCGACCTCGAGGCGGTGTTGCAGCCAGGCGGTTTCGGCGGGGTCAAGATGACCGGCGACGCACTGCCGCACTGTCAGTTCTCGGTCGAGCGAGCCTACGAGGGCGAAGGGGGCTCCTACGACTGCGTCAACCGCCGCTTCTTCGACTGCAGCGACGGCGGTTCGGAGGGCATCAAGGCCTTCGACCTGCGCGACGTTTGAGGCGGCACGGAGGCGAGGGGCTTCCGTGTACGATCTCGCGCCATGAGCGATAACGCGGCAGTGGCAGAGGCGGAGAAACCAGCGAGAGATACGGCTGGAGCCGAGGAGGGGCCAAAGTTCACCCTCGAGCTGAACCAGGACCAGAAGGACATCCGCGAGTGGGTACATGGCTTCGCCGAGGGCGTCGTCCGTCCTGCCGCCGAGGAATGGGACGAGCGCGAGGAGACACCCTGGCCGGTGATCCAGGAGGCCGCCAAGATCGGCCTCTACAGCTTTGAAGCGCTGGGCCAATTCTGGGCTGACGAGACCGGCCTGACGCTGCCGATCGCCAACGAGGAGCTCTTCTGGGGCGACGCCGGCATTGGCATGGCGATCATGGGTACCTCGCTGGCAGTTGCCGCAATCTTCGGGCAGGGAACCCCGGAGCAGATGGGCGAGTGGATCCCGCAGTGCTTCGGCACCGCCGACGATCCCAAGGTGGCCGCCTTCTGCGCGTCCGAGCCGGACGCCGGCTCGGATGTATCGGCGATTCGCACCGCCGCTAAGTACGACGAGGCGAGCGATGAGTGGGTGATCAACGGCCAGAAGGCCTGGGCGACCAACGGCGGCATCGCCGACGTCCACGTCGTCATCGCCACCGTCGACCGCGAGCTCGGCTCGCGCGGTCACGCCGCCTTCGTGATCCCACCAGGGACGAAGGGCTGCGAGCAGGGGGCCAAGGTCAAGAAGCACGGCCTGCGCGCCTCGCATACGGCCGACGTCCACCTCGACGATTGCCGCATTCCCGGCGCTTGCCTGCTCGGCGGCAAGGAGAAGCTCGACGAACGCCTGGCACGGGTGCGCGAGGGCAAGCGCGCCAAGTCACAGGCGGCGATGCAGACCTTCGAGGCCAGTCGGCCGACCGTCGGGGCGCAGGCGCTCGGCATCGCCCGGGCTGCCTATGAGTACGCGCTCGACTACGCCAAAGAGCGCCGGCAGTTCGGCAGGGCGATCGTCGAGAACCAGTCGATCGCCTTCACCCTCGCCGACATGAAGCTGGAGATCGACGCCGCCCGCCTGCTCGTCTGGCGCGCCGCCTGGATGGGCCGCAGCGGCCAGAAATTCGAGAACGCCGAGGGGTCGATGTCGAAGCTCAAGGCCGGCGAGGTCGCCGTCTGGGCAACCGAGCGGGCGATCCAGATCCTCGGCGGCAACGGCTACACGCGCGAGTTCCCGGTCGAGCGGATGCACCGCGACGCGAAGATCTACACGATCTTCGAGGGAACCTCCGAGATCCAGCGCCTGGTCATCTCCCGCTCGATCTCCGGCGTTCACGTCAAATAGCTCTAGCTCCAACGGGCTCTCTCGACGCGGTCTCGAGACAGTTGTCCCAGCCACCGTGATGGGGGGCGGCGTTTAGCGCTGGCGTCTTTTCAGGCCAGCTTTTCGGAGCCGCTTTGCTGTCTGGACTTCTTTCTTGTCGGGGCCTTTCTTGATTGGGCCGGGAGTCTCCAGGGTTGCTGGCAGGCCCTCGAACCTTGGCTCTGAGAGGAAGGCGGAGAGACCTTGTTTTCCCATCTCGCCTTCGCCGAGGTTGGCGTGGCGGTCGCGGCAGGAGCCGAGGGGGGCGGCGGCGTCGTTGACGTGGAGGCATTGGAGGCGGTCGAGGCCTACCTTGGCGTCGGCTTCGTCGACGACCTTGGTGAGGTGGGCCTCGTCGGTCACGTCGTAACCCTGCACGAAGAGGTGGCATGAGTCGAGGCAGAGGCCGAGGCGCTTGCCGCCGCCGGCCAGCTCGATCAGCTTGGCGGTCTCGTCGAAGTCGCGACCCAGTAGGCCCTTGTGGCCAGCGGTCTGCTCGAGCAGCAGGGGACAGCGCTCGCTGTCTTTCAGCGCCGCCGCGATCGTTTTTGCCGCGCGCTTAATTGACGGGTTGAGCGGCTCGCCGACCTGCGCGCCAGGGTGCAGAACGACTCCGGAAGCGCCAATTTCGTCGCCGATCCGCAGCGCGTGCGTGAGCGACGCCAGCGACTTCTTGCGCAGCTCTTTGTCTTTAGTCGCGCAGTTGATCAGGTAGACGGCATGAATTACGACCGCTTCGACCGGCGAATCGGCCATCGCCTCTTTAAAGGCGGTGAAGTCATCCGGCCCGTATCTGGTCGGACGCCACATGCGCGGGCTCTGGTTGAAGATCTGGATCGATTCGCAACCGCGCTCGGCGCCTCTCTCGATTGCCTTGTCGAGCCCGCCGGAGGTCGATACGTGGGCGCCGACCAGCATCGAGGCGATCCTATTGACGAGCGGCGCAGGCGGGGGCCTGCTCAGCTACTCCAGGTCTGCGTCGGTTGGCTCCTCATCTGCCGGGTGGACGATCCGTTGCGCCACCGACCAACGCACCTCCACATCGCGATAGGCGACTCCCTCCTCCGGCTCCTCGGGGATGTTGTCCCGCTCCACCTCGACCTCTGTTTCATGATCGGGTTCGCCGTAGTAGCTGACCTTCTTCTCCGGAACCCGGCCGAACTTCAGCTCCTTCGCCTTGACGGAAGTGAAAAAGTCGAGGTCAGGCCGGCCCTTCATCCGGCACTCACCGCCTTCTCGATGTCGTGGACGGTGACGCGCCCTTCGGCGCCGGATCCCTCCACCTCGTCGATGTCGAGCCCCAGCTCCTCCGCCTTCCGCAGTGCCCCCGTGGTGGCGTTGTGCTTGGTCGCCCGGCGTTGACGTCGCCGCTCGCCCATCTCCAGCGCCTTATGCGAGGCAGCGAGGCCCAGCTCCTTCGCCTCATCGCTGGCCGCGGCGCCAAGCTCTTTGGCGAGGAGCTTCGCGACCTGCTTGGCGAGCTGTCCGCTGGAGGGACCTTGACCCTCTTGGCCTTCGCCGCCGTTGCCCCCGCCGCCCCCGGCGAGCGCACCCAGTGCGCCTGCGCCCTGGCCGAGGCCACCGACCGCCTGCCCAGCGCCTTCGCCCAGCCCGCCGACCGCCTTACCGGCACCGCCGCCGATCTCTTCGACCGCGCCACCCGCGCCCTTGCCGACGTCCTGCACGGCCCCGCCTGCACCCTTGCCGACGTCTTTGACGGCTCCCTCGGCTCCTTCGCCGACGTCCTCGACCGCGCTGCCGGCGCCTTCACCGATCTGCCCGACTGCTTTGTTGGCGCCTTCGCCGACTTCGCCGACCGCTTTGCCCGCGCCTTCGGTGACCGGTTCCAGCGCGTGGGCGATCTCTTTCAGCACGTCCGGGTTACGGTCGAGCGTGGTCAGGACCCGGTCGATGATCGCCGTCACATGGTCGAGGCGCGCCCGCAGCAGCGCCTGGGCTTCGACGCCCTTGATGTTGAGTTCGACCTTCCCCAGCTCGGCATGGACGCCGACGCTGAGCTTGACCAAGTCCAGCACCTCTGCGTGGAGCGAGATCCGGGCCACGAGGTCGTCCAGCTCGAAGTGGATCTCGTCGACCTTGACCACTGGGATGTCGACGACGACGTCGGGCTCGTCGGTATCGCTGATTTCGCCCGGGTCGATGATCGTGTAATCCTCATACATGCGCTCCGGCACGGTCTTGTCGGAGCCTTGATTCCGAGGCTTCCCGTTGGAACTTCGTTTCTTCTGCGGGGTCGGGCTTTTGTTGCGGCCGCGGCCGCTTTTGCGCCTGGTCTGCTGCGCCATCTTTCTTCCACCTCTCCGACGGGTTCGATTCCTCTTCCCAAAAGGAAGTTCCCGTTGCATGGAAGGCCAAACGCCGGAGCGCCGGGGCCAGAGGCCGCTCGCGATCTTTGTGGAAACATCCGCGGCCAGATGGCCGCCGGCACACCCCGCCTCCGCTTTGCTCCCTCGCCCACCGGCGCGCTGCACATTGGCGGGGCGCGCACCGCGCTCTACAACTGGCTCGCCGCCCGCCATGACGGGGGCGAGCTGGTGCTGCGGATCGAGGACACCGACCGGGAGCGCTCGACCGAGGAGAACGTCGCCCAGATCCTTGACGCGATGGAGTGGCTCGAGCTGGACTGGGACGTGGGCCCGGTCTCGCAGGCCTCGCGGGCAGATCGGCACGCCGAGGCGCTGCGGCAGCTGCTCGATTCCGGCGCCGCCTATCGCGACGCGGCCACGGCCAAGGACGTCGAGGCGTGGAAGGCCGAGCACGGGGCCGATCGGGGCTACCGCGGCACGCCCGCAAGCGACGAGAGCGGTGCCGTGCGGCTGCGCGTGCCCGACGAAGGGGAGACCGTCGTCGATGACCTGATTCGTGGCCTGGTCCGCTTTCCCAACCGCAGCTATGACGACTTCGTTATCGCCCGTGGCGATGGCTCGGTCCTCTACAACTTCGCCGTCGCCGTCGACGACGCCGAGATGGGAGTCACCGAGGTGGTGCGGGGCGATGACCACCTCTCCAACACGCCGAAGCAGCTGCTCGTTCTCACGGCGCTCGGGCACGAGCCGCCGCGCTACGCCCACCTGCCCCTGCTCCACGGCCCGGACGGTAAGAAGCTCTCCAAGCGCCACGGGGCGGCCTCGGTGCAGGAGATGCGCGACGCCGGCTACCTGCCGGCCGCCGTTCGCAACTACCTGGCCCTACTCGGCTGGGGGACCGACGACGACACGACGGTGATGCCCACCGAGGAGCTGATCGCGCGCTTCCGGGTCGAGGATGTCGGCCGCTCCGCGGCGATCTTCGATGAGAAGAAGCTGCGCTGGCTGAACGGGCGTTTCATGCGTGAGCTGCCGCTCGAGGACTACACGGCAGCTGTGGCGCGGCACCTCGGGCGGGAGCCCGACCAACGCCTTCGGGACGCCTGCACGATTGCCCAGGAGAAAGCCCAGACGCTAAACGAGGTCTGGGACCTGATCCGCTTCCTGTTCGAGCCGCCGGTCGAGGACGAGAAGGCTTGGGACAAGGTGATGAAAGACGGCGCGCTCGCCGCTCTCGAGGCCGCCCGCGCAAGCCTAGATGGACTGAGCGTCTTCGATCCGCAGGCGGTGGAGGCGGCATTGAGCCCAATCCCAGACCAAATCGGTGCCAAGCCGGGCAAGGTCTACCAGCCGATCCGCGTGGCGATTACCGGTACCTCGGTCTCGCCGGGAATATTCGAGTCCCTCGCCGCACTCGGCCGCGAGGAATCGCTTTCCAGGATCGACGCGGCGCTGGCTCGCTTGCGGTCCTAGCGGACAAACCCAACCGCTGAATTCCACCCAATTGGACAAATAGCGCTTTTCTGCACCCTAATTTTGGGGATGCCGGGGCTAAACCGTGCGTCCTTTGCTGCCGATGAGGCAGTCGAGGACTTTTCCAGCAATGGAGACAACCCAACCCCACACCAACGGCAAGGCAAAAGCCGGTGCCGCCAGCAAGGACGGCAGTGGCCGTCCCGCGCCGGGCGCCCGTCTTGCCGCCGCGTTCGAGGCGGTCGAGAAGTTCCCGGTCTTGCTCGAGTCGCGGGCCAGGGTCATGCACGCTGCCACGGCCGAGACCGCTCGGGTGGGAGAGCTGGTCGAGGCGGTCGAGGCCGACGTCGGGCTTTCGATCGCAGTGCTGCGCTTCGCGAATCGCACCTCGGTGCCCGTCGCCAGCGTCGGCTCGGTTCCGGCCGCGATCGACATTCTCAAGCCCTCCGGAGTGCTTGCGATCGCCGGCACCGCGCCGGTCTTCGACTTCTTCGAGACCAACGGGGGGCGCGAGATGCGTCCCGAGCGCTTCCGCGTCCATGCCCTCGCCACCCAGCAGGCCGCCGATGAGATCGGCCGCGCCGTTGGCTGGGAGGACCGCGACGAACTTGCCGTTGCCTCGCTTCTTCACGACGTCGGCCGCCTCGTCATCGCCAACCTGCACCCGGGAGATCGTGGCCACTTCGAGGCGTTCGCCAAAACCCCCGAGCAGCGCCTGCGTGAGGAACGCGATCGCCTCGGCATCGACCACGCGCTCGTCGGCGGCGTTCTCGCCCGGCGCTGGAACCTGCCGCAGCGCATCGCCGTCGCGATCGAGCGCCACCACGCCGAGGACGCCGAAGGCCTGGCGGCGATGGTCGCAACCGCCGACATGGTCGCCCACTACAGCCAGGGTGAGTCGGTCTCGCCCGAGCGGCTGCACGGCTCGGCTAAACGCTGTGGGCTCAGCCCGGATGCCCTGCGTGACCTGCTTTATCAGCTTCCCTACGCCCGCAACGACGTTTCGCGCGTCTCCGAGCCCTGCCCGCTCTCGGCCCGCGAGCTCGACGTCCTCCGCCATCTCTCCGAGGGCATGGTCTACAAGCAAATCGCGGGCGAGATGCAGCTCTCCGTCTCGACCATCCGCACCCATCTCCACAACGTCTACGGCAAGATCGGCGCCGTGGACCGAGCGCAAGCGGTTCTCACCGCGCGTGATCGCGGCTGGATCTAAGCACCAAGCGCCGCCTCCTCTGCTCCCGGGCGGCCGCGCCCATCACACCCGGCGATCTCGCGCTCGCCCTCCCGCGTCCGGGGGCGCGGCTAGCGCTACTCGATCAAGGACTCGCGCAGGGCAATCGCCACCGCGTGAGTTCTATTGCGTGCTTCCAGGCGGGCGAGGGCGTTCTTGGTGTGGGTCTTGATCGTTTCCTCGCTGAGGTCCAGCTCGCGAGCGGCGACGGTGGTCGATTCCCCGTTGGCGAGCAGCTGCAGGATTTCCCGCTGGCGCTTGGTCAGTTTGCCCCGGCTACCGCTCGGGGGCACGTCGGGATCGACGAAGCGTTCCTGGGCGAGGGCGGCCTGAGTCGCCCGTAGCAGCAGGTCGATGCTGGCGGTGCGGGAGATGTAGGCGTTGGCGCCGGCCTGCAGGGCAGCGCTGGCGAGGTGGCGCTCGGCGCGCTCGCCGTGCGCGACGATGCCGAGACCGGGTTCGGACTTGAGCATCGTGCGGATCGTCTCCGTGGCGCCGAGGGGGACCGGGGTGAGCCCGTCCGGACGGCGCCGCATGTCGACGATGGCGACGTCAAAGCTGCCGACGTCACGCACGAGATCGACCCCCTCCTCGCGACTGGTCGCCTCCTGAACCTCGAAGCGATCCTGCAGCGCACGGCGCACACCGATCCGAACGATCGGGTGACCGTCAACGACAAGGCAATGTGGACGCTCGCTCAGGACCGCTTCCGATATTTGTGTTCGGCGATGGCTCCATCGTCAGCCCTGGAGCCCGTTGCCCCCGATCCTAACCCAGCCGGTCCGAACGGTGCGGTAGAAAGTTCGGATGATCTCGATCACCTCGAAGTCGCGCTACGCAGTGGTCGCGATGGCGGAGCTGGCGCGCTCGGGCGAGCGGCCCATCCCGATCAAGGAACTGGCCGAGCGCCGCGACATCCCCGAGCAATTCCTCGAGCAGCTTTTTTCGACCCTGCGCCGCGCCGGTCTACTGACTAGCCACCGCGGCATGCGCGGCGGCTACACGCTCTCGCGAGCCCCCGAGGAGATCTCCGTGCTCGAGGTCGTCCAGGCCCTTGACGGCAAGGTCGGCCAAGAGGCCGACGAGGCCGGCGGCATCTGGTCCGAGGGTGTCACCGCCCTGCGCAAGGTCTTCAGCCAAACCACAATCGCCGAAATCGCCCGCCGCGAAGCAGAGGCCGCCGGCAGCGGCATGTACTTCATTTAGAGCGAGCCGCATGGCCATTGCGATTCCGCTTGTTCAAGCGGTTCGCAGTCCGGCTGGGTCCGGTTGTTTCCGGTCGTACTGGCGCACAACTGGCGCACCAGTGGCGCACGGCGCGGCAAGGCGGCTGGGAGGTCGTAATCCCAGGCGACTGCCTTGCTGGGTTCCGGCGGCAGGAAGGAGAACAGTCCGAGGTGCCCCGCGCTCTGTCGGATCCGGGCGCTCGAAAGTGCTGACTGTGGGGAGGCGCGCCCGTTTCGCCACCGACGCCCAACTCGCCCGCCACACCGGCTGCACGCCGATCGAGGTCTCCTCGGCCCCGAGTGCGTCGGCACCGGCTCTCGTGCATGGGCAACCGCAAACTGAACGCGGCGCTGCATCAGGTCGTGCTGACTCAGGCGCGCGTGCATTCCTCCAGCGCGGGCCTACCTGGACAAGCGTGCGGAGGGCAAGTCCAGCAAGGAGGCTTTTCGCTGCCTCAAACACCACTTGGTCCGGATCGTCTGGCGGGCGCTGTAGGAGCCGGTGGTCGGCGGGAGCAAGAAAGCGGTAGCTCCAAGCCTTTCTTGACGAGGAGCCAAACTGCTAATCGTGCGGAAGGTCGCGGATCAGGGCGGCCCGGAAGCTAGGGGCACTAAAGCTGATCGGATCGGCTCCAAGAAAGGGGGCCTGGACCGTGCTCCTCCAGAGATCGCGGCTGTGGGGGCGACGCTTGAAGGTGGCATTGCCGCTGAAAGGCGGGGGCGGGTTCACCTTCGCCGTGCCGGCCGCGTGGTCGAAGACAAACGTTGAAGGACCGGCTTTGGCACCAGTCGCACGAATGATTTCCATCCCTTCTCGCGTTTCAAACTTCACGCCCACGAAAGAGGTCGATCCGTCCCCTTTGCGCCCACGTTCGGCATAGGCGGCGAAGTAGCAATTGCAGCGACGATTGGAGGCGCCCAGCGTCGCCGGTTCCTTTTCGGCTTTGGACCTCTCATGGGAATCGAGGACCGACAGCTGGCGAGCGCTCTGAATGCGTTTCGGCCCTTTGTGTCGGGGACACTGCCATTCCGATTCTCGATACACGCTCATTGTCCCCTTGACCTGGGTCGCCTCGATCTGCACGTATTCGCGCTCGCCGGTGAACTCGATCGTCCCGACGAAAAGGCCTTCGCTCCATGTCGACGGTGGCCCTTCGCACTCCTTCGGTGGTTTTTCTGTACGCGTATTGGTCGGCCTGAAGGCAACGTCGACCAGGCCAAGCTTTCCGAATTGCGCTTTCAGGCCCGCTTCGGTGGATTCACCGTCTATTTCGTAGGTGGCGAGACGGTGCTTGCGAGAGATCTCGAGCGTGACCTCGCCGTTGAAGGTTTCGAGGTCCGCATGCAGACCGTGATTTGCCGCAAGCTCGAACTCGATCGAAGCTGAATGGGCTTTCGAGGTCGCCGTTGATGCTGCAACAACGGGCGTCGCTGCGAGGAGGGCGGCGATCGCGAGTGCAGGAATGAAAAGCGGTGCTGGAGTCATGCCGATCTAAGGATACGTCGCGGATGTACAGCCAAGGCTGTTTGCCTGACTTCGAGATTGAGATCTCCGAAACCCGCTGTCTCTCAGAGTGCTCTTGACATAGAAGCGATCCCAAGTGGTTCAAGGAGCCGGCTGCAGAGTGCTGGCGCAAGGCGAACCGCCCCGATCTTGCGGACCTTTTGGGTGTTCTCCCCGGCGGTGAGTAGGTCGCCGTGTGCCAGCGGTGCGCCACGGCCCGACTCGGCTAAACGCTTGATGGTCGGCTGCGTGTGCCTTGCAGACAAAAAGCCTTATAAGCATATGGTTGTGACCACTTTTGCCCCTCGCCGCCCTGTTATAGGGAATGAGCAAGTGGCTTTCATCTATGTCTCGTCTCCCGCTTGGCCTCAGTCGCGAAGCGGGCGTAACTACGTGCGCACGTAGTTACGCGCTAGGGGTCCACTCTTGCTGCTTCTCCCTCTGTAGGTCAGGAGACCAGTGACTGACCTACGGAAAAACAGAACGGCGGGCCAGCGCTCCTGGCCCGCAAATAACCCGCTTCGCCGCCCATCCCGAGAGCGGCTGAGCGTTCGCAATCGCGCAATTGCGCAATTGCGCGATTGGGACCACTTTGGCGGCTCGGCGCTCCCTTCTTATGTGAGGGCAAGAAATTCATTTCCGCTTCGCCTCCCGCTTCGGCGGTGGCTGCGCCTGTCGCTTCCTTCATCGCTTCGCGGCTCAACTGGCCCTGAGGGCGACCAAAGCCCACCGCAGCGCCGTTTGCGGGCCTGGCGTTTTGCCGACATTCCTACGCCACTTCCGGTTCAGAACATCAAGGCGGCCGGGGCGGTCCTCATTCCCCTCTCGATCTTCTTCTCCGCGTCCCTTGCACTCGACGCCTGCGCTAACACCTCCGCGCTGGTTCGGCAACGCTTCTGCATCACCTCGGCGACCGGAATCGCCTCGGTGCCTGCAACACCCGAACCACAGACGATCATCACCGGCTCGGCGCTGGCTCCGCAGCACCTCGCCGTCAATCGGTCGCGGGCTTGGAGGTCAGCGTGAGTTGGAAGGCGGCAGCGAAGCTGCGGCTGCCCGAGGCGACTGCGGAGGTGCTTGCCTCACTTGGCGAGCATCGCATCCTCTCGACCGCCCAGGTGCGCTCGATCCACTTCCCGGATCGCAGCGCCCGCCGCGCCCAGCAAGTCCTCGCCTACTTGGAGCGGGCGGGCCTGGTCGCCTACGTCGAAGCGCGCCGCGCTCCCCGCCGCCTGTGGTTTCTGACCGAGCGCGGCGCTGACTACGCGCTCGACGCCGGCGAGGTCGAGCGCCGGCCGAAAGTCCTCGAACCCGAGCAGGCGGCTGGGCCGCTGCAAGCCCATACCCTCGGCGTCAACGACGTGGGGATCAGCTTCCTGCGCGCAGCGCGGGAGAGAGGCGACGAGTTCGGCCCACTCTCCTGGCGGCATGAGGTGGCCCATTCCCTCAACCGTGGTCGCGGCCGCGCTCGCCGCTCGCTGATCGCCGACGCGGTGCTGAACTACGTGCGAGCCGACGAGCAGGACATCGTTTACGAGCAGCGCTTCGTTGAGGTAGACCGCGCCACGCTCTCGGTTGAACGCCTGGTGGCGGAGCTAGCCCGCTACGGCCAGCTATCCCGCGCCCGCGACAAAAAAGGCGAGTCGCTGTGGCGCAGTCACTACCCGAGCTTCCCGCCCGTCATCTGCGCCTTGGCCGGTGCCTCGCGCGAGGCGCTCATTCGACGGCGAGACATCGCGACCTTGCTACTCGAAGGCCACCCCGAGCTCGATCGCGCCTACGCGGTGCGGATCTACTTCTGTCTCTTGGACGATCTGACGGAGCGCGGTCCCTTCGTGCCGATCTTCCGCGCGGTCGGCGAGCCGGATCGGGCGGTGGATTGGCTCGGTGAGGAGGACGGCGATTGACCAAGAAGCTCGCCGTCTCCGTTCCTCGGATTGCCCTCACCCCGGCAGAGGCTGCGGCGGCTATCGGAGTCGGCCCGGATTTCTTCGATGCCAACGTAGCTCCCGACCTGCGGCTGATCCGCCGAGGCCGCAAGCGCCTCGTCCCGGTCAGCGAGCTTGAACGCTGGACGATAGAGAACGCCGAGCGGGTGCTGGGGGGACGGTGACGTGGCAGCAAGCGAGCTTCTAGGCTCCCGGTCATGGCTGGTGCCAAAGGCGAGAAAGCGCGCCGCGCGGTGCGGGCTGCGCAGGCGAAGTTCAAGCGCGATCAGGACGCGGCTCGGAAAGAGCGCCGCAATGCATTCGCTGACGCGCAGAGGGCGGGTCTATCGCTCCGCGACATTGGCGAAGAGGTCGATCTGCACCACACGCGAGTCGCGGAAATCATCCGCGACGAGTAGCCGTCAGCTGTTGGGGAAAACCCAACAGCTGTGCTACCTTCGGCGTTCAAGCAAAAGCGGCGACCCGCCGCGCGGTAACGCGACGGGCCGCCTGACCACAAGGAGGCGTAGCTCCTCATGGCTGACGAGAACCCTAAGGGTCGAGCGTCTGACGATCCTCCCTCCCCGGCGGGGGAGGACAAGCAAACCGAGAGCGCTGTAATGGCCCTGCTTCTCCAGGAACACCCGACTCGTCTCACGATGGACGAGCTGATCCTGGTACTGCACGCTGACCCGGAGCGCGGTGATCCAACCGATGCCGGACAGCGGGCCGTGCGGGAACTGGTCGGTGCCGGGCTGGTTCATCGAGAAGGCCGTTTCCTCGCCCCATCGCGGGCAGCCCTCTACTTCGATGCTCTGGAGGTGGGCTGATGTTGGACATTGCGGGGCAATTCGGCGACAACCTGGCCCGCTGTCGCAAGCGTGCGGACATGTCCCAAGATGAGCTGAGCGTCCTGGCATCGGTTCACCGAACCGAGGTCAGCCAGCTTGAGCGCGGACTGAGGACCGCTCGGATCGACACCCTGGCGAAGTTGTGCGGCAGTCTCGAAGTCGATCCCGCCGAGTTGATGGAGGGGATCGTTTGGACGCCGGGTGATGTGCGGCGCGGGTGCTTCAAGGGGCGACTCGATGGCTGAGGGCATCCGCAAGCGACACTCGAAAGGTTGCAGCGCCCGCGATGGCGGGTGCTGCAACTGCAAAGCTGGCTATGAGACGTGGGTCTTCTCGAAGCGGGATGGCAAGAAGATTCGCCGCACCTTCGCCCAGAAGGCAGAAGCGAGGTCGTGGCGAGCCGATGCGCTCGGCGCGCTTTCGCGGGGAGGGATGCGAGCGGCGAAAAAGACGACCGTGGGGGAGGCGTGGGCGGCATGGATCAAGGGCGCGAGGCACGGCTCGATCCTGAATCGGTCGGGCGACCCTTATAAGCGCGCCGCGTTGCGCTCGTACGAGTCGGGGATGCGGCTCCGGGTGCTGCCGCGATTCTCTGGGGTTCGCCTCACCGACCTTCAACGCTTCGACCTCCAAGAGTTCGCCGATGACCTACTCGCCGATGGCTGGAACCCGTCAACGATTCAGGTCACCCTGCTTCCGGTCCGCGCGATCTACCGCCGCGCGCTCTCGCGCGGCGAAGTCGCAGTCAACCCTTGCAGCGGTCTCCAGCTTCCGGCCGTGCGCGGCCGACGCGAGCGCTATGCGACCCCAGCGGAAGCCGAGGCGCTGATCGCCGCCGTCCCCGCCGCCGACCGCCCGATCTGGGCGACGGCGATGTACGGGGGCTTGCGGCGCGGCGAGTTGCAGGCGCTGCGCGCGGAAGACGTCGATCTCGCCAACGGCGTGATTCGGGTTGAGTTCGGGTGGGAGTATCGGGAGGGTCAGATTCCCCTTAAGTCGGATGCCGGTCGGCGCAAGGTGCCGATCAGCGCCGTCCTTCGAGACTTCCTAGACGCGAGGCTCGCCGCCAGCGGCTACAGCGGCCGTGACCGATTCTTTGGCCTTGCGAGGAGCGACAGCACGTTCGATCCCTCGAAGCTGACGAAGCGCGCTGACGATGCTTGGAAGGACGCTGGGCTTGAGCGCATTACGCTGCACGAGTGCCGTCATACCTTCGCCTCTCTGATGATCGCCGCCGGGGTCAACGCCAAGGCGCTACAGACCTTCATGGGCCACGCCAACATTTCGATCACGCTGGACCGCTACGGCCATCTGATGCCGGGGTCAGAGGCCGAGGGAGCGCGGCTGCTTGATGCCTACCTCAGTGCCCAGCGAGAGCGGGACGAAGAAGCCGCCCGCGCGGCTGGCGCGGTGCTCACTGGCGCACCAACTGGCGCATAACTGGCGCACCGAAACGGCAGACCGCTTGCTCATGCGGTATTGCGCCTCCCGACTTGGCATGTACTTCATCTAGATCGGCCCGCATGGGCATTGGCATTCCGCTTGTTTAAGCGGAATGCAATCCGGTTGAGTCCGGTTATTTCCGGTCGCACTGGCGCGCAACTGGTGCACCAGTTGCGCATGAGGCACGCCGCCGAAACGTTTACGCCGCATCGAGGACTACCGTCGCTCGGCCGATGAAGGGCACGCTGAATCAGAAAAAGGCGATCAAGCTGTTGAAGGAAAACGGCTGGAGGCAGGCTCGCGGCGGCAAGCATCAGGTAAAGATGACCAAGCCCGGCTGTCGCCCAATCACGCTCCCGCAGCACAGAGGACGCGACTACCCAACCGGCCTGGCCCAGGCGATTCTCAAACAGGCAGAGCTAAGATGAAGGAACTTCACTTATGGAGCTAACCGCGCGTATCCATATTGAGGACGGCAGCTACTGGGCGGACGTTCCAGAGTTGCCCGGCTGCTTTGCCTCCGGCGACACCCTTGACGAGCTTTTTGAATCGCTGCAAGAGGGAGTCGCCCTCTATCTCGCCGACGAGGGCGGGGAGAGCGGCCCGCTGCACGTTGCCACGGCGACGTTGACGGATCGACCGCTGACGCCTGCATAGGGCATGTCGTCTGTCGCGAGTCTCCGACTAGCATCGCGGCGAATGGTCGAGAAGGACGAGATCCTTTCTGAGATTCGTCGCCTGGCGGAGGAGAACGGCGGTAAGCCTCTGGGTCGAAACCGTTTCTTTAGGGCTACCGGAATACGGGAGGCGGATTGGCTGGGCCGCTATTGGGCGCGCTGGGGTGACGCAGTTGAGGAGGTGGGCTTTGCGCCCAATCTGCTGCAGGCCCGGACTGACGATCAGGAGGCCATTCGTCGGCTCGCGCTTGAGACGCGGCGGCTTGGGCACTTTCCCACCCTTGCCGAGTTGCGAATGCAACGACTGGCCGATAAGAGCCTGCCGAGCAACGGCGTCTATGAACGGCTTGGTCCAAAGGCAACGTTGGCAGCGCGCCTGGCTGCGTTTTGTGAGGAGGAGAGCGGCAACGGGGACGTGCTGGAAATCATCTCGCCGCTTCTCAAATCCGGCGAAGCCATCGAGAGCGACGAGAGCAGCGAATCGGGAGAGCGCGGTTTTGTCTACCTCTTGAAGTCCGGGTGCTATTACAAGATCGGGTACACCAACTCGACCGGACGGCGAGCATATGAGCTAGCGCTTCAACTTCCAGAGCGCCCGACTCCCATTCACGAGATCGCGACCGACGATCCGAGAGGCATTGAGGCTTACTGGCATAAACGCTTCGCGGATCGGCGTCGCAATGGCGAGTGGTTTGAGTTGACTCAGGCTGACGTGAGCGCCTTTAGAAGGCGCAAGAGCTTCATGTAGCTCACGGC
>JBKPOV010000160.1:0-4172 GCA_046733315.1 Actinomycetota bacterium
GATCCACTTCGTGGGCTGTGATCTCCGGTAGGCGATGGTCTTTGAAGAACGGCAGTAGGTGATGGGTCAGCGCCAGCTCGTAGTCCTCGACCGTCCGGGCCGCGAACTCATGGCGGCGCGTTGACAGCCATTCGGATGCGAACTCGTGAAAGGTCGGTGCTGGCGCATCCTCCGCTGCCTCGACGGATTGCGCTGGCCTCCAGATTCCTCGGCGCACGTCGGCCAGGACGTTCGCCAGCTCGTCCTCGGCTTTGCGCCGGGTCCAGCCCTGCCCGGCGGTTCCCAGGCTCAGATAGCGCCGCTTGCCGTAGGCCTGAAAGCGCAAGGCGAAGGTGCGGCCTTCGCTGCGGGTCCGCTCGACTACCTGGCCGGTGGCCTTGCGCGCCATTCGCTTCCCTAGGCCGCGGAGGGCGGACCTTTCTCCCCCCGCCTGTGGATCGGCAGCAACGGAACTTCGCTCCCTCCACTCGCTGAAGGCTCACCCGCCCGCTTACCTGAGCGGGCGGGCGGGTCAGCCGTCGATCTCTCGCCAGCTTGCCGCAGCACCCGCACGGCGATCTGAGGATCGAACCGAAGCCGTGGCTTCGCCCCGTTGCCGAGCTTGACCGCGCCCAGCTCGATCGCGTGGGAGTACACCCAAGACCGCTCGATCCCGAACCGCCGTGCCAGCTCGGCGGCGTCGACCAGCTCCCGATTCTGCAATCCGCGCTGTTCCAGAATCTCGACCACCCGGTGGGCTATTGCCCCGATGGTCTGGGTGTCGAGCTTGATGCGTGTGGATGCCATCGCATTCCCCGTCCACGAAAGGGGGGAAATGCATCGCGGCCTTGCGAAAATACGAACACCCGTTTGGGGTCTCTCCTATGTGAGCCAACGGTGTCAAGAATCTCCCTCTCCAAGATCAAATTGGGGAGGGTGAAATCGGGGGCTCACCGGCAGTTCGCAGTGTCCGCCAGACAACCCGGACCAGCAGGCGCTTGAGGCAGCGCAGCGCTTCAGCGGTGCTCTTGCCCTCTTCGCGCTTCTTGGCGAGATAGGCGCGAGCGCCGGGGTGAACCCGAGCCTGGGTCAGGGCGATCCGGTAGAAGGCCGCGTTTAGCTGGCGGTTGCCGTGGCGATCGAAGCGGTAGCGCTCGGTCTTGCCCGAGGAGGCCGGGATCGGGGCGCAGCCGGCGAAGTGGGCCAGCTGAGCATCGCTTGCGAAGCGGCCGATACCGGCGATCTCGCCGATCAGCTTGCCGGCAGTCAGCGAGGCGACGCCGGGGACCTCGAACAGCGCGGGACAGTAGCTCTTGGCGCGCTCGCCGATCTCAGAGGCCAACTGGCGCTCGCGGCGGGTGAGGTCACCGATCCGCGCCAGCAGGTCGCGGCAGATCCGCACCTGCACGCTCTGCTCGCGCCGGGCCAGACGCTGGGAGAGCCCGCGCCGCACACTCGCCTGGTCGAGGCTTCGGGCCGATGGCTCAAGACCGGCCTCGAGGTCGTGCAGGTGCCAGCGAAGGCGCGAGGCAAGCCCGGTGCGCTCTGAGACCAGGGCGTCGCGGTGGTCGACCGGGAGCTTCAGCTCCCGGGCGGCCTTGTCGTGGCTTGCCCGATGGAGCCCTGCTCCCTCGCGCAGCGCCGCCCTTGCAATCGCCAGAGCGTCGATCGCGTCGGACTTGCCACGGGTACGTGCGCTCTTTCGGGCGCCGGACATGAGGCTCGGTGGCACCCGCAGCACCGCCTCACAGCTAGCGAGCAGGAAGCGCTCCAGGCGCCCGTTGACGTGGCGGCAGTCCTCCAGGGCAAAGCGGCGTTCCTCAGCGCCTTCAAGGGCGTGTGCCCAGCGCAGTAAGTCCCTCTGCCCCTCCTCATCGCCGGAGATCGTGACTTCGCCGAGCAGCTGCCCGACCTCGTTGACGGCGACGGCTGTGTGAGTTTGCTTGTGGGGGTCGATGCCGATCGTGATCAATGGCGCTCCTTGGGGAGTGGCTTGCGGTCACGGATCGACGGCGGACAGAACTGGGTGGGGCTCTTGCAGGCTCCTATCAGGTCACGCCATCGGTCCTCGAACGCGACGGGCGACAGGACCCGTCGGTCAGCCCGGTCGGCGACATCAAATGTCGAGTCAGCCCGTCGCGCCGAGGACGCTAAGAAGCCCATTGGACGCTGCTCGAAGAGGGGCACGGGAACCCAGTTCGTAGTGTGTCGGGGGTTGGAGGCTGGTGCTGAGGGAGGCTCCTGGAGGATGGTGGAAGCCTTCTGGATCGAAGAGGAATGTTTTTGCTGGATTCAGACATCGCCTGGTAGGCGTCATGGCTTCTCCGACTTCGTCCCTTGGTTCTTTGGGCTGGTTGGGGAGATTCCGGCGGGCCGGAGCACCCCGGCGTCCCCGTCGGCGGGGAGCGCCGCGGTCCCTGCGAACGCCCCGACCCGCCGAAATCTCCCCCGCCCCTAGCAATTCCCTTCGTAGAGGATCTTCAGGAAGCGCAGGGCGGCCGGAGAAGGCACGACAAGCCCGCTCGGGCATTGCAGTAGCCCGAAGCCGGTCAGATCGCGCACAGCGCGCTCCACCACATCGCCCTCGGCGAAGTCCTCCGATCCGCTGGTGATCTCGCGAACAAGGTCGGGGATCGTCAGCAGCGTGGGATGGCGGGTGAGAACATGGATCAGGACGACGCCCTGATCGCGGGTGTCTTGGGCTTCGGTGGGCGGGACACTCTCATCGCCCGCCCCTTTAGGGTTGTCCTGCATCGGAAGGCTTGCTCCTTTCGGTGCCACGCCGCCCGGCTGCACCAACAGCGCGGGCGGCACTTTTTTGAGCTAAATAAGCATAACAACACAACCGGAGTATTGCTACTGGAAAATAAGGTGGCTAATGTCACCTGGGTTTGAAAGCGTGCAATTCAATGGCTCGCGAAGATCAGCCACAACCAGCGCTCGGTAAAGCGATCCGCGAGCTCCGCGAGAAGCGCGGCACTACGCAGGAAGCGCTCGCCTACGAGGCCGGACTCACGACCGGGACGCTTTCGCTCATCGAGCGGGGGCTATCCAACCCATCCTGGGGCACGGTCAAGGCTGTTGCCAAGAGCCTTGACGTCTCGATGGCCGAGCTGGCGAAGCTCGCCGCCAAGCTCGAAGGCTAGGGCGCTGTTGCCGTCAGGCGGCGGCGCGGTGGGCGGTGCCCGGCGCTGGTAGCGCCTCCAGGATGCTCGCCGGAAGGCGAGTGCTGGCGTCCCAGACCTCAATTGCGACGAGCTTGTGGCTGGTGCGGTCGTAGTCGCGGAGGCCGCCCGGCACGCGCTCGCTGACGACATCGTCGGACTCCCCGGTCGGGAACCAGGCGATGTCGGCGTCTGAGTCGTAGTAGGCGAACATGCTTGATAAGGGTAGCGCTGGCTCGGGCTACCGGCTAGGAATCGAGTCTCCAGACAGAGACGATCCGGACAGCAGCTTCGTCGTCTCCGTGCGGGTGGTCGTAGATGGCCTCGAAGGCGGTGCCGTCGGCGGTCTTGCCGCTGACGAGCCATTCGGCGCGACCGTCGTTTACCTCTCGCTCGGCATGGCGGTCCTTGATCGCCTCCTCGACATCGGTCGCATTGAGGCGGCGCTGTCGGAGGCGGTCCTCTGCATGCACCGTCCAGACGAAGCGCTCGATCTCCACGGTCGAAGCCTATGACTGCTGAGGGCGGAGCGAGATCAGGCTGCGTCTGACTTCGCTTTGACGACCTCGGCGCCGTCGATCCATCGAGCGAGGAGGCTTAGAGCGGCGAGTGCCTCTAGGTCTTCCTGCTCCGTATCGCCATCGTGGTGCGTGTAGAGGTTGCGGATTCTGAGGAAGCAGCCGCGACCGAATGCGCCAGCTCCCTCATGGGCGTTCTTCCATCCGTCCGATCCGACGGGATCGAAGCCCGCAAATCTCATGCGTGGCATGTCGGGGGTCGGGTCGGAAGCCGAGAAGACTGAGCCGACGAGACTCGTGATGCTTCCTTGATGCACCCCGGTCCTCGTGCGAAGCCAGGTCTCGACTGAGGTGGCGGCTGCCTGAACCGCTTGCCGCTGGTGACCGTCCTGCCAGAGGCGAGCTGCGGATTCTGCGACCCACGGATGCAACTCGGCGGGATCAAGCCCTGGGAGAGTCGGCGTCCCTTCTCGCTCTTCCAGATCCTCCACAAAGGCCTGGAGCATCTCGA
>JBKPOV010000161.1:0-32290 GCA_046733315.1 Actinomycetota bacterium
CTCCCGCGGCGCTGGGTTTTTCGCCTGAGATGATGAGGGCCGTCCGAGAAGGTCCGTGGGGCGAAAAAGAGGACGCCGCTTGCGGGAGCGACCCCCCGACCTCTCCTGGTCTGCGACGCTATGCAGCGGATGCTGCCGCCGGAACCGAAGAGTTCGCCACTTGTGCAGACGTTGCGCTGGAGCTTCCGGCCGCTGCCGTTCATGCAGGAGAACCGGGAGAGGTTCGGGGATAGCTTCAGCGTCAAATTCCTCACCTTTGAGCGCCCGATGGTGATGATCTCGGATCCGGTCGCGATCAAGGCGCTGTATATGGAGCGCTCGCATGGGCTGCCGCCGGGGCGGGACATCATCCTCACGCCCATCGTGGGGGCGCGCTCGTTGTTGGTGACGGAGGGGGCGGATCACCTTGCTCATCGCAAGGTGATGCTGCCGCCGTTTCATGGGGAGCGGATGCGCTCTTATCAGCCGATCGTCGAGGAGATCGTCGATCGGGAGGTCGACTCTTGGCCGCTGGGGGAGGAGTTCGCGATACATCCGCGGATGCAGGCGATCACGCTCGAGGTGATCCTGCGCGTCGTCTTCGGCGTCGCCGACGGGCCGCGGCTGGAGCGCCTGCGCACGGTCCTTACTCAGGTGCTGGAGGAGACCGCCTCGCCCTTTGCGCAGCTGGCCGGCCTCGCCTCGCGCCGCTTCGGCGGCCGCGGGCCCTGGGCCAAGTTCGAACGCCAGCTGAATGCGGCCGACGAGCTGCTCTACGCGGAGATCGCCGAGCGCCGTGCCAGCGGCGACTTCGAGGAGCGCGAGGACATCCTCTCGCTGCTGATGCAGGCCGAATTCGAGGACGGCTCGGGCATGAGCGACACCGACCTGCGCGACCAGCTGATGACCCTGCTGCTCGCCGGTCACGAGACCACCGCCACCGCTTTGGCCTGGACCTTCGACCTGCTGCTGCGCCACGCGGGGCCGATGCAGCGCCTGCAGGAGTCGCTGGAGGCTGGCGAGGAGGACTACCTTCGGGCGACGATCAGCGAGTCGCTTCGCCTGCGCCCCGTCGTGCCGCTCGCCGGCCGCCGACTCAACGTGGACCTCGTCGCCGACGGACTGACTCTGCCGGCGGGCACCGACGTCACTCCGGCGATCTGGCTCACCCACACCCGCGCCGACGTCTACCCCGAGCCCTTCGCCTTTCGCCCCGAGCGCTTCCTCGAGGACGCGCCCGACACCTACGCCTGGATCCCCTTCGGCGGAGGCATCCGCCGCTGCATTGGCGCCGCCTTCGCCGAGTTCGAGATGCGGATCGCGCTGCGTGAGGTGCTGACGCGCTGCGAGCTGCACAAGGCAAGCCCGGCGCCGGAGAAGATCGGCCGCCGCAACATCACCCTCTCGCCGCGTGCCGGCACTCCCGTCGTCGTCACCGCCCGCCACCCGGCGCGCGAGCGCGACCTCGTCGCCGTTTAGCTCGCCGCGCGCGCGGCGGGGTGTTCCTTGGCCCAGCGCGCGATCGTGCCCGAGCCCGAGACCACTTCGCCGTCGTCGAGGACGAGGATCGGCACCTCGTTGGTGCCGCTCAGCTTCTTCACCTCGGCCCGGTCGACGTTGCGGCCGCCCCAGGTCCAGGGGATCAACCGGTAGCCCCCGACCGTCTTGACCTCGTAGTCGTAGCCGGCGGCGTCGAGCGCCTTGCCCGCCTTCCCACAGGGATGAGCAAAGCCCGGCCCATGCGTCTTCTGCCCGCAGGTGTAGAGAACCATCGGCGGAAGCCTACTGCCTGGTCGTCTCAGGCTCAGATGCTACGATCGTCGCACTATCGTAGAAGTTGCCACACGAGAGCTGCGGAATAAAACCGCCGATCTGCTTCGCCGGGTTGAGGCGGGCGAGAGCATGGTGATCACCGTGCGCGGTAAGCCGGTCGCGATCCTGGCGCCATATCCCGACAACACTCCGAGGTGGATGCCGCGCGACGAGTTGATTGAGTTGCTTAAGACGCATTCCGCCGATCCAGGTCTCCAAAAAGATCTGGAGTTGCCTGGCGACGACGACCTCGGACCGATCGTTTGAGGAACGGTTCCCCATCTCGTGCGGTGCTTGACACCTCTGTGTTCGTTGCGATTGAGCAAGGAAGGCCGCTCCGGCGTCAGGCGATTCCGGAATCCGGAGCGATTTCAATCGTCACCAAGGCGGAGCTTCGGGCGGGCATCCTCGCGGCGAAGGACATCGCGACGCGAGATAGGCGCCTTGACACCCTTGATGCGGTTGCCAACATCGTCGTGCTTCCTGTCGACGAGCAGGTCGCCCGGGCATGGGCCCAGATGCGCGCCTATCTCTCCGCCGCGGAGCGGCGCGTCAACATCAACGACATGTGGATTGCGGCAACGGCCGCGGCGCACGAAATCCCGGTCCTCACGCAGGACGGCGACTTCGATGCCCTCTCAGGCGTCGCCGGCCTCACCGTGATCCCGGTCTGAGACCCTTCAGTCCTAATTGCGCAGTGCGTCCAGCCGCTCGAAGATCTCGGGCACGTGCGTAAGGTAGGCGCTGTAATCGAAGACGGCGTCGAGGTCGAGGTCGGGCGCCGCGGCCCCGAGCAGCCCGCGGAACTCAGTGCCGCTGTCCCAGGCCTGCTGGGCGTTCTCCTGGACGATGCGGTAGGCGTCGTCGCGGGTGAGGCCCGACTCGACCAGGGCGGTGAGGGCGCGCTGGCTGAAGAGGGCACCGTGGGTTAGCTCTAGGTTCTCGCGCATCCGGTCGCTGCGGACGGTCATGCCGGTGACGACCTTGGTCGCCAGGTCCTGCATGTAGTCGAGGCAGATCGTCGCGTCGGGAAGGATCACTCGCTCGGCACCCGAGTGCGAGATGTCGCGCTCGTGCCAGAGGGCGACGTTCTCCAGGCCCGTCTGGGCGTAGCCGCGGAGGACGCGGGCGAGGCCGGTGATCCGCTCGGTGCGGATCGGGTTGCGCTTGTGCGGCATCGCCGATGAGCCCTTCTGCTTGCCGGCGGCAAACGGCTCTTCGACCTCGCGCACCTCCGTGCGCTGCAGGTTGCGGACCTCGGTGGCGAAGCGCTCGAGACCGGCACCGGCGATCGCCACGCTCGAGGTCAGCACCGCGTGGCGGTCGCGCGGGATCACCTGCGTCGCCACGTCCTCGCGCCGCAAGCCGAGTCGCTCCATCACCCGCGCCTCGACGGCCGGCGGCACCGAGGCGTAAGTGCCCACCGCGCCGGAGAGCTTGCCGAAGGCGAGCTGCTCGAAGGCGTTGCTGAGCCGATCCAGGTTGCGGTCGGCCTCGAAGGCGAAACCGGCCAGCCGCAGCCCGAAGGTCGTCGGCTCGGCGTGGATGCCGTGGGTGCGGCCGACGCAGAGCGTCTCACGGTGCTCGAGCGCCCGCTCAATCAGCGCGTCGCGGTAGGCGCGCGCCCCGGCAAGGACAACCTCGCCCGCCTCGCGCAGCTGCAGCGCCAGCGCCGTGTCGAGCACGTCGGATGAAGTCAGCCCGTAGTGGATCCAGCGCCCGTGCTCGCCGACGCTGGCGGCGACGACGTCGACGAAGGCGGCGACGTCGTGGTCAGTGACCTTCTCGCGCTCGTTGACCGCCTCCACCGTGAACGCGGCATTCGCCTGCGCCGCCTCGGCCGCCTCGCGCGGCACCGCGCCCTCCTCGGCCCAGCCCTCCGTCGCAGCCAACTCAACCTCCAACCAACACTCCAGCTTTCGCTGAGCCGACCAAGCTTTCCCAATCTCTGGCCGCGTGTATCTGGGGATCAACGAGCACCTTCCTTCGGGCGGGTGGCGCGGTGGCGGGGGTCCCCCATAGCGGAGGGCGCGCGCAGCGCGTCCGAGCACATGGGGGAGGGCCGCCGCGACAGGACCCGCCCGCCGGATGCGCTCGTATTACGCATTGATGATCCGCGCGGCCAAGATGCCGGCGTTCTTGGCGCCGTCGATCGCCACGCAGGCGACCGGGATGCCCGGCGGCATCTGCACGGCGGAGAGCAGCGCGTCGAGGCCGCCGAGCGATTTGCCGAGGATCGGCACGCCGATCACCGGCAGGTCGCTGTGTGCTGCCGCCACGCCGGGCAGCGCCGCCGACATGCCGGCGCCGGCGATGATCACCTTGAGGCCCCGCATCCTCGCGTTGGTGCAGTACTCCTGCACCAACTCCGGGTCGCGGTGGGCGCTCATCACCCGCACCTCGTAGCGGATGCCGGCGTCGTGCAGCGCCGCACCCGCCGGCTGCATCTTCGGCTTGTCGTTCTTGGAGCCCATGATGATTCCGACCAGGGGCTCGTCGACGTCGATTTCCTCGAAGGCCTCCTCGACCGCCGGCATCGCCAGCGCCCCTCCGACTCGCGGCTCGGCCGCTTCTCCTCCGCTGGGCTGCGGGTCCTCTGAGATCTCGCTCATCTCGTCCTCTCTGTGACTGGCTTTTAGCTGGCGACGCGGTCGACCGCACGGGCGGCGATGTCTGATCGCATCTGCTTTCCCTCGAACTCGATCCGACCCGCGGCATCGTACGCGCGATCGCGGGACTCGGCGGGCGTCGCAGCGAGTGCGGTCACGTTCAGCACCCGGCCGCCGGCGGTGACTATCTCGCCGTTCCGCTCAGCCGTGCCGGCGTGCGTGATCTCGGCAAGCTCGGCGGCGGCATCGATGCCGCGGATTACGTCGCCCTTTGAAGAGGACTGCGGATAGCCCGCGGAGGCGAGCACCAGCGTCACCGCCCAGTCCTCGGCGAACTCCGCCTCGGCGCCGGCCAGGCCACCCGGCTCGCGCGCAGCGAGGCAGAGGTCGACGAGATCGGAGCGCAGTCGCGGCAGCACCGCCTGCGTCTCGGGGTCGCCGAAACGGGTGTTGAACTCGAGCACCTTGGCTCCGTCAGCACCGATCATCAGGCCCGCGTAGAGGACCCCGTGGAAGGGTCGGCCGCGCCGTGCCATCGCCGCCACGATCGGCCGGTGCACGGCATCGACGATCTCCTCCACCTCGGCCCCGCCAAAGCCCGGCACCGGCGAGTAGCTGCCCATGCCACCGGTATTGGACCCGCCGTCGCCGTCGAAGATCCGCTTGTAGTCCTGGGCCGGCGCCAACGGCACGACGTTCTCCCCGTCACAGAGGGCCAGCAGTGAAAGCTCCTCGCCCTCCAGGAACTCCTCCAGCACGACGGTCGTCTCACCAAAACGCTGCTCGGTAAAAAAGACGTCGATCGCCTCACGGGCCTCGGCCTCCGAGGCGCAGATGATCACTCCCTTCCCCGCCGCCAGCCCGTCCGCCTTCAAGACTGCCGGCCAAACGGCACGAGCGATCTGCTCGAGTGCCTCCTCGCGACTCCGCAGCAGCACGTGCGAAGCGGTCGGCACTCCGGCCTCGCTCATCAGCTCCTTGGCGAAGGCCTTCGACCCCTCCAACTCCGCCGCCGCCGCACTCGGCCCGAACGCCGGCACCCCGGCGTCCTCCAAGGCATCGACGACGCCCCCCACCAGCGCCGCCTCGGGCCCAACCACAACAAGATCGACCCCACGTTCACTCGCTGCGGCGACGATCGCCCCAACATCATCGGCCGCGATCTCAGTCAAGCACTCAGCATCCGCGGCAACCCCGGCATTGCCCGGCGCACAGAGCAACTCGGGCGCGTGAGCCGACCGCGCCAGCGCCCGCACAATCGCGTGCTCCCGTCCACCCCCACCGACGACCAGGATCTTCAAGCGCTTGCTCCCTGCTTTAAAGGGTGTCGGAAAGCTCGTTCGCCGACATCGCCGCGAGCGTCTGGCTAGTCATCGTCCCCCGCGACCCGAGCTCCACCGACACCTTGGCCATCGTTTTCTCATCGGGAGCCTCAACCACGGTGATGAAGTCGTACTGCCCCAACGTCGCGTACTGAGCAATCACTTTCGCGCCGATCTGCTCAACCTCCTGATTGACCTCGGCAACCCGTCCGGGATTGTTCTTCAGTGTCCGCACACCCTCGGAAGTCAGGTTCGTCAGCATCACATAAGTAGGCATTGCAGCTCTCCTCTCGGCTCTCGGCAGGACCTTGAGCTCTACGTTACGCGACCCACCCAGCGAACGGGGTCGGGGCTTCAGCCGTCGTACCCAGCGTGCACGTGATCACAGTGATCGGAACGCGCAAACGCCGGCCCGGACCCATCGAGATCGAAGCAGTAGATGAGCTCGGTCGGATGCGCCGGCGCCGGCAGGTAGGCCAGCGTCTGCCCCAGCTGGGCACACGGCGCGTCGACCGCCGTATCGGTGCAGGACACTCCGTCAACGGCGGCGATGTCCATCGCCCGCCCGTAGAAGTGGTTGGAGACGTTGCCTTCGACCGTGTACTCGGAATGATCCGAGCGCAGCGAAGAGATCGTCAGCTGATGCTGCTGCGTGATCGCCCCGATCAGGGCGACGATGCGCGGGTCGAGCACACCTGAGGTGATGTCCTGCAGCTCGAGATCGTTGGAGAGCGTCAGGTTGTCCCAGTTGATTGGCGCGCCGGTCGTACCGGGCAGCGCCAGGGGCCAATCGACCACGGTGACCTGGCACTTTCCTTCGAGCTGTTCGGCGTCGGCGAGCACAGCCTGCACGTACCACTGCGCTTGGTTGTGGGTGAAGATGCCGGCCCGCAGGCCGCCTCGCGACCAGATCAAGCGGGCTAGGGAGGCAGCTGCGTCGGCGGGGTCGCCACGGTAGACATGACCATCCTCGTTCCCGTCGACCGCATAGGCACTCCACTCGCTTGCTTCCATGCCGAGAGGGCCGCGCGTTCGCAGTTCTTCTTTGGCCATGCCGCGGCCGAAGTTCGACTCGAGTCGGGCGACGGCGGCGAGCGCCCAGACGCCGCGCTGACCCAGTTCGTAGCGGCTGGCGGCGGCCTCGAAGGCTTCCATGTACTCGTCGGGGATCTGCTCCCGCCAGTCGGGCGCTGCCTCGCAGCTGAAGCCCCGAAGCTGCGGGGTAAGCGCGAAGCCGCCGCTAACTCCGCCACCCAGCGCGCCGTAGCAGGAGGCGTTGGCGAGAACATCAGCGACGTACCAGTCGGCATGGTTGTAGGCAAAGATGGCGTTGTAAGTGTCGGCCGGCATGCCGGCGGCGTTGAGGTAGCGGGCGGCGGCGAAGATCGCGTCTTCGGGGTTGTAGGGGTCGCGCACTCCGTCGCCGTTGGCGTCGACTCCGTACATGTCCCAGGTAGAGGGCATGAACTGCATCCAGCCGACTGCGCCGGCCGAAGACGGACCCATGTTGGTGCCGAAGGCGCTCTCGATGCCGTTGATCGAGGCCAGGATCGCGGGGCCCTGCGGGCCGAGGCCATAGGTCGCGGCGGCGCGGTTGTAGATCGGGATCAGCACCGGCGGCACGCCGGAAGCGGCGCAGCTGGAACTGGGGATCGAGGGGACTTCGAAGATTTCGGTGGGGGTGGGGGCAGGGGCAGGGGTCGCGCCGGCATCGGGCTCTGGCGCCGGAGTCGCCTCGACCTTTTCGTCCTTTTCCGGGGCCGGGGCTTCGACCACCGTGCCGCCGCTCGGTGCTGGCGTCGAGGTCTCGGGCGCCGCCAGCGTTTCGTTCTGTTCCAGCGCCGGCGACGCGGTCTCCGGCGCGGGCGCTTCGGCGGCGCTCGCGTTGGAAGCGGTCAGCGCCGCGCCCACCGCCGCGGCGGCAAGTGTGTTGCGCAGCCGGCCCATCAGCCGCGCACGTCCGTCACGAGCCACCGGTCAGTTTTCAGATCGGGCTGCATGTCGAGTCGCAGCTCACTGGCGACGCCGAGCCGCAGCAGCGAGACG
The DNA here is from genome assembly GCA_046733315.1 of Actinomycetota bacterium. Lineage (GTDB taxonomy): Bacteria > Actinomycetota > Thermoleophilia > Solirubrobacterales > 70-9 > VRUE01. The sequence goes on from JBKPOV010000161.1 coordinate 7,769, forward strand.
CTGAGCGTGTAGGTGTCGCCGTGCCGAGGGCCCGCCACGACGTTGAGCACCTTCGCTTTTGGCACCTTCACGCCCGTTGGCAGGCGCGGCGGGCGCTGCAGCAGTGAGCGGGTCAGTTGCGCGGTTGCCGTCTTCGCGAAGGTGCCGCGGACCTCGGCGGTCTTGCGGCCCGTCTCGTAAAGAACGAAGGCGCCGGCGAACTGATGGGCGATCTTGATCGCCGCCGGCCCGGCGACCTCTGCCGCTGGAGCCTCGGAGGAGCCGCTGGAGCTGGTGGCTGCTGAGCTCGCCACTTCGGCAGTCGAGTTAGTCGTGGTGTCAGGGGTCGAGCTCGCGACCTCTCCGGAGCTCTTGGAGACCCCGCCACCTGACTCCACCGTGAAGTCCGGCTTCGCCCCCTGCAGCATCGGTGCGGCTGGGTCCGGCTGAACTGCCGGCGCCTGCCGCACGATTGGCGGCGCAACTGGGGCGGAAGCCGCGCGCAGATGAGCGCTGCCGCCACCGCCGCTACCGGATGCCCAGACGAGCCCGAGCACGCCGGCGCCGACCGCGAGCAGCGCCAGGGCGACCACGCTGAAGGCCCGTAGCGGCGCGCTCCAATCTCCGGTCCGCTCCTCCAAAGGCCAGACGAGCCCGCGCTCGATCGCCCAGATGATCCGCTCGAAGGGCCATTTGACTGCGTCAAAGACGCGGCGCACGACGTCTGCGCCGCCCCAGACCAGGCGTTCCTCTACCGCGAAAGCGGCATTGGCAAGCGAAGAACGGAGTGGGGTTGCGGTGTCGATGCGACGGCGTCCAGGCATGGAAAAAGTTCGGGCTGAGAGCTTATGTCGGATTTTCGCCCAGTTCCCTTAACACCACATAATGAGCTGTAGTTCCCATCTGGTCTAGGCAGCTGCCGGATCGGCCGCTGCCTCGAAGGCCAATTCGCCTTCCTCCGCGCTCACCCTCACCACGTCTCCTTCGCGGAAATCGCCCTCGAGCAGCGCCAGCGCCAGCTTGTCGACCAACTGCTTCTGGATCACCCGCTTCAGTGGCCGCGCGCCGTAGGTCGGGTCGTAGCCGAGGTTGCCGAGCAACATCTTCGCCTCGTCGGTGAGCTCGACGTCGATCCCTCGCTCGCGCACGCGGGCGATCAGCTGCTCCACCTGCAGCTCGACGATGCGGCCGATGTCCTGCTTGGAGAGCCGGTGGAAGATCACCGTGTCGTCGATCCGGTTGAGGAACTCCGGCTTGAAGGTCGCTGCCAGCACCTCCTCGATCTGCTCGCGCATCTTCTCGTCGACCGACTCGGCGACGATCCGCTCGCTGCCGACGTTCGAGGTCATGATCAACACCGTGTTGGCGAAGCTGACCGTCCGGCCCTGGCCGTCGGTAAGCCGCCCGTCGTCCATGATCTGCAGCAGGGTGTTGAAGACATCCGGGTGGGCCTTCTCGATCTCGTCGAGCAGCACCACCGCGTAGGGGCGGCGCCGCACCGCCTCGGTCAGCTGGCCGCCCTCCTCGTAGCCGACGTAGCCGGGCGGGGCGCCGATCAGGCGCGCGACCGTGTGTTTCTCCATGTACTCGGACATGTCGAGGCGGACGATCGCCTGCTCGGAATCGAACATGAACTCCGCCAGCGCCTTAGCCAGCTCGGTCTTGCCGACTCCGGTCGGCCCGAGGAAGAGAAAACTGCCGATCGGTCGGTGCGGGTCCGAGAGGCCGGCGCGGGACCGGCGCAGCGCGTTGGAGACGGCGGCGATCGCCTCGGCCTGGCCGATCACCCGCTCGTGCAGGCGCTCCTCCATGTGGATCAGCTTCTCGACCTCGCCCTCCATCAGACGGCTGACCGGGATGCCGGTCCATTTGGCGACGACCTCGGCGACGTCCTGCTCGGTCACCTCCTCGGTCAGCATCGTGCCCCCGCCGGCGTGCAGCTCGGCCAACCGCGACTCCTGCTCTTCGACCGTTTTCTCCAGCTCGGGGATCTCGCCGTAGCGCAGCTTCGCCGCCCGCTCGAGGTCGGCGTCGCGCTCCGCCCGCTCGGCCTCGCGGCCGGCCTCCTCGAGGCGCGCCTTGGCCTCCTTGATCGAGTCGATCGCCTCCTTCTCGTTCTGCCAGCGCGCTTTCATCTCGCCGGAGCGCTCGCGCAGCTCGGCCAGCTCCGACTCGATCGCCTCCAGTCGCGTCGCCGAGGCGTCGTCGCTCTCTTTCTTCAGCGCCTCGCGCTCGATCTCGAGCTGTTGGATGCGCCGCTCGACCTCGTCGATCTCGGTCGGCATCGAGTCGATCTCGATCTTCAGCCGCGAGGCGGCCTCGTCGATCAGGTCGATCGCCTTGTCCGGCAGGAAGCGATCGGCGATGTAGCGCTCGGAGAGGGTCGCGGCGGCGACGATCGCCGAGTCGGCGATGCGGACGCCGTGGTGGACCTCGTAGCGCTCCTTCAGCCCGCGCAAGATCGCGATCGTGTCGCCGATGTCCGGCTCGCCGACGAGCACCGGCTGGAAGCGCCGCTCCAGCGCCGCGTCTTTCTCGATGTGCTTGCGGTACTCGTCGAGCGTGGTAGCGCCGACCGCGCGCAGTTCCCCCCGGGCCAGCATCGGCTTCAGCAGGTTCGCCGCGTCGACCGCGCCTTCGGCCGCGCCGGCGCCGACGATCGTGTGCAGCTCGTCGAGGAAGAGGACGATCTGCCCGGCCGCCTCCTGCACCTCGGTCAGCACCGCTTTCAGCCGCTCCTCGAACTCGCCGCGATATTTCGAGCCGGCCAGCAGCGAGCCGATGTCGAGCGCGATCACGCGGCGGTCGCGCAGGCTCTCCGGCACGTCGCCGCCGACGATTCGCTGGGCCAACCCCTCGACGATCGCCGTCTTGCCGACTCCCGGGTCGCCGATCAACACCGGGTTGTTCTTGGTTCTGCGCGAGAGGACCTGGATCACGCGGCGGATCTCCTCATCGCGCCCGATCACGGGATCGAGTTTTCCCGCCTCCGCCTCGAGGGTCAGGTCGCGGCCGAATTTCTCCAGCGCCTGCACGCTGTCCTCGGGGTTGGGCGAGGTGACCTTGTGCGGCCCCCGCACCTCGAGTATCGCTTTCTCGAGCGAGGCGAGGCCCGGCAGGATCTCGGACATGCCGGGGTCGGACTCGACCAATGCCAGCAGCAGGTGCTCGGTCGAGATGTACTCGTCGCCGAGCTTCGCCATCTCCTTCTCCGCCTGGCGCAGCGTCCGCGTCAAGGCAGTCGACATCCGCGGTTCCTCGCTGCCGTCGCTCAGCCGCGGCTGAGCTTCGATCGCCTCGTGGGCTTTGCCGCCGATCGCGGCGGGTTCCTCGCCCAGCTTCTGCAGGATTGGGGCGACCAGCCCGTCCTCTTGGACGAGCAGGGAGACCAGCAGGTGCGCCGGCGTGATCTCCGGGTTGTGTCGGGTCGAGGCAAGCTGCTGCGCAGCCGCCACCGCTTCCTGGGACTTGACGGTGAACCTATCCGGCTGCATTCGCGCCTCCTTCCAGGAACCGGCGTTCGAGCTTCTCGGCCCGGCGTCGCATCCGCTCCAGCTCTGCCCGCATCTGCTCTACCCGTTCCTCCATTTCGAGGACGGTCTCGACCCCAGCCAGGTTGAGGCCCTGTTCTGAGGTCATCTGCTGGATGCGCCGCAGCCTTTCGACGTCGCGCTGTGAGTAGAGGCGGGTGTTCTTCGGCGAGCGCTTCGGCTGGATCAGCCCGCGCGCCTCGTACATCCGCAGCGTCTGCGGGTGCATGTGGGCGAGCTCGGCGGCGACCGAGATCATGAAGACGCCGCGCTCGGAGTCGATCGAGACGTCGATCCGTTCACGTCGCACGCTCATCCCCCACCCCCGTTCCGGTGCGCTTTATGCACCTGCGGGGTCCAAAAGGCGCACCGGAAGCTCATCGGCGGCCCGCCTTTGCCAGCAGGTCGGCCCGGGGGTTTGAGCCGTTGAAGGCCTCCGCCAGCTTCGCCGCGGCCTCCTCCTGCTCCTCGGTGAGCTTCTCCGGCATCTCGATCTCGAGCCGGTAGCGGATGTCGCCCTTGCCGCGTCCGCGGGGCTTTGGCGCGCCCTCGCCGCGCAGCCGCTGGATCGAGCCATGTCTGGTCCCCGGCCCGACCTTGATCTTCTTCGTGCCCTCCAGGGTCGGCACCTCGATCGTCGCCCCCTGTAGTGCCTCGGCGATCGTGATCGGCACCGTCACCTCGAGGTTGCCGCCGTCGAGCCGCTTGAAGACCGGCGAGGCGGCGACGCGGGTGACCACGAAGAGGTCGCCGGGCGGTCCCCCGCGCTGCCCGGCCTCGCCCTTGCCGGCGAGGCGGATTCGCGCCCCGTCCTTGACGCCGGCAGGGATGTTGGCCTTGTAGCGCTTGGTCTGCTGGGTCAGCCCGGAGCCGCCGCAGGTCGGGCAGGGGTCCTCGATGATCTGCCCCTGGCCGCCGCACTGGGGGCAGGGCTGGCTGATCGAGAAGAAGCCCTGGCTCTGCGCGTCGATGCCGCGGCCTTCGCAGCGCGGACAGGTGACCGGGCTGGTCCCCGGTTTGGCGCCGCTGCCTCGGCAGGTCGGGCAGCGTTCGGCCTTCGGCACGGTGACCGTCACCTGGGCACCGTTCACCGCCTGATCGAAGCTGAGGCTGATCTCCGTTTCGAGGTCGCGACCCCTCACCTGTTGCGGTTGCGCCCGTCCGCCGCCACGGCCGAAGATGTTGGAGAAGATGTCGCTGACGTCGAAGCCCCCGGCTGCTCCTGCGCCGCCGGGCCCAAACGGTCCCGCGCCACCGGGTCCGGCGCCCCCACCGAAGCCGCCGAACATCCCGCCCCCGGCGTCATATTCCTTGCGCTTCTCGGGATCCGAGAGCGTGTCGTAGGCCCCCTGGATCTCCTTGAACCGCTCCTCCGCTTTCGGATCGCCGGAATTGCGGTCAGGGTGATATTTGCGCGCCAGCTTCCGGTGCGCCTTCTTGATCTCCTCCTCGGACGCCCCTTTCGGAACCCCGAGCACCTTGTAAAGGTCCTCGGCCACGCGCCTACTCGCTCACCACCACACGGGCAGGCCGAATCAACTGCTCCCCCAGCCGGTACCCCTTCTGCAACACCTCAACGACGGTCCCCGACTCAACCCCCTCCGCCGGCTGAGTAGAGAGCGCCTCATGCTGCATCGGATCGAACTTCTCCCCCTTCGGATCGACAGCCTCTACGCCATTCCGCGTCAACGAGTCGCGCAAGCTCCTGAACACAAGCAGCACCCCGTGGGCCAGCCCATCATCTGAGTCACCCTCGGGGTCCAACCCTGCCGCCTGAATTGCCCGCTCCAGGTCGTCAAGGACCGGCACGACCTCCCGCAACAGCTCACCCTTTCCGCGAGCGGTTGCCGACTGAACCTCCGCCGTCATCCGCTTACGAAAGTTCTCGAAATCAGCCTTGGTCCGCTTGGCGAGGTCCAGATACTCATCACGCTCGCGCTGGGTGTCGGCCAGGAGCGCATCCAGATCGCTCTGGACCTGGTCCGCCTCTTCCGCGGGTGGCGTGGACTCGGGGGGGCCGAGAACGGAGGCACCGCCCCCGCCCGCAGGCCCCCCCGAGGGCGCGTCAGGACCCGCGGCCGAGCGCTCTCGTCCCTGATCGTCCTGGGACTCGCTCATTTCTCGTCACCCTCATCGACGACCTCAGCGTCAACAACCTCCTCCTCGTCAGCGGAATCGCCGCCCTCCGCAGAGCCCCCGTCAGCCGACTGCGCCGCAGCCTGCTCCTGCTGCGCCGCCGCATAGAGCTGCTCCGAAACTTTGGTGAAAGCAGCCGTCAACGCTTCCGTCTTCGAGTTGATCTCCTCGACGCTGTCGGACTCGAGCGCCTCGCGCACGTCTTTGATCGCCGCCTCGATCGCCTCTTTGTCGGCGGAGTCGACTTTGTCGCCGAGCTCCTCGAGCTGTTTCTCCGATTGATAGGCAGCGTTCTCGGCGAGGTTGCGCGCCTCCGCAAGTTCGCGCTGCTTGCGGTCCTCCTCGGCGTGAGCCTCGGCGTCGGAGACCATGCCCTGGATCTCCTCCTCGGAGAGTCCGGAGCCCGACTGGATCTCGATTTTCTGCTCTTTGCCGGTGCCGAGATCTTTGGCGGTGACGTGGATGATGCCGTTCGGGTCGATGTCGAAGGTGACCTCGATCTGGGGCATGCCGCGCGGCGCCGGCGGGATGCCGGTGAGCTGGAACTTGCCCAGGCTCTTGTTGCCGCTGGCCATCTCGCGCTCGCCCTGCAGGACGTGGATCTCGACCGAGGGCTGGTTGTCATCGGCGGTCGAGAAGATCTCCGACTTCTTGGTGGGGATCGTCGTGTTGCGCTCGATCAGTTTCGTCATCACGCCGCCTTTTGTCTCGATGCCGAGAGTCAGGGGAGTGACGTCGAGCAGCAGCACGTCCTTGACGTCGCCCGCCAGCACTCCCGCCTGGATCGCGGCGCCGACGGCGACCACCTCGTCCGGGTTGACGCCCTGGTGGGGGTCCTTGCCGGTCAGCTCCTTGACCCGCTCGCGCACGGCAGGCATCCGGGTCATGCCACCGACCAGGACAACATGATCGACAGCGGCGCCGGCGTCGTCGAGCGCCCGTTTGACCGGACCGACAACGCGCTCGAGCAGGTCGGCGGTGAGCTCGTTCAGCTTCGAGCGGCTCAGCTTCATGTCGAGGTGCTTGGGCTGACCCTCGACCGCGGTGATGAAGGGCAGGTTTATCTGCGTCTCCTGTGCCGAGGAGAGCTCGATCTTGGCCTTCTCCGCCGCCTCGTAGAGGCGCTGCAGCGAGTTCTTGTCGGCGGCGAGGTCGACGCCCTGGTCGCGTTTGAACTCGGCGACCAGCCACTCGACGATCGCCTTGTCCCAGTTGTCGCCACCGAGATGATTGTCACCAGCGGTTGCCTTCACTTCGAAGACGCCCTCGCCGATGTCGAGCACCGAGACGTCAAAGGTGCCACCACCGAGGTCGAAGACGAGGATCGTGTGGTCCGCCGTCTCCTTGTCGAGCCCGTAGGCGAGCGAAGCGGCGGTCGGCTCGTTGATGATCCGCTTCACCTCGAGCCCGGCGATCTTGCCGGCATCCTTGGTTGCCTGCCGCTGATCGTCGTTGAAGTAGGCGGGGACCGTGATCACGGCGCTGTCGACCGTCTCGCCGAGCTTCGCTTCGGCGTCGGCCTTCAGCTTCTGCAGGATCATCGCGCTGATCTCCGGTGGGCTGTACTGCTTGCCGCGCACGTCGACACGCACGTCGCCGTTGGGGCCAGCCTCGACCTTGTAGGGGACGATCGTCTCCTCCTCTTTGACTTCGGCCTCCTTGCGGCCCATGAAGCGCTTGATCGAGAAGATCGTGTTCTCGGGATTCATCACCGCCTGCCGCTTGGCGACGGTGCCGACGAGCCGATCGCCCGACTCGCTGAAGGCGACGACCGAGGGGGTCGTGCGCCCGCCCTCGGAGTTCTCCAGTACGGTCGGCTCGCCGCCCTCCAGAACGGCGACGCAGGAGTTGGTCGTGCCCAGGTCGATCCCGATCGTCTTACCCACTATCAAGTACCTCCAGCTCTAGTTCGTTCTGCCTAAGAAATCTAAGCGTCAGTATGGCAGATTTCCACGGACATGCAAGAGGTGTGCCTATAGTGGGTTTGCGGTTCGTCAAGCCGGGCAGTCGCGAAAGCGGGCGCCCGGTGGGAGGCGCCTCGACGGAAACCGACTTCGCCGGCTGGCGGCGGGTCGCCAACCAAGAGGAGCCAAAAGTGAATCGACCTTACGCATCCCGATTGCCGGCGCTGCTCGTCCTAGTCGCCGCATTCGCCTTTGCCCTGCTGCCGGCACTGGCGACGGCGAAGCCGCACGGCCTCAACGGCCACCACGGCCATGGCCATCACCACGCTCACCACGCGAAGTCCCACGGCCACGGCCACGGCCACGGCCATCACGGCCAAGGTCACGGTCGTGGCAAGGAAGTGCGGGTGATGACCCGCAACCTCTACCTCGGCGCCGACCTCGGTCCGGCGATCGGCACCGAAAGCCTTCAGGAACTCGCCGAAGCGAATGGCGCGATCCTCAACCAAGTCACCGCCAACGATTTCCCGACCCGGGCCAAGGGGCTTGCGGCGGAGATTCGCGAAAAGCGCCCCGACCTGGTCGGCCTGCAAGAGGTCGCGCTCTGGCGCACGGCGCCGCCCAGCATCGCACCGCTGCAAACGGGGCCGAGCGCGACGACCGTTCGCTACGACTACCTACAGGAACTGCTCGACCAGCTCAACGCGGGCAAAGGGCCAGCGCCCTATCGGGTCGTCGTCGTCCAGCAGGAGTTCGATCTCGAGGCGCCGGCTGACGAGAACGGCGAACCTGGCGACGGGCCGGCCGCACAGGGCATCCCTGACGCGGAGATCAACGGCCGCCTGACGATGCGCGACGTGATCCTCGCCCGCACCTCCGGAGGCGTCCACACCTGGAACGCACAGGGCGACAACTTCGACACCCTGCTCCCGGTCCCGATCCTGGGTCAGCCGGTCGCAATCGCCCGTGGCTGGACGTCAACCGACGCCCGGGTGCGGGGAAGCCACGCGTTCCGCTTCGTCAACACGCACCTCGAGGCGTTCCAGCCCGAAATCCGCGCGGCACAAGCGGGTGAGCTGGTGGCCCCGGGTGGGCCGGCGACCAGCGATCTGCCCGTGGTGCTGGTCGGCGACCTCAACTCCGATGACGACACCGTCACCGGTAAAGACACGCTGGCCTACAGCGTGCTGCTCAAAGCCGGCCTGGTCGAGCGCAGCACCGATGATCCGCTCAGCTGCTGCATCGACGTTCCCCTGCTGGCCGTCGGGGCGGGCGGCAGCGTAGCCGACTTCGACCACCAGGTCGATCACGTGATGACCCGCGACCCAGACGAAGTCACTCTGGACAGCTCAGCCGTCACCGGCCTGCTGCCGGTCAACGGCTTCTGGAATTCAGACCACGCCGGCCTCTTCAGCGCATTGAGGTTTGCCAACTAAAGCTGACATAGAGCCCATCCCCGGTAGGGGTGGAACGTCTTGTACTTTTTCGGGTGATTCAGGCGCGGCCGACAGGCCGCGTCTTCCCGAAAAAGTTAAGTGGAACCCCTACCGGGGATGGGCGACTGTCAACCCTCGCCGGCGGTCTGGGCGACGAATTCGGAGACTTCTTTCGCCTGCTCTTTGTTGAGGATGCCGCCCGGCATCCGGCCCGTAGTCGTGCTGCTGTCGACGCCTTTTTCGACCGCGTTGAGGACGCGACCTTCGACTCCTTCGATTGTCGCTCCGGCGCTCTCGCCCTCCGGTGGACCCGTCGGCGCCAACAGTTCGTCGAGGTCGGGGCCGTAGTTGCCGTCGGTGCCCGCCGCGTACAGCGCGTGGCAGGTACCGCAGTTGGTCTGGAAGAGGCTCTGGCCACCCTCCAGATCGGCGGGCACCTCCTGGGCTCCCCGGGCGGCGTCGCCGTCAGAGCGGAAGGCGAGCCAGGGAATTAGGACGGCGAGGAAAACCACCAGCAGCCCGAAGACGATGAACGTTTTTTTGCTCATTTGCGCCCGGCACGGTACCAGGGACACATTCGGCGTAGCTCGCACTCGCCGCAGCGCGGTTTCGGCCGGCAGACCTCGCGCCCGTGGCGGATCAGGTTCATGTGCAGCTCGTAAGCATCCTCGGGATCGACGGCAGCCTGCATCTCGTCGTGGGCGCGTTCAAAGCTGGCTTTCAGGGGGAAGAAGCCAAGCCGGCCAGCGACCCGGTGGATGTGCACGTCGACCGGGATCACGGGGATGCCCCAGGTGAACATCAGTACGCAGGCGGCCGTTTTGCGCCCCACGCCGGGCAGCGAGTCCAGGTAGGCCATCGACTCCGCGGGTGGGGCCGTCGCGGTCCAGTCGAGATCTGGATGCTCGCCAAGCTGTTCGAGGATGGCCTGGATCCGCGGCGCCTTCTGCTTGCCGAGGCCGCCTGGGCGGATCGCCTCCTCGACCTCGCTCACCGGTACGTCGCGCACTTCCTCCCAGGTCGGGAAGCGCGCGCGCAGGGCGGCGAAGGCGCGATCGCGGTTGCGGTCGTTGGTGTGCTGGGAGAGCACCGTCTTGATCAGCTCGGCGATCGGATGGCCGTGCGGCTCGTTGGCCGGTTGCCCGTATATCTCCCGCAGCCGGTCGCGGATCGCCCGCACGCGGCGTCTAGTGGGACGTTTCCAAGACATGCGCCGGACGCTATCGGCGCGCGGGTCCTGTCGCGGCGGCCCTCCCCCATGTGCTCGGACGCGCTGCGCGCGACCTCCGCTATGGGGGACCCCCGCCACCGCGCCACCCGCGCGAGATGCCGCCACGGCGGACGCCATAGGGTTCGGGCCGATGCCGCGTGCGATCGAAGAAGCGGAGCTTGTGGTCGACGGGGTGTCGGTCTTCTATCGGCGCGTGCCGGGGGATGGGACGCCGACGGTCTACTGCCACGGCAACCCGACCCACGGCGAGGACTGGTTGCCCTTCCTTGAGCGCGGCGGGCCGGCGATCGCGATCGACATGCCGGGCTGGGGACGCTCGGATCGGCCCGACCCGGCGCACTTCGACTACTCGATGTACGGGCTCTCGGTCTTCCTCGAGAAGTGCCTCGACGAGCTCGGCGTTTCCCGCCGCAAGCTGGTCGTCCACGATTGGGGCTGCCTGGCGCTTATCGGCGCCCAGCGCCGCCCGGACTTGGTCGAGAAGCTCGTGGTGATCAACGCGGTGCCGCTGTTGCCCGGCTACCGCTGGCACTGGGTGGCGCAGATCTGGCGGCGTCGCTGGCTTGGCGAGCTCGCCAACGCAACCGCCACCAAGTCGTCGATGGGATTGATCATGCGGCAGCTCTCGGGCGACCGCCGGCCGATGCCACCGCAGTTCATCGAGATGATCTGGCGCCACATGGATCACGGCACCAACCAGGCCACACTCGCCCTCTACCGCCACGCCAATCCCGACCGCCTGGCCCTCGCCGGCAAGGACCTCAACCGCCTGACGTGCCCCTCCCTAGTCCTCTGGGGTGCAAACGATTCGTTCCTCAAGCCCCGCTTCGCCGAGGCCTACGCTGACGCCCTCCCAAGCTCACAGCTCCAAGTCGTCCCAGCCGCCGGCCACTGGCCCTGGATCGACGACGCTCGCGTCATCGACGACGTCTTGGAGTTCGTCCGTTAGCCGAGACGGAACTCGGACGGGTGGCACGGGGGAGGGGGGTCGAGGACAGCCCGTGGACTGCCCGCAGGCCCCCCTCCCCCGTGACAGGACCCGTCCGCCCTTTCCGCCCCGTTAACGGGCGAATTACAATTGGCCGTCCGTGTCTCGCGCCCTCGCCCGCATCGGAACCAAGCTGCCCCAAGGTTGGGGCGACGCCGGCCGCCAGCTCGGCATCCTCGTCCTGGTCGATGTCGCCTACGAGCTTGTCCGCGGCATCGCCGACGGCCAGCGCGCCGAGGCAATCGCGCATGGCCAACAGGTGATCGACTTCGAGCGCTCGACCCATAGCCTCTTCGAGCCCAGCTTCCAGGCCTTCTTCCTGTCCGCCAACTGGGTGGTCGACATCGCCAACCAGCTCTATCTCAACGCCCAGTTCTCGATCGCGCTGGGCTTCCTGGTCTGGCTCTACCTCTTCCGCAACGAGTCCTATTACTTCGTGCGCAACATGTTCGTCGTCTCGATGGGCTTCGCTTTGGTCGGCTACACGCTCTACCCGACCGCACCGCCGCGGATGTTCCCCGACCAGAACTTCGTCGACACGATCGTCGATTTCTCCAACGTCAATCACGACTCCTCGCTGGCCAAAGTCTTCATCAACCCCTACGCGGCGGTGCCGAGCATGCACTGCGCCTTCGCCGCGATGATCGGCTGCACGGGGATGCGGGTCTGCCACAACTGGTGGTCGAAGGCCTGGTGGGGCGCCTGGCCGCTGCTGATCGCCTGGGTCGTGATCGTCACCGGCAACCACTACTGGCTGGACGTCGCGCTCGGCTGGATGGTCGCCGCCGCCTCCGCGCTGGTGGCACAGCGCCTCCTCGCGCGCGCCCGCCCGCACGCCTGGGCTTGGCGCTCCCCCGGCTCTCCACGAGAGGCCGAGGCGTAAAAGCCCATCGGGGCCGCCGCTCCCGGTAGCCTCACTTGCGATGGAATCTTCGGCGCCTCCGAAGGCCCCCGGCGGTCGCCGCAACGGTCGTCAGGCCCGCAACGGCCAGGAGCTGCGCGCCTACGCGCGGGAGCGCCTGATCGATTCGCGGCTGACGCCGAATGCGATCTCGGTCGCTGGCCTGATCGGCAACCTGGTTGCCGCCGTCCTCGTCACCCAGCACCTCTTCTTCCTCGCCGGGGTCGCCTTCATCGCCGGCTCGGTGATGGACACACTGGACGGGCGCTACTCGCGGATGTCGGGCAAGGGGACGCTCTTCGGCGCCTTCCTCGACTCGACCCTGGACCGGATCGAGGAGGGGATCGTGCTTGCCGCCGTGGCGGGCTACTTCGCCGCCCAAGGTCAGGACTTTGCCGCTGCGATGTGCGTCGTCGCCGTGCTCGGCTCGTTGATGGTCTCCTACACCCGTGCCCGTGCCGAGGCGCTGGGGGTCGAGTGCAAGGTCGGGTTGGCGACGCGTCCCGTCCGGGTAGTCATACTCTCGGTCGGCTTGGTCTTCGCCAAGGGCGCCGGGCTCGGCGATTTCGAACTGCTGGCGCCCTCGGTCTACCTGATCGCGGCGCTGACCATCATCACCACGATCCAGCGTGTATGGCACGTCCGAAACCAGCTTTCAAACGAGGGACCGGACCCAACAGACCTGTAACCAGTCGCGGCTCAGGGTGTCCCTTGCCACCTAGCCCGATCGAGGAAGGACTTCGAATTACATGAGCGATAGCAACGGAGCAAACGGCAGCAACGGAGCCGCCCGGACCGACGAGAAAGTTCGCGTCGCGATCGTCGGCGTCGGCAACTGCGCCAACAGCTTCATCCAAGGCGTCCAGTACTACAAGGAAGCCGATCCCGGCGAGGAAGTGCCCGGCCTGATGCACGTCGACCTTGGCGGTTACCACGTCGGCGACGTCGAGTTCGTCGCCGCCTTTGACATCGATTCCGAGAAGGTCGGCAAGGATCTCTCCGAGGCGATCTGGTCCGGCCAGAACGACACGATCAAATTCGCCGAGGTGCCGAAGCTCGGCGTCAAGGTCGAGCGCGGCATGACCCACGACGGCCTTGGCAAGTACCTGAAGGAGAAGATCACCAAGGCGCCCGGGGAAACCGCTGACGTCGTCGGCATCCTCAAAGAGACCAAGGCGGATGTGCTGGTCTGCTACCTGCCGGTCGGCTCCGAGGAGGCGACCAAGTGGTACGTCGAGCAGGCGCTCACGGCGGGCGTCGGCTTCGTCAACTGCCTGCCGGTCTTCATCGCCCGCGAGGACTACTGGGACAAGCGCTTCAAAGAGGCCGGCCTGCCGATCATCGGCGACGACATCAAGTCCCAGGTCGGGGCGACGATCGTCCACCGCCAGCTCGCCCGCCTCTTCCACGACCGCGGCGTCCGCGTTGAGCGCACCTCGCAGCTCAACGTCGGCGGCAACATGGACTTCTACAACATGCTCGAGCGCGAGCGGCTCGACTCGAAGAAGATCTCCAAGACCAACGCGGTCACCTCGATCATGGGCCACGAGCTGCCCGCCGAGGACGTCCACGTCGGCCCCTCCGACTACGTCGCTTGGCTGACCGACCGCAAGTGGGCGCACATCCGCCTCGAGGGCAAAGCCTTCGGCGACGTGCCGCTCAACGTCGAGCTCAAGCTCGAGGTCTGGGACTCGCCCAACTCGGCCGGCGTCGTCATCGACGCCGTGCGGCTGATCAAGCTGGCGCTCAACAACGGCATCGCCGGCCAGCTCGACGGTCCCTCCAGCTACCTGATGAAGTCGCCGCACTCCCAGCGTCCCGACGACGAAGCGCGCGAGCAGACCGAGGAGTTCATCGCGGCCAACAAGCGCGGGGCGGGCGCTGCACCCAAGGTCGAGAAGCCGGCGACAGAGGTCGAGGCGTGATGTCCTAGCCCCCTCCGATCCCTGCCCGGATCGGTCTTATGCTGCGGCCGTGTCGGAAAAGCTTTCGATAGTCCAGGTCACGCCCTACCGGCGTGGCACGGAGAATCCGGTCAACCTCTATGTCGAGCGGGTCTCGGCGGAGTTGGAACGGCGCGGTCACGGCGTGCGGGTCGCCGGAGTTGGCGATCAGGTCAAAAAGCTGCTGCGGGCCTCGACTGCGGACATCGTCCACGTCCACGATCCGTTCGCGCCGCGCGTTTCCTCTACCGCCCTGCGCTACTCCTCCGCGCTCAACGTCGCCACCTTCCACGCGCCGCAGGAGCGGGTGCTCTCGACCCAGGTAGCGCGGCCGCTGGTCGAGATCTTCTTCGGCCGGCTCGATGCCCGAACGGTCAGCTCAGCGCCGACCGGGCAGCTGCTCGAGCGCTACTTCCCGGCCTCCTATGAGCTGGTCCCGCCCGGAGGGGAGGGTCGGGAGTGGTCGCAGGTTGCCGCCGAGCTGGAGGCGCTCTATTTGAGGCTGGTCGGGCGCCGCCACGATCCCGCCGGCAATCCGGCGGTGCGTCAGCGCATCGTCAAGCGGCCCCTGATCGAGGTCGACCTGCACATGCACACCGACCACTCGCCCGACTGTGCGACTCCGGTTGAGGTGCTGCTGGAGACGGCTCGCGACCGGGGCCTTGGCGCGATCGCGATCACCGACCACAACGAGGTCTCTGGGGCGCTTGAGGCACGCAAGATCGCCGAACAGATGGGCGACATCAAGGTGATCGTCGCCGAGGAGGTCAAGACCGCCGAACAGGGCGAGGTGATCGGGCTCTTCCTCGAGGAGAAGATCCCGCGCGGGATGACGATGGCGGAGACGATCGCCGCCATCCGCGAGCAGGGTGGCCTCGTCTACGTCCCTCACCCTTTCGACCGCTTCCACTCGGTGCCCGACTACGAGCACCTGCTCGACATCGTCGAGGAGATCGACGTGCTCGAGGTCTTCAACCCGCGCGTGGCGCTGACCGCCTTCAACGAGGAGGCCGAACGCTTCGCCCGCAAGTACCGGATCGTCCCCGGGGCGGGCTCCGACAGCCACGTCGCCCAGGGTCTGGGCAGCGTGCGGGTGAGGATCCACGACTTCGACGGCCCCGAGGAGTTCCTCGAGGCGATGCGCGATGCCGACATCACCCGCAAGCACAAGAACCTCGTCTACGTGCAGGCGCTGAAGCTGTTGCAGACCACCGGCCGGCCGAAGGCGCCGAAACGCAGCGTCGCCGACGCCAAGCCGGTGCGCGGAGGGCGGCCGCGAAAACGCCGCCCGGCGAGCAAGAGCTGATGCAGGCGGGGCGCCCGAAAGGAGCCGAGGCGGGCTCGTCAAAGAGAGCGCCCAGCCCCATGCCCGCCACCGACGACGAGATCAAGGAGAAGTACCTCGAGCGCGCGATTCGCGAGCTCAACCAGCTGACCCACGATCTGCAGTCCTGCCCCCACTGTCCGCGCGGCAAGCTGATGCCGGTGCTCGGCTCCGGCCATCCGCAGGCCGATGTCTTCATGCTCAAGCAGGCTCCCGCCGCGGCGGAGATCGAAGAGGGGGTCGCCTTCTACGGTCGCGCCGGCAACGCGCTGATGAAGAGCTTCAAGCGCCTCGGCATCGACCCGCTCGTCGTCTACGGCACGCTCTGCGTCAAGTGCCCGATTGCGGAGCCGGATCTCGCCGCGGAGGAGTGCATGCGTCGCGTGGTCGAGGAGATGGCGATCGTGCAGCCGAAGATCGTCGTCGTCATGGGCGAACCGGCCCTGCGCGTGCTCAACAAGTTCGAGGTTCCGCTCTCGCGCACGATCGAGGCTCGTGAGGGGGAGGTCCAGGCGTTCACGCCGACGATCGATGCTCTTTACACGCCTGATATTGACGAGTCGCTTGATGAAGAGGATGCCAAGGCGCGGTTTTGGCGGTCGTTCAAGATGCTCGGGGAGTGGTACGAGGATTTGCCGCCCTATTAGGCGGGGGAGGGACCGGGTGCCCCTCCGTCTTGCTGGGGTTTTCGCCTCTAACGTCTTGTCTCTCGCTGAGTGGGCTGTGCGAAAACCGGGACGCCGCTGCGTCGGAGGGGCACCCGGTCCCTCCTCTACGGGTTCAGGGGGCGGCGGACTCGGCTAGGGCGAGCATTGGCTCGACCTTCGCGCTCGCGAGGCCACGAACCACGACCGTGTCTAGGGCTGTGTAAGCGGATAGCTGGGATTGGGCGGTGGTGCTGTCCTCTGCGGCTACGCCTACGGTGCCCTCGGGCTCTTTGAGGCGGGCGAAGTGGTTGCGGTAGCCGTCGTGGAGGTCGCGGTAGAAGGATTCCTCCTTGGCTAGGCGGTCTGGAGCGTCGGGGCCGACGGCGGTGCGGACGTAGCCGAAGATTGGGGGGGTGGGGCGGCCTGCCTCGGCGGCGCCTGCTTCGACCTTGGCGCGGGCGCCAGCGGCGAAGTCGGGGGTCATCCAGTTGAAGAAGGCGCCGTCGAACTCGGCCCCCGCCAGGGCGCACATCTTTGGGCCCATCGCGGCGAGGACGAGACGGACGCCGGGCAGTTTCTCGCGCAGCTCGGGCAGCGACTCGCGCATTCGGGTCAGCGGCTTCTCCGAGAAGCCGGCGCCGACGCCGAGCCAGAGGCGGGACGGGTCGAGGCCGAGCCGCTCGATGTCGGCGGCGATCGTCTCGGGTGGCGTTCGGTCGAGGGCGATCACGGCGACGCCGAGGTTCAGGTCGGGCGCCGCGGCACCGAACTCCGCCAGCGTCTCCAGTCCTTTGGCCCCGGGATGGTCGTTCGACCACATCGAGCTGTAGCCGACCTCTGCACAGCGCTCGGCCAGGGGCCGAGCGACGTCAGGATCCAACCCCGCGGCCACTCCGAAGCCTCTTCCTCGCTCAACGCTCATCGCGTCAGCCTATTGCGCGAGAGAATTGACAGTTCCGTTTCATTCTGCGCGCCACAGACAACACATTTCGCCCTAGGCTGGCATCATCATGGAGGCGATGGCTCAAGAATGGACAGACGGGCGGCTCGACGAACTGAGTCAAAAGGTGGATCGTGGCTTCGAGCGAGTTGACGCTGACATCCGAGAGCTACGCGTGGAGATAGCGACGGTCCAGCGCACGATGGTTCAAGGATTCATTGCTTTGACAGCGGCGATGCTGGCCGGCTTTGGCGGCCTCGCTGCTCTCATCGCCACCCAGGGCTGACTAGCCTTACTTCTCCAGCAGCGCCACGCACTCGATGTGCGGGGTCTGGGGGAACATGTCGACCGGCTTGACGCGACGCAGGGTGTAGCCGGCCTCGACCAACTGGGAGGCGTTGGGGGCCAGGGTGGTCGGGTTGCAGGAGACGTAGACGATCCGCTTCGCCTCGCACTCGATCACGCGGCGGACGATCTTCTGGGAGAGGCCGGCGCGCGGGGGGTCGATGACGACGACGTCGGGTTTGCCCGCCTTCTCGATCAGCGGGCGCACACCGGTGCGGGTGCTGCCGGCCATGAAGTGAGCGTTCTCGATCTTGTTCTTCTCGGCATTGCGTTCCGCGTCGGCGATCGCCTCGGGGACGATCTCCAGGCCCCAGACCTCGCCGGCTCGCTTCGCCATCGTCAGGCCGATCGTGCCGATGCCGCAGTAGAGGTCGAAGACGCGCTCGCTGCCGCTCAGGCCGGCGTACTCGGCGGCGACCGAGTAGAGCCGCTCAGCCATCTCGGTGTTGGTCTGGAAGAAGGCGCCGTGGGACATCTCCAGCTTCAGATCGAAGAGCTCCTCGCACAAGCGTTCCTCGCCGAGCACGCCGGTGGGGCCGTCCGTGCCGCCGGAGTCGCCCTCGATCGCGGTGTGCAAGTCCACGGGGGGTTTCGGCAAACGGGTCGCCGAGGTAACCAGGCGCGTCTGGATCTGGCCCGTCCGCCAGCCCTCGCGCACGATCAAGTTGCGCAGGACCCCGGTCCGCTCCCGGCCGTCGTAAGGAGCCACTGACTCCAGCCTCGCCCACTCGCGGATTGCATTGCGCGCGGCGTTGCCGCGCTCGGAAGCCAGCTGGCAATCCTCGACGTCGACGATCAGGTCCCAGCGGCCACGGGCGTGGAAGCCGAGGATTGGCTCGCCATCGCGCTCGCCGAAGGAGTACTCCAACTTGTTGCGGTAGCGCCACTGCTCGATCGCCGGCTCGATCTGCTCAAGATCGAAGCCATCGAGGCCGCCGATGCGGCGCAGCGCCTCGTCCACCTGCCCCGCCTTGTGCTCCAGCTGTCGCTCGTAGGAGAGTCCCTGCCACGGTGCTCCCGGACAGGGCTCGCCCTCGTGCACACACCGGTCGGCGACGCGATCGGCGCCCGGCTGAAGCAGCTCGACCGTACGGGCCTCGGCGAAGCGCTTCTTTGCTTTGGTTATCTCGGCGCGGACCCGGTCGCCGGGCAGCGCGCCGGCGACGAAGACGACCATTCCTTCCGCTCGCGCGACGCCGCGCCCGCCGAAGGCGAGCGAGTCGATCTCGACCTCGAGCTGCTCGCCCCGGTGCCGGCGTGCTGCCGGTTTCTCACCGGTGGCGTGCTCCATCTAGCTCAGTTTTTTGCGGGCCCGCCGGGCAGCCTGCGTCGCCTGTTTGCGCACCGGCTGCGCCCGGCCGCCGACCTCACGCCGCGCCTGTTTGACCAGCCGTTCGAGTTCCTTCAGCAGCGAGTCGGTTTGGCGCCGGCCCTTTTTGACCAGTTCGGAGAGCATTTTCTCCGCGTCGCTGCGCGTCATCCGGCCGCGCTTGACGGCGTCGTCGACGACCTCCTGCAGCCGCTCCCGACTCAGGGTCACACTGCGCTCGAGACTGTCGCGAAACTGCTCGACGCTCTTGTCGAGGCCGGCTGCGGACCCACCGCGGGCCGGTTTTTTCGCTTTCGCTTTTTTAGCTTTGCCCTGTTTTGACGCGGTTTTGGAGGCTGCTTTTTTAGCGGCCGGTTTTTTGGCTCGCGTGCCGGCTTTGGCTTTTTTCGTTGCTTTGCCGGTGGACTGTTTTTTCGCGGCCATTTTCCGTTTTGCCTCCCTGGTCGTTTTGGCGGGTCTTCCCGCCTGACTATCGCACTCCCGGCGGTCTAACGGCTACTGGCTCGGATTGAGAAGCGAGCCTGGACGGGAGCATGGTCGGAGAGGCGAAGTCGCAGACCGCCCTCAGGAACCTCACGTCGCTCGGCCGGCCAGGCGGCTCCCGGCTCGACGACTTCGAGGTTGCGGGCAAGCAGGTGGTCGATCGCATCGGCACGGGTTGCGCCGGTGAGTCCAAAGCGCTCGCGGAGCGCCTCGAAGGCCTCGGGATTCTCGCCGGGCCGCAGGTTGAGGTCCCCGCCGAAGAGCAGCGGCGAGTCACCGGCCCACTCGAGCGCTGCCTCCGCCGCCCGCAGGACGTCAGCGGTGGCGAGGTCGGGCCGGTCGTTGGTGGCGTGCAGGTTGGCGACGCAGAGCGCGGCGCCGTCGCCAACCGCGATGCGACTGAACGCCATCGCCCGCCGCTCGGGCCGGCCGCTGCGGATCTCCAGCTCCCGCCGCTCCACGATCCCCCCCTTCCGGTGCGCCTTTTCCGGTCTATTGGCGGATAAAGCGCACCGGAAGCTGCGGACGAGGGTTAGGTTCGAGCCGCCCTCGCCGGAGGCGATCAGATCGGGGTTGCGGCGGGCGACGAAGCTGCGCAGCGGGCTGAGCGAGTTGCGCGAGGTGAGCACGCGGTGCGCCTCCGCACCACAGGCCTCGGCGAGCGGCGCGGCGAACCGCGGTGGGCACTCCTGCAACAGCGCGACGTCCCACTCGGCGCCGGCAAGCAGCTCGGCGAACACATCGATCAGCTCGCGGTTGACCTGTAGGTGCGTCTCGTTGCGCTCCGGGATTCGCAGCAGTCGCGAGCGCCGGGTAAAGAGCGCCGGGTCGGGTGGGAAGTCGCGACCGTGGAAGAGGTTCCAGCTGACGACCGTGAATTCCACCGCCGTAGTATCCGCTGCTTGAAGCGGGACTTCCTCACAGGCGAAGAGCTCGGCGCGTTCGAGCTCGGCAAGCTGCTTGATCGAGCCATTGCGCTGAAAGCCGGTCGTAGGGAACGGCTCGGTGCCGACGCGCTTGCCGGACGCAGCATCGCGCTCCTCTTCGAGAAGCCCTCGACGCGCACGCGCATCTCCTTCGAGGTCGGGGTCGCCGAGCTCGGTGCCAACCCGATTGTCCTGCGCGGCGACGAGCTGCAGCTCTCCCGCGGCGAGTCGGTCGGCGATACCGCGCGGGTCCTCTCTCGCTACGTCGACGCCATCGTGGTCCGCTCCGGCTCCCACGAGGCGGTGGCTGAGCTGGCCGCCGCCGCCGAGGTTCCGGTGGTGAACGCGCTGACGCCGCTGCATCATCCCTGTCAGGCGCTAGCGGACCTACTCACCTTGCGCGAGCGTCGCGGTGACCTCGCCGGGCAGCGGCTCGCCTACGTCGGCGACGGCAACAACGTCGCTCGCTCACTGGCGATCGCCGGCGAGCTCGCTGGTGTCGAGGTGGTGGTCGCGGCACCCTCCGGCTACCAGCTCGAGGAGGGACACGAAGCGAAACTGACCGGCGATCCACGCGACGCCGCCGCCGGTGCCGACGCGATCTACACCGACGTCTGGGTCAGCATGGGCGACGAGGCCGAAGCGGCGCGCCGGCGCGCCGACCTGGCTCCGTTCCGCGTCGACGGGGATCTGCTCGCCGCCGCCAAGGACGATGCGATCGTCCTGCACTGCCTGCCGGCCCACCCCGGCGAGGAGATCACCGCCGAGGTGCTCTACGGCGAGCGCTCCGCCGTCTGGGACCAGGCGGAGAACCGCCTTCACACTCAGAAGGCCCTGCTCGAGCTGCTGATCGCCGGCTGAACGATGTACCCCGAGCTGCACATCGGGCCGCTCACCCTGCAGACCTTCGGCCTGATGTTCGCCCTTGCATTTCTCGCCGCTGGGGCGCTGATCGCGAAGCGATTGAAGGAGATCGGCAAACCGGTCGACTGGGCCTATGAGATGGGTTTCGCAGCCCTGCTCGGCGGCATCGTCGGCTCGCGCGTCTATTTCGTCGTGCAGAACTACAGCAGCGTCAAGCACGATCTGGTCGGCAACCTTTTCTCTGGCTCAGGCCTGGTCTGGTACGGCGGCGCGATCGGAGGTGCCCTCGCCGTTTGGGCCTGGGCTTGGTACCGCGACTTCCTCGGTTTGACCCTGTTCGATCTGGCCGCCCCGGCGCTTGCTCTCGGCTACGCGATCGGCCGCTGCGGCTGCCAGCTCTCCGGTGACGGCGATTACGGCAAGCCTTGGGATGGACCGTGGGCGATGTCGTATCCGGATGGAACCGTGCCGACCGAGCGCACCGTCCACCCGACGCCCATCTACGAGACGCTGGCGATGGGGCTCGGAGCCTGGGTTCTCTGGCAGCTGCGCGACCGCTTCCGGGCGGGCGTGCTCTTCGCGATCTATCTGATCTACGCGGGGGTCGAGCGCTTCGCGGTCGAGTTCCTGCGCCGTAACAGCGAGGCGGCGCTGGGATTGACCACGGCGCAGTTCGAGAGCATCGGGATGATCGCGATCGGTGCCGTTTGGATCGTTGCGGTGCGGCGCCGACACGGTACGCTTTCGGCGATGGCTCCCACCAAAACGATCCAGCCCGTCGCGGGCTCGTAGCGTGGAAGCCCAAGAGCAGGGCGCGCCGCCGCTGGCGAGCGCCGCCGAGATCTTGAAGCAAGCAACCGAGTCGATCGCCGCCGCCGGCTGCGACGCGCCGGAGTCCGACGCGAAATTGCTTGTCGCGAAAGCGATGGCGATGCGGGTCGAGGACCTCGATTTAGACGGCACCACTGTCGTCACGCCGGACGCCAAGGCGGAAATCGAACGCTACGTCGCCCGCCGCCGTGAGCGCGAGCCGCTCGAGTACATCCTCGGCAGTTGCCGCTTTCGTGGGATCGAGATCGAGGTCGACGAGCGGGTCCTAATCCCCCGCCGGGAGACGGAGCTGCTTGTCACCGTGGGCGTCGAGCTGCCCAAGCACGCCCGCGTGCACGAGGTCGGCACGGGCTCCGGCGCGATCGCGCTGGCGCTGCTCAACGAGCGACCCGACTTGCGTGTTACTGCCTCTGACCTCTCCCCGGAAGCCGCCGAGAAAGCGCGTGAGAACGCGGAGCGGCTCGGCATCGCGCTTGAGGTTACCGTCACCCGGGGGATCCCCGATCACGTCGACCAGGTCGACCTGCTGATCGCCAACCTCCCCTACATCACCGAGACCTCGATCGACGAGCGCTCGCCGGAGATCCGGCGCGAGCCCAAGGTCGCCGTGCAGGGGGACGCCGCCGCGGGCGACAGCGGCGAGGACGGCCTCGACATCATCCGCGGCCTGATCGAGGAAACGCCGAGCGGTTGGCGGATGGCGCTGGAGCACGACACCCATCACGGGCCGGTGATGCGAGAGCTGCTGCGCGAGGCCGAAACGCGCACCGACTACCGCGGCGACGAGCGGGTCACGGTCGGCCTGGCGCCGTGAGCGACGGCGCCCCGGCGAAGGCTGAGCCTTCGGAGGGCTCCACCGAAAGCGTCCGCCGCGAAAAGCTCGAGCGGCTGCGGGCGGAAGGAATCGAGCCGTATCCCCGCGAGGGCTTCCCGGACCGCGACAAGATCGCGGCGATCCACGAGGCGCACGATCCGGCGCAACTCGAGGAGGGAGAGCAGGCCGACTTCTCCTACCGAATCGCCGGCCGGGTCGTGGGCCGCCGCGGCCACGGCAAGACGATCTTCCTCGACATCCGCGACCTGACCGGCTCGATCCAGGCCTACGCCCGGGTCGACGCCATCGGCGAGCAGGCCTTCGGTCGCATCGACGCGCTCGACATCGGCGACGCCGTTGGCGTCGAGGGCGACCTCTACGTGACCAAGCGCGGGCAGCTGGCGCTGGCGGTGCGCGAGTGCGCGATGCTGGGCAAGGCGCTGCGCGATCCGCCCGACCTCTTCCACGGCATCTCCGACCCCGAGGTCCGCTACCGCCAGCGCGAGCTCGACCTGATGGCCAACGAAGAGTCGCGGGAGATCTTCGCGATGCGGGCGAAGCTGGTCGCGGCGATCCGCAACTACCTGAACGAGCGCGACTTCGTCGAGGTCGAAACGCCGATCCTGCAGACCCTCGCCGGCGGCGCCGCGGCTCGGCCGTTCACCACCCACCACCACGCGCTCAACCGCGAGATGTTCCTGCGTACAGCGACCGAGCTCTACCTGAAGCGGGCGATCGTCGGCGGCTTTGAGAACGTCTACGAGCTGAGCAGGTTCTTCCGCAACGAGGGTCTCTCGCCCAAACACAATCCCGAGTTCACGATGCTCGAGTGGTTCCTCAGTTGCGCCGGCTACGAGGGAGTGATGACATTCGCCGAGGAGATGATCTCGACCGTGGTCGAGCAGGTGCTGGGGACGACGGTGATCGAGCGCGACGGTCGCGCGATCGACTTCAAGGCCCCGTGGAAGCGGATCACCCTGCGCGAGGCGATACGCGAGGAGACCGGCGTCGACATCCTCACCGCGAGCCGCGGGGAGCTGGTTGAGCTGTTGGAGGAGGACGTCGCCCCGGATGCGGACTGGGCCTGGATCGTCGACGAGATCCAGGCCAAGCTGATCGAGCCGAAGCTGGTTCAGCCCACCTTCCTCGTCGACCTGCCGCGCGAACTCTGGCCGACCGTGAAGCCGGTGCCCGAGCATCCGGAGCTGCTGGGCGAGGCGTTCGACGGAGTCGTCGATGGGATGGAGATCATCGGCGGCGGCACCGACACGAACGACGCGGATATGCAGCGCGAGAACTTCGTTCGCCAGCGCCAGCGCCGGCACCCGGAGAGCGAGGAGGCGCCCTATCCAAGCGACGACGAGTTCGTGCGGGCGCTCGAATACGGCTCGTTGCCCGCGGGCGGCTCGGGCATCGGCATCGACCGCCTGACGATGATTTTGGCCGGGACCGAGAACCTGCGGGACGTCATTCTCTTTCCCTCTATGCGGGAGACCGATCCCGGTAGGGGTTCCGCTTAACTTTTTGCGAAGTGGCGGTGGGGGCTGGCGCCCGGAGCAAGGCGCGCAAAAAGTACAAGACGCTCCACCCCTACCGGGATCGGTCTCAGGAAGCCGAGTGGAGAAGGCCGCCGTCGATGGGAATCACGGTTCCCGTTATGTAGGCAGCTCTCTCGGAGCAGAGGAAGGCGACGAGGTCGCCGTACTCGTCGGGGCGGCCGAGGCGGGCCGCAGGGACTTCCTGCTTCGCGGCGTCTTCGGCAGCGTCGAGGGAGCCGCCCGCATCGGCGAGGCGTTCGGTGGCGAAGCGGCCGGTGGCCACGGTGTTGACCGTGACGCCGTCGGCGGCGACCTCGTTGGCGAGCGTCTTGAGGAAGCCGACGGCGGCCATCCGGTGGGCGTTGGACAGGCCGAGGCCGGGAATCGGCTCGCGGGTGGAGGTCGAGCCGACGTTGACGATCCGCCCCCAGC
>JBKPOV010000162.1:0-2874 GCA_046733315.1 Actinomycetota bacterium
CTTATGATCAGCGTATGGACTTGAAAACCCGATTTTTCCGGTCTCGGCTGGCAGCGTCTACCTTGAGCGCCATCGTGTCGGCCATCTGCGGGGTGGCAATCATTGCCTTTGGGGCACCGCCAGCGATATTCATCCTTGCCCTGTGGGCCACTATCACCATCTACGGGACTTTGAGCTGGCCCCACAGTCCAACTCGTCACCGGTAGCCCTTTCCTACTTAGTGCGTGATGAGCTTGGCGGCGATCTGGTCGACGGTGCCCTTGGTCCTGATCGTGCTCGGGCCGAGCACGGCGTCGATCGCCTTCAGGTCGAGGTCCGATTCGGAGAGGCCGCCACTTGGCAGCCAGTAGAGCTCGTGGCCCTCGATCGCGAGGCGGTCTTCCTCGCTGGCCAGGGCGAGGGCTTTCTTCCGAGCGGCGGCTTCCGGCTTCTTCGTCAGAAAGGCGACCTGAAGCTTGCCCTTCGAGGATGCCAGCACGGCTGCGGCGAACGGCTCGCACTCCGCCACCTTGCGCAACGCGGCGGCGCTGCGAAGGAAGACCGGCACTTCGTAGCCGAGCGCCTCGCCAAGGCCGGCTTCGATCCGCGCCGTCAATTTCGCCTCATCCGCTTGTTCAGCGGTGAAGACGACGTTGCCGCTGGCGCGAAAGCAGCCCACGTCGGAGAATCCCAAGAGCTCGAACTCCTTCCGCAGCTCGTCGTTCTTGATCCGCCGCCCGCCCAAATTCATCCCGCGCAGAAAAGCGACGTGGCTCGGCATCATTTGGACTTTAGTGACGGCCTCCAGGCAGGCGCATCCGACATTGACCCCCCTCTGGTGTGGTCAATGTCGGATGCGCGAGTGGAGGCGGCCGGAATTGAACCGGCGTCCGAGGTCGTAGCGCGAAGGCATCTACAGGTTTAGCCGGCGCTTGATTCTCGTCTCCCGGGGTCCGCGCCGGCGGGCGCTACGGGAGATAAAGCCCTCTGAATTGTCCCCTGGCGGACGGGGCGATCCGCCTGGGTGAGCCCGCGTTCTGAAGCCGGCTGCCCTCCCTGCGGGCGAGGGAGGACCGACTCTCATCGCCTAGGTTCTAGCTAGGCAGCGAGGGCGAACTCATGGTCCGCACGTATTGGTTTGTGCCGGGGTTTAACGAGGCCTCCGGCAACCTCGACCTGCAACCGTTCGCACGGACCGACCACGTCGAAGCCTGTCGCCCCCGTGCTATGTACGCCGATTGTACGGGTCGGGTAGGAATACACGGGTGAGCGAGCGGGAGTTCGACGCGATCGTGCTGGGCGCCGGGGCGCCTGGCGAGGTCTGCGCAGGACGCCTTGCCGACGGGGGACTCTCGGTTGCGATCGTCGAGCAGCACCTGGTCGGCGGCGAGTGCTCTTACTACGCCTGCATGCCGTCGAAGGCGCTGCTGCGACCTGCCGACCTGCTCGCCGAGGCGCAGCGGGTTCCCGGCATCGCCGTCGATGGAGGTCTCGACGCACAATCGGTACTCGACCGCCGCGATGAGGTCGTCCATGATCTCGACGACTCCGGGCAGCTGCCCTGGCTAGAGGAACGCGGCATCGAGCTCTTCCGCGGCAGCGGCGCGCTCGACGGCGAGCGGCGGGTGCGGGTCGGCGATGACGTGCTCAGCGCTCGGCGGGCGATCGTCGTCGCCACCGGCAGCGGCGCGGCGATGCCGCCGATCGAAGGGCTCGATTCGGCACGCGCCTGGAACAACCGCGAGGGCACGACGGCCAAGCACGTGCCGGAGAGCATGGTCGTGCTCGGTGGCGGTCCCGTCGGCTGCGAGCTTTCCCAGGCCTGGGCCTCGCTGGGAAGCCGGGTGAGCCTGATCGAGGAGGGTCCGCGCCTGCTCTCGCGGGAGGAGCCTTTCGCCGGCGAGGAAGTCGCGAAGGCTCTGCGCGAGACCCATGGCGTGGACGTGCGGACCGGCGCGAAAGCGACGCGGGTCCATCGCGATGGCGACGTCGTCACGGTCGAGCTCGACGATGGCTCCACGGTGGGCGCCGCCGAGCTCCTCGTCGCCGTCGGACGCAAGCCCCGCACCGCAGAGATTGGACTGGACAGCGTCAGCGTCGAGCCCGGCGAGGGTGGCTTCCTCGAATGCGACGACCGGCTCCGGGTGGACGGCCACGACTGGCTCTACGCGGTTGGCGACGTCAGCGGCCGGGCGCTCTTCACCCACATGGGCAAGTACCAGGCCTGGGTCGCCGCCGAGAACGTCCTTGGCGGCGAGGTCGAGGCGGAGGCGGAAAGCATCGGCTCGCCCCGGGTCACCTTCACCGACCCCCAGGTCGCCGCCGCGGGCAAGACGCTCGAGCAAGCGCGCGAAGCCGGCATCGACGCGAGAGCCGTCGACGTCCCCACTGACGGCACCGCCGGCGCCAGCTTCCAGGGCAGGGAAACCGGCGGCACCACACGCCTAGTCGTCGACGAGACCCGCCAGCGCATCGTCGGCGCCACCTTCACCGGCTTCGATACCGCCGACTTCCTCCACGCCGCCACGATCGCCATCGTCGGCGAGGTACCGCTACCGAAGCTCCGACACGCTGTTGCTGCTTACCCGAGCCGCAGCGAGGTCTGGCTCAAGCTGCTCGAGGCCTACGGCCTCTAAGTAGCTCTTAGACCCTGGAACGCCGCTTCAGGTCTTCCAGAACGTCTTGCGGAAAACCTGGCACCTCGTCGAGGTCGTCAACTGAGCCGAAGCGGCCGAGGCGCTCGCGGTGGGCGAGCAGGCGGGTCGCCTGGGTGACGGAGAGGTTTTCCGAGCGCAGCTGCTCGAAGGTGACCGAGTTGAGGTCGATCGCCCCACCGGCGGGCGGAGTCGAAGCGGCCGGCGCTGGGGGGCCCGGGTCTGGGGCGGGAGTCGGCGG
>JBKPOV010000163.1:0-7649 GCA_046733315.1 Actinomycetota bacterium
ACTTGGAGGGGGCGCAGGAGCTGCTGGCGGAGGATGGCGACGATGCGGAGCTGCTGAAGATGGTCGAGGAGACCCCGGAACGCCTCGATGCGCTCGAAGAGGAGATCCGCCTGGCGATGGTCGAGCGCGACCCCAATGACGCCAAGAACGTCCTGGTCGAGATCCGTGCCGGGACCGGCGGCGACGAGGCGGCCCTCTTCGCCGGCGACCTCTACAAAATGCTCAGCCGCTACGCGGAGGAGCGCGGCTTCACCACCGAGCCGCTCTCGCAATCGGGCGCCGAGGTCGGCGGCTTCAAGGAGGTGACCTTCGCGATCAAGGGCGAGGGGGCCTACTCGATCTTCAAGTTCGAGGGCGGCACGCACCGCGTGCAGCGGGTTCCCGAGACGGAGTCACAGGGCCGCATTCACACCTCGACGGCAACCGTTGCCGTCCTGCCCGAGGCCGAGGAGGTCGAGGTGCAGATCGATGCCAACGACCTACAGGTCGACGTCTACCGGTCTTCGGGGCCGGGAGGGCAGTCGGTCAACACGACCGACTCGGCGGTGCGGATAACCCACAAGCCGAGCGGGATCGTGGTCTCGATGCAGGACGAGAAGTCCCAGCTGCAGAACAAGGAGCGGGCGATGCGGGTCCTGCGCGCTCGCCTCTACGAGCGCGAGCTGGCCGAACAGCAGGCGAAGATCGCCTCCGAGCGCAAGGCCCAGGTGGGCAGCGGCGAGCGCTCCGAGAAGGTGCGTACCTACAACTTTCCCCAGGGCCGGGTTACTGACCACAGGATCAAGCACACCTCGCACAATCTCGACGGGGTGCTCGGCGGCGAGCTCACCGAGTTCACCGAGGCCCTAGCCGCGGAGGAGAAGCGGCAGAGGTTGGAGACTGCCGCCGTAGGCTGACGTGCCAGTTCCATGAGGCAGGCATTGAGTGCCGCCACGGATGCACTGCGTGCGACCGGAATCGATCGCCCTCGCCTGGACGCCGAACTGCTGTTGGCCGAGGCCATGGGGTGGGACAGGGCACGGCTGATCGCCGACCCGGAGGCGGAGATCCCACCGCCCGCGGCGCGGCGCTTTGCCGAGATGGTGCGCCGCCGCCTGCGCCGTGAGCCGGTCGCCTACATCCTCGGCCGGCGGGGCTTCCGGCACCTCGAGCTTGCGGTCGACCCTAGGGTGCTGATCCCACGGCCCGAGACCGAGCTGCTGGTTGAGCTGGCGCTCGAGCTGCAGCCGGGCAGTGTGCTGGACGTCGGCACCGGCTCGGGTGCGATCGCGCTGGCGATCGCCGACGAGCTGGAGGATTGCGAAATCACCGCCACAGACACTTCTTCCGCGGCGCTCGAAGTCGCCCGCGCCAACGCCGAGCGGCTCGGCCTCGCTTCGCGCCTCGACCTGATCGCTGGGATGTTGCCGCCGCGCGGCGGATTCGAGCTCGCGGTCGCGAATCTTCCCTATGTGAGCGAAGCGGAATGGGGAGGACTCCAGCCCGAGGTGACCGAGTGGGAGCCACGCGAGGCGCTGCTCGCGGGGGCCGATGGCCTTGACGTCTTGCGGGCGACGATCCCGGCTCTGGCCGGTGTTGCCGATGTCGTCGCTCTGGAGGTTGGCGCCGGTCAGGCCGCTGAGGTTGGGTGCCTGCTGATCGACGCCGGCCTCGACGCAATCGAGACCCGCGCGGACCTGGCCCAGATACCGCGCATCGTGATCGGCCGCAGCGGTTCAGGGGGTGCGCGCAATTGAGCGTGATCATCTCGATCGAGCGCGACGGCGTCGATCGTGCGCGCACCGGGCTCGAGCTCTGCCTCGCGGCCAGCGGCGTCGCCCTTTTTCCCGCCGACGGTCTCTACGGCCTCGCCTGCGATCCGCTCAACGCAGCGGCAATCGAGCGCATCCATCAAATCAAGGGTCGCGCCGACGGTAAGCCATCGGCCGTGCTCTACTTCTCGCCGCTGGCGATGCGCGAGCTCCTCGACGACCTCGGCGAGCGCACCAGGGCAGCGGTGGGCGCCTTGCTGCCCGGCCCGCTCACACTCGTCGTCGCGAACCCCCGCCATCGCTATCCGCTCGCCTGCGGGGACGACCCTGCGCGGCTTGGGATCCGTCTGATCGGCGGAGCGCTCGAGGGCGTGATGTGCCCGATCTTCCAGACCTCGGCGAACCGCAGCGGCGATCCGGCCTCGGCGATCTTCACCGACGTGCCGCGCAAAATCCTTGCTCAGGTGGACGTCGCGATTGACGCCGGGCCCTTGACCGGACTGCCATCCACGGTCGTCGATCTCTCCGATTTCGATGGTGCGGGCAGTTGGAGTGTGCTGCGCGAGGGGGGGATGCCGATCAGCGACCTGGCCGAGCGCCTGCGCGTTCTCTGAGTCAGGCTGTTCTAGTTGACTAAAACAGTGCTGCCGCGCTACTGTGTGTTCTGATGGCACAGCGGGCAGCGAATGAGGTCACCCCCTTTTCCACCGATCCCGCGGCGGAGCTGCCGGTTGGCGTTCAGCTTTCCTGGCGCCTGCGGGCCTTGATCGCGACCGGCCGGCTGGCGTCCGGCGAGCGTCTACCCAGCTTTCGCCAGCTCGCCCAGTGGGGCGGCGTCAACGTCAATACCGTGCGCGCCGTCTACGCCGGGCTTGAGGAGAGCGGCCTGGTCGTCAGCCGCCAGGGCCAGGGCACCTTCGTCGACTCCCGGATCGAGCCCGCACCCGAACTGGAGGAGATCGCCGGGGACGCCTTGCGGCGCGTGATCGCCGCCGGCCTCGACCCCAGGGATCTGGTGGCTGTCACCGCTGCTTGCGTGAGCATGAGCGAAGGGGGAGGCGCCGGCGCCGGCCTGGCGGAAGCCGAACGTCAGCTTCCCGATCCCGATGAAGAGAGCGAGGCAATCGAGGTCCGTCATGAGCTCCGTCGCCAGATCGCACGCCTCGAGATCGAGCTCGCCGCCTACACGAGGGATCTGCCGGACGATATGCCGACCGCCGCGCGCTACTCGAAAGCGCACGTCGCCGGGGTCGAAGAGCTGGAGCAGACGCGCGACACGCTGATCGCTCAGCTCTCCGAGGCCCAACGGGCGGCAGAGGCGCGGGCGAGGCAGATCGGCGAGGAGCGAGCGCGGCGTGAAGCGCTGCTCGCCGAAGAGGAGAGCGAGGTGCCATCGCAGGCCGGCGGGGGCCCTCTTGGCAGGGCGATGAGCTGGTGGCAGGCGAAGTCCTGAGCCGCGCATACGTCCCGGCGAAGGCCGCCTTCGAGCAGGTGGGGGAGATGATGATCCTCACCGCGAAGACGGTTGTCTCGGCCGTGCGGCCGCCCTTTCCCTACGGCGAGGAGCTGGTTTGGCAGTTCCTCTTCGTGCTCAAGCTTTCCTGGTTCCCGCTGCTGATCTCGACCTTCGCGCTCTGCCTCGGCGCGCCGGGTCTGCAGGCAGCAGGGGCGCTGTCGCTTTTCGGGGCGCTGGATCGCCTTGGTGGCTTCTTCGTGCTCACTGCGATCCGCTGGATCGGGCCGCTGGTCACCGCTGTGGTGGTTGCGGGTGTCGCCGGCACGGCGATCACCGCCGACCTCGGCGCTCGCAAGATCCGCGAGGAGCTCGACGCCCTGCAGGTGCTCGGAGTCGATCCCGTGAAGAACTTGGTTGTGCCGCGTTTCCTGGCGCTGATGGCCGTGACCGCTCTCCTCGACATCTTCGCGATCGTCTTCGGCCTCTCGGCGGGGATCGCGGCCGAGCTCCTCTACAAGCAGCCGCTGGGCGGCTTCTTCGCGACCCTCTTCGCCAACGCCTCCGTAACGGATCTCTGGGGGTCGGTGCTGATGTGCACGATGTTCGGCGCAATCATCGCCGTCGTCTGCTCGTTCAAGGGGATGACCGCCTCGGGCGGCGCCGCGGGAGTGGGCCGTGCCGTCAACCAGGCTGTGGTCATCGCCCTGGTCGCGGTCTTCTTCTTCCAGTTCGTCTTCACCGCGATCCTTCTCGCCACCAACCCCGAATTGCAGACGATCCGGTGATCGGTTGGCTCGATGCCCCTCGCGCCTGGCTCGATTCCTTCGGCGAGCTTGCCCGCTTTGGCTCTCGCGTTGCCGGGCTCGTCTACAGCGGCCGGGTGCTGCGCTTCTTCGGCGAGAGCCTGCGCCAGGCCGGCATTCTGATCCTCGGCTCGGCCCTGATCATCTGGGCATTTGTCTTCATCCTCGGCCTGCAGTGCGGGCTCCAGGGCGCGTACTTCTTCCGGGCCCAAGGCGTTCCCGCTTACGCCGGTCTGTTCGCGGCCTGGTGCGACCTCCGCGAGGCGCTGCCGTACGCGTTCGGCTACATCCTCTCGGCGAAGGTTGGCACTGGCATCGTCGCCGAGCTGGGTGCGATGCGGATCTCCGACGAGATCGACGCCCTCGAGGTGATGGGCATCCCGCCCGTTACCTTTCTCGCCGCGACGCGTCTGCTCGCCGCCTGGATCGCGTTCCCGTTCATGTACCTGGCGGGGATAGGCGTTATGTACTTCGCCAGCTACCTCTCGGTGGTCCTTCAGGTTGGCGACGTCTCCTCCGGCGGCTACCTGCTGATCTTCTGGATGTTCCAAAATCCAGGAGACCTGCTCTTCAGCTTGATCAAGGGCATGGTGATGGCAACCGCGATCGTGCTGGTCGGTTGCTACTACGGCTACACCGCTTCGGGTGGGCCCGTCGGTGTCGGTACTGCCACCGCCCAGTCGATGGCCGTCAACATCGTCCTCGTCCACATCATCGGCATGCTCGGCACCCTCGTCTTCTGGGGCTCCACCCCCCGCGCCCCAATCGGCGGCTAATCCCTCCCGCCGACGGGACTGAAAACAGAGATATAGACGGTTTTGAGGCCCGTCGGCGGCTAGCAGCCGCTGCCGCTGCGGTAGGGGAGGTGGAGGAGGCGGCGGGAGGTGTTGTCGTTCTCGTTTGACTCGAAGAGCAGGCCGTTGGGGTCGACCGTCATCACGAAGGCGAAGCAGCCCCGCAGGCCACCCACGCCGATCCACTGCTTGTCGTAGCTGGCCGGATAGATGTCAGACCAGCCGACCGAGGTGCCCAGCGTGACGTGGTCGCGGTACGGGTTCTGATCGCAGCCCGGGTAGTGCCAGGAAGTCGGCGAGCGTTTTCCCGGACGGGTGCGCTCGAGGTCGCGCAGGCAGTAGTTGAGCTTTGGGCCGACCCGCACCCGGTGCAGCAGTCGCTGCTGTGCGTCGACCGACCAGAGCTCGAAGCGGGCGAGCTGGTGGACCTTCCAGTAGGCGCCGCCGAAATAAGCACCGACGTTGGTGAAGTGCAGGGTCGCTTGTGTTGGTACATCGATGTGGCCGCCGCCGGCACGGTAGATCCGCTGCCGGGTGCGCATCGAGTGCCAGCCGCTGCGGGTGCCGCGCAGCTCGATCGGGCCGCGGCCGCGGCTGCGCACGTCGCTGGTAGCGCGCAGCCGCACGCGGCCGCCGGCATGTTGGAGGTAGAGGTCGGTTGCCGGCCCGATGCGCAGGTTGGGGCAGAGCAGGACTTTCGCCTCGGGCCCCTCGCACGGGTTCTCGCCGACCGGCACGATCGCGGTGGCGGAGGGGGGCGCGCAGATAGCAGCCAGCAGGCACAGCGCAAGGGCGATCTGGGGCGACTTGGCGGTCACGCGGCGCACATCTATACCCGCTTCGGCTATCGGGAGTCGTTGCTATCGTCGCTCGTCCGATGACGGACCTGCCCGAGAACTTTCAGACCGCTCCGCTGGCCGAGGTCGACCCCGATATCGCCGCCGTGCTGGAGGCCGAGCTGCGGCGCCAGCAGGGCACGCTGGAGATGATCGCCTCAGAGAACTTCGTGCCCCAGGCGGTCCTCGAAACGGTCGGCTCGGTGCTGACCAACAAGTACGCCGAGGGCTACCCCGGCCGTCGCTACTACGGCGGCTGCGAGGAGGTTGACGTCGCCGAGCAGCTGGCGATCGATCGGGCCAAGGAGCTCTTCGACGCCGAGCACGCAAACGTCCAGGCCCACGCCGGAGCGCAGGCCAACAACGCCGTCTACATGGCGCTGCTCGAACCGGGGGACACCTTCCTCGGTCTCGCTCTCGACCACGGCGGCCACCTCAGCCACGGGATGAAGATCAACGTCTCCGGCACGCTCTACAACCCGGTCCCGTACCACGTCCGCAAAGAGGATCTGCTGGTCGACATGGACGAGGTCGCCGCGCTTGCCGAGGAGCACAAGCCGAAGCTGATCGTCGCCGGCTGGTCCGCCTACCCGCGGCAGCTCGATTTCGCCGCCTTCCGCCAGATAGCCGACTCGGTCGGGGCCAAGCTGATGGTCGACATGGCTCACTTCGCCGGCCTCGTCGCCGCCGGCGAGCACCCGAACCCGGTGCCCCATGCCGACGTCGTCACGACGACGATCCACAAGACCCTCTGCGGCCCGCGCAGCGGCATGGTCCTCCGCAAAGAGGAGCACGCGAAGGCAATCGACAAAGCCGTCTTCCCCGGTCAGCAGGGCGGACCGCTGATGCACACGATCGCCGCCAAGGCGGTGGCGATGCGGATCGCCGCCAGCGAGCAGTTCCGCGCCCGCCAGCGCCAGACGATCGCCAACGCACAGGCGCTTGCGGCGGGACTGGAAGCAAACGGCGTGCCCGTCCTCACCGGCGGCACCGACGTGCACCTCGTGCTCGTCGATCTGACGCCCAGCGGGCTCGACGGGCAGACCGCCGAGGACCGGCTCGATGAAATCGGCATCACGGTCAACCGCAACGCGATCCCCTTCGATCCGCGACCGCCGATGAATCCCTCCGGCCTGCGGATCGGCACCCCGGCGCTGACCACGCGCGGGTTGGTCGAGGAGGACATGACAGAGATCGCCGGTGTTATCGCGACGGCGCTGTCCGACGATTTCGAGGCTCAGAAAGAGGCCCTTGGTGAGCGAACCCGCGCGCTGATGGAGCGCTACCCCCTTTATCCGCAGCTCACGGCCACAGCGGTCTGACATTTGAATATCTGGGTGGATATGAGTGCACCGGCGCACGTGCTGGTGCTCCGTCCGATCATCGAGCGGCTGCGGGCGCAGGGTCACGCGGTCGAGATCACCTCCCGCGATTACGCGCAGACGCAGGCCCTGCTCGACCTGCACGGTCTCGAGCACACCCCGATTGGCCGCCACGGCGGCGCCTCGCGACTGCGCAAGGCGCTGCGGCTGGGGGCGCGGACGGCGGCGATGATCCGCTTCGGCCGGGAACGCTCCTTCGATCTCGCCCTTGCCCACGGCTCCAACGATCTCGCGATCTCCGCCCGCGCCCTCGGCATCCCCGAGGCGAATATGCACGACTACGAGTTCGCGGTCACCCAGCATCACATCGGCTGCCGGCTGGCGAAGCGGGTGATGTTCCCGGACTCGGTGCCGCTGGAGCGTCTGCGTCGCTTCGGGGTGCGCCCGGAGAAGTTCTTCCCTTACCCGGGCCTGAAGGAGGAGTACTACCTCTTCGACTTCGAGCCTGACCCCGACGCCCTGCAGCGCCTCGGCGTCGACAGCTCGCGCGTCGTCGTGATCGTGCGCCCGCCGCCCGATGTCTCGCTCTACCACCGCAAGTCCAACCCCCTCTTCCCCAAGGTCCTCGCCCGGCTCGGCCATGACGAAGAGGTGCACGCCGTCGTCTTGCCGCGCACCGCCGCGCAG
>JBKPOV010000164.1:0-12056 GCA_046733315.1 Actinomycetota bacterium
GAAGTGGATCGCTACAAGGCTGCAAAGGTCCGCGAGCGTGAGCAAGGGTTGGTCGAGCGGCCGCTGTCCAACCGGACCATCAACAAGACGTTGACTCGGCTGGGCCAGATTCTCGATGCTGCTGTCCGCTACGACCTGATCGAACACAACCCGGTCAAGACGAGGGTGGAGAAGCTGAAAGAGACCGAGCCAAAGCGGGCGCGGCTGACGGGCGAGCAAGTCCAGGCGCTTCTCCGCGCTGCGGGATCACATCGGGCGCTGCTCGCTACCGCGATCATGGCCGGGGGGCTCCGCGTTTCCGAGTTGACGCACCTGCGCTGGCGCGACCTCGATCTACGCGACGGCCTGCTCAACGTAGCTGCCTCCAAGACCGACGCCGGCGTCCGCCAAGTCGTCCTTGAGCCCGAGCTGGTGCAGCTCCTCCGCGAGCACAAAGACGCAGCCGAGTGGACCGAGCCGAACGACTTCGTATTCGCGGGCCGCATCCGCGAGAAGCCCCGCGAGCGCAACACCGTCCGCACCCGCATCCTCTACGGAGCCATCGAGAAGGCAAACGAGAAGCTCGCGGTCGAAGATCGCCCGCCGCTGCCGGAGGGCATCACGTTCCACTCGCTCCGTCGAACCTACGCCGCCCTACGGGCCGAGCTGGGCGAGCATCCAGCTATCACCGCCGCCCAGATGGGCCACCGCGATCCGCGCATGACCTTGCGCGTCTACACGGATGTCACCGGCATGGCACCACGAACCCGGATGGGCGGGTTGCTCTCGGACGATTCCTGGCACCACTGCGAGACGGAGATCAGGGACAGTTAGAACACCCAACAGGCTTGAGAGGCAATCAGTCCTGTTTCCCTTTTCCAGCGAAAGCATCGAGAAACCGATCCGCGTCCAGAGCGATTACAACCTGTGCCATCTCGTCAGCAAGAACATCCAGACTCGCCTCAGCGGCTTTTTTTAACACGCCTGACGAGCCCTCCAGTTCGCTCGCTCTTCGTGCCCGCAAAGATTCAAGGAAAAGAAATCGAGCCCAGCCATAGGAAATCCAGGACCGAAGAGGGTCTAGAAAGGCTGGTTGACTCCACCATTCAGGATGCAGGTGCAGTCGTCCGGCCTCGGCGTGCGCCCAAGGCCAGGCTCCCAGGCGGTGGAGGAGCTTACGTCCCTCCCGTACGGCTCGCTTGGCCTCGCTTGGATTTCCGCGGTTGCCTTGGGCGTCGACATGTCCGCGCCACTGCTGAGCCTTACTTAGCTGTGCATATGGAGCGGCCACCAAGTCATGGCCAACCGCGCATTCGATGCGCAAGATCGAGGCTCCATTTCGCCCAAAGCGTTTCCCTTGGAGGAGGTTGCCGCTGCGAAGCTCTATATCTCCGGGCGTGCGACGCGGGAGCCGGTCGAAGATTGGAACCCCGGGCTCCCGTACACCCCCGTCTGCCAGCCAAAGCGTGGTTTCGGCAGTACGCATCGCTCCACGCCCGATGCCTCGTTCCCCTATACCGGCAGCAACCAGAGCGAGGGCCAGGGCGTGGGCGCGATTCCAGGCCCGCGCAATTCGCTCCTCACGAACGCGCTGCTCTGGGCGCGGCGCTTCGCTCGGATGACGCGGCGGCGTGTGCGCATCTTTCGTAGCTCGGCCTTGATGGACGCGGCTTCCGTCGTCACGTTCGGTGACCGTCATCTCATACGGCGGCTCTACCTCCGTCCAGTCCGCGGCAGTTAGAGGCAGAATCGACGTGTTCGTATAGAGGACATCCCCCCCTTGTGGCGCAATCGCGTCGAGCCAACTGGGCAAAGGCGGTTCAAACAAGCTCTCTCCAACAGCCGGGGCGGGTGGGGTGGCAGTTAAGGCGCGAGCCCTCGCTGCAATAGCCGCCTTTGATAGGGGCGGAAGCTGTGGAACGCTCTCGGTCAACTTCTGGAGTTTCGGAAATCAGGCAGACAGCCAAGCTTTCAGATGAAATACGAACGGAAAAAGCCGGATGGTGATTCAACCCGAATCGAGTTCGATCCCGCCATCGACCGCGCTGTTGCTCGCCTGCTCTTGCTGCCGGCCACGGCTTTTGTAGCCGCAGTTGCTCATGGTCTGGGCTTGGGCCCTTGGACGTGAGTCGCTGACCCCAAGGTAGACAAGGGCAACCGGCAGCGGAGCTGCCCATTGGGGCACCAGTGCCCGATGAGCCGGAAGTCAAAAGGCGAGGTAGATCCACAGGATAAGCCCGAAAACCACCCGCTTCCAGGCACTTCAACGAACGGGAGCGACGGGACTCGAACCCGCGACCTCCGGCGTGACAGGCCGGCGCTCTAACCAGCTGAGCTACGCCCCCAAGGGATGGGCGGATGGCCGCCCGTCGTCAAGTATTTCAGGGTCGCTGGATTCGGAGGCGGAAGGGTCCTGCGTGGGGGCGGGTTGAGCGGATGACTAGGCGGAGGTGGTGGTCGCCGCAGACGGTGTAGTCGAGCTGTCGGGCGGGGTTGAGGTGGTTGCGGGAGCTGCGTAGGAGCCTGCCGGCACGGCTACGGAGGGCCAGTTCGTAGCCGTGCCTGGACAGGCTGCTTGGGCGCAGGCTGACCAATCCGTCGAGCGGCGTACGCAGGGACTCGACGGCTGCGCCCTCCCCCCTGGCCGGAACGCGCCCGGACAGCGTGAAGCTGGTCCGCCCCTGCCAGGGCGCAAGCGTGTCTTCGCGGATCGCGCGGAGGGCGGCCGCATCCGGCCGCAGGGCCGGGCTGTAGCGCCATGTGACCGGCAGGTCCGGGAAGCGGTAGTGGGCAAAGGCCTCGGCAAAAGCCTCGCCCGGATCCTCGAAGTAATGGGTGCCCTCATCGCCCGGGTAGAAGCGGCCGCGCCGCTCCCCCTGGCAGACGCCCTCGACGCTGGCCCAGCGCTCCGGGCCCCAGTCGATCGCGCTGTCGAAGGGCGCCGGCATCTCGCGGTGCTGGGCGACGTGGTGGCCGTACTCGTGGGCGAGGACGAAGTCGAAGGTCGCGCCGTCGCCGTCGGCTTCCTCATAGCCGCCGATGACGATCTTGTTTTCGCCGGTGAAGTAGCAGGCCTCGGCGCCGAAGCCGCAGTCGAAGCCGAGCTGGAATTCGGTGTCGAGCTGGACCGAGACAAGGTCGACCTCGTCGCCGTGGATCAGGGTGCCGATGAAGTTGGCGACCCGCTGCGGGTCGGTGACGTTGCAGCTTTCCCCGCAAGCCTGGGTGACGGAGACGGCGATCGTGGCGCCGCTACCGTCGTTGATCGAGTAGCGCTGCGACGACGCGGATGCCGATATTCGCGCCGCCGCAGCGCCGGACTCCCCCAACACGACGTCCCGCATCGGTACCGCTGGCCGCGACACCTCGAGCGAGAGGCCCCGGTTGGGAGGCTCGGCGACGGCCCCTCCCGGACCCGTCAGGAGAAGCAAGGTCATGGCTATGCCCGCAAGCGCCCCCGCCGGGCGCCGGCTCACGGAGCGGGACCCGGCCTTATCTCGTAGGCGCGGGTGGGAAGCGAGGCCGAGAGCGGGCGGTGCGCCGGAACCACTCGACCGGCGGTGGCGGCGCGACGACTCCGCAACCTTCGCGCCGCCCAGCGCGGCTGCGCCGGCTCGACACTGAGCAGGGAGCCCCAGGAGTCGGTCGCTTCCCCGGTTGCACCGGGCATCGCGCAGGCAGGGGCTGGCATGTACGCGAGGAGCGCCATCAGAGAAGAGATCGCGAAGAGAACTAGGCGGGTCCCTGGCACCGCAAACGAGCTTGTCTTCGCGTCAACTGGGAACACGGTAGCGGCCATTTGGCTGCGGGCAAAGGATCCGCCATACCATTGATGTACCGAACTGAGGCACCGCGATATAGCGCTTCCTCTGCCCAAGTTTGGCGGAGACACCTGATGAAAGACGGCGTCCGCAGCGACGAGGCAACGAAGATTGCGGTTCCGGTTGCGATCGGGGATCAGCTCGCCCGCGCGGCCTTCTCTCAGCTGCTGCGCCGGCTTCGGCGAGGCAGCATCGAGGTGCTGGAAGGCAGGCGGATTCACAGCTTTGGACCCGCGGATGCCGAGCTGCGGGCGACGGTGACGGTCCACGATCCCGCCGCTTGGCGCAGCGCCCTGCGCGGCAGCGTCGGCCTCGGCGAGACCTACGTTGACGGCCTCTGGGAGAGCGACGACCTGGTCGCGCTGATCCGCATCGCCACCCGGGAGCTTGGCGAGAGCGGCGGCCTGCGCGGCGCCGTCGCCAGGCTGCGGGGCTGGGCTCACCGAGTCCGCAACCTCGTGCCCGACAACACCCGCGCCCAAGCGAGGAAACACGTCGCCGCCCACTACGACCTCGGCAACGACCTCTTCGCCGCCTTCCTCGACGAGCGGATGCTCTACTCCTGCGCCTATTTCCCGCGCGAGGGCGCCAGCCTCGAGGAGGCGCAGTTGGCGAAGCTCGACCGGATCTGCCGCGAGCTGCGGCTCGGCCCAGACAACCACCTGCTGGAGATCGGCACCGGCTGGGGCGGCCTGGCGATCCACGCGGCTCGCGAATACGGCTGCCGGGTGACGACGACGGCGATCTCCCCCGCTCAGCACGAGATGGCCTGCCGCCGCGTCCGCGAGGCTGACCTGACCGAGCGCGTCGTCGTGCTCGAGCGGGACTACGCGACCTGCGCGGCCGCTTCGACCGGCTCGCCTCAGTCGAGATGATCGAGGCGGTTGGCTGGCGGCACTTCGAGGAGTACTTCGGCCGCTGCAGCGAGCTGCTCAGCCCCGCCGGGCTGATGCTGCTGCAGGCGATCACGATCGACGACCGCCTCTACGAGGCCGAGAAGGGCACCCGCAGCTTCACCAACACCCACGTCTTCCCCGGCGGTTGCCTGCCCTCGAAGCAGCTGATCGCCGAGTGCCTCGCTCGCGTTACCGACATGCGTCAGGTATGGATGGATGACATCACCGCCCACTACCCACCCACCCTGGCCAGCTGGCGCGAGCGCTTCCTCGGCGCCTGGGAGCGGCTCCGCACCCGCGGCTATGACGAGCGCTTCCGCCGCCTCTGGGAGTTCTACCTCTGTTCCTCGGAGGCGGGCTTTCGCGAGCGCCGGATCGGCGACGTGCAGCTGCTCCTAGCCAAGCCGGGGTGGCGATGGGGAGCTACCCGGCGGCTCGGTCTCGATAGCGAGCCAAGTCTGGGAGAGTTCGGGAACGCGCTCTACCGGAAGGAGAAGTGAGTGATCGTCGAGAGAACCGAGAATCCGCACTGGCTGTCCAACGCCTACCTCGTCGCCGACGAACCCGGGGGCGCCGGCGTGCTGATCGACGGCAACGACGACCTCGACCCCCTGCTGGAGCGAGCGGAGCGCGACGGGATCGAGATCACCCACATCCTGATCACCCACCCGCACGGCGATCACATAGCCGGGCTGGCGGGGGCCCAGCAAAGGCTCGGCGGCGTGCCGATGGTCGCCCACGCCGAGGCCGCGGCCGAAATCGATGAGGAGGTCGGGCAAACGATCGCCGACGGCGAGAAGCTCAGCACCGGCGGGTTGGAGATCGAAGCGCTGCTGACTCCTGGCCACGCCGCCGGCCACGTCGCCTTCCTCGTCAACAGCACCGACATCTTCACCGCTGATGTCCTCTTCAGGGGGACGGTCGGCGGCACGATGGCGCCTGGCGCGAGCGGCTTCGCCGACCTCAAGTCCTCGGTGATGAAGTTGATGGAGCTGCCGCCCGAGACCGTCGTCCACCCCGGCCACCGCGAGCCGACGACGATCGGCGACGAGCGCGAGGCCAACCCCTTCGTGCAGATCTGGCGCGGTGAGGAGGAAACGGGCGCCGAGGAGGTCACCGTCTGGGGCCGCCCGGCGACGATGAAGCTCTGGGCCCCCGACTATGACGGCGGCAACAAGGCCTGGATCGTCTTCGCCGACGATGGCACAGAGGCCATCGTCGGCGGATCACAGGTGGAGCGGGGCTGACGCCCATCCGACATTGACCACACCTGAGGTGGGTCAATGTCGGATGGGCGGTGCTAGCGCACCGGAAGCAGTGGGAGGCTCGTAGGATCAGGCCCGTGAGTGCCGAGCCGCGACAGACCAGCGCTGCCGAGCTGAAGGCGCAGATCGAGGCGGAACGGGGTGGGCGTCCTTTTCTCGTTCTGCGCGACGGCGAGGGCGAGCAACGGATCGTCACGATCGAGGAGGGCACTGCTGAGCTCTGGGTCGGGCGCGGCGAGGCGGCGGGGCTGCGGATCGACTGGGACGAGGAGGTCTCGGTACTGCATGCCCAGATCGAGGTCGTCGCCGGCGAGTGCACACTGCTCGACGACGGCCTCTCCCGCAATGGTTCCTTTGTTTGCGAGGAGCGGGTGCACGGTCGCAGGCGCCTGCGCGACGGCGATACCCTGCGCTTCGGCCGCACCACGGTGCTCTTCCGCCGACCCGGCGAGTCTGCCCCGGAAGCGACCGTCGCCGCCTCCGAGGTGCCGGCCGCGGCGACTATCTCGCCCGGCCAGCGCCGCGTCCTGCTCGCCCTCTGCCGGCCCTTCAAGGACGGCGCCGCCTTCGCCACTCCGCCGACGAACCAAGCGATCGCCGAGGAGTTGCACCTCAGCGTCGATGCGGTCAAGACGCACATGCGGGCGCTCTTCGAGAAGCTTGAACTCGAGGACCTCCCGCAGAACCGCAAGCGTGTCGCCCTAGTCGAGCGAGCGCTGCAGAGCGGCGCCGTCGCGCCGCGCGACCTTTAGCCCTCCGGCTCCATCTGGACACATATGCGATTGGAGCCCGTGCGCTTTGTGCCCACACTCCATCGTTAGCTCTAAGGAAGGCCGAAAAACGTAGGAGGGAGAGCAGTGCCACTGCTTCGAGCGGTCACAGCAACCGAGATCCAGGAATTCGCTTTCGACTGGTATCCCGTCTTCGGGGTCGTCTTCATGGCGATGCTGCTCTTCGTCTTCTTCAAGCTGATGAGGACGACGATGGGCACGACCAAGCCGGAGACGGTAAAGGCGAACAAGACCGCACCCGTGCTCTGGGACGACGTCCAAGGCGTCGACGCGGCCAAGGACGAGCTGATGGACGTCGCCGAGTGGCTGCGCGATCCCAAGCGCTTCGCCGCCCTCGGCGCCCAGCCCCCACGGGGGGTGCTGCTCTTCGGTCCTCCCGGGACCGGCAAGACGATGCTGGCGCGGGCGGTTGCCGCGCAGGCCGGCGTCGACTTCTTCGCCGCCTCGGGCTCGAGCTTCGTAGAGATGTTCGTGGGGAGGGGTGCCGCCCGCATCAGGCGGCTGTTCAAGGAGGCGCGCAAGTCCGGCCGGGCGGTGATCTTCATCGACGAGCTCGACGCGGTCGGGGGGGCGCGCAGTGGTGGAGGCGGCGATGGTGGCTCTAGTGAGCGCGAGCAGGCGCTCAATCAGCTGTTGGTCGAGCTCGACGGCTTCGAGCGCGATCCGGGCACTGTGATCGTCATCGCCGCCTCCAACTACGTCGACAAGCTCGACAAGGCGCTGCTGCGGCCGGGCCGCTTCGATCGCCAGGTGCTGGTTTCCCCGCCAGACCGCGAGGGCCGCGAGGCGATCCTGCGCGCCCACGCCAAGGGCAAGCCGCTCGCCGACGACCTCGACCTGACCGACGTGGCGCGCAAGACCACCGGCATGACGGGTGCCCAGCTCGCCAACTCGCTCAACGAGGCGGCGATCATCGCCGGGCGCGCCGGGCGCAAGGCGACAGCGCGGGAAGACCTCGACGAGGCGCTGCTGCGCCAGTCGGTCGGCTCCCAGCAGGCGCGGCGCCTGAACCAGAAGGAGCGCCGCGTCGTCGCCTACCACGAGGCCGGCCACGCCCTCTGCCGGCGGCTGCTCGGCCTCGACCCACCGGAGATCCTCAGCATCGTGCCACGCGGGCCGGCACTTGGCTTCGTCGGTCACTCGCCCCAGGAGGACACCTACTTGAAGTCGCGCGACGAGCTCCTCGACGAGGTCGTCACGCTGCTGGGCGGCCGCGCCGCCGAGGAAGAGGTACTTGGAGATTCCTACTCGGGGGCCTCCGACGACCTCTCCCGCGTGCACGCCGTCTGCAAGCAGATGGCCGCCGAATTCGGCATGGGCGTGGCGATGGACGCCGACGGCGCCCCCCCGATCGCTCTGCCCACCGGCGACTACGCGGTCTCAGACGCGACCCGACGCGACGTCGACCGCGCCGCGATGATCCTCGCCCGCGAAGCCCACCGGCGCGCTCGATCGCTGCTCGCCGCCAACCGCGAATGCCTCGACAACCTGGCGGCCAACGCGCTTGAGCGCGAGACGCTGACCCGCGAGGACCTCGACGAGATCTTCGCCGCTCACGAGCTGGACACCCCTTCCCGCTCCGGGATGCTGGAGCGCGCGGTAGCGACGCTTTCCTCGGAGGCCCCGGAGCCGAAGTAGCATCTTCGGCACCGATGGCGTACCGGCAAGACAGAGGCTCCCACTACTTCCCGCCCGGCCGCTCGGTCGCTCGGAGGGTCCACGGTGAGCGCTCGGTTGGCCTGCTGTACGGCCAGCGGGCGCTCCTGATCGGCGCCCTGGAGCCGCTCACCTACACCGGCACGATGCTGAGCACGCGTTCGGCCGATCGCCCCTTCCAGCGCCTCGCCCGCACCGCCAAGATCCAGGAGACGATCCTGCTCGGCACCCGCGAGGAAGCCGACAGGGCGCTCGCCGTGGTGCACAAACTGCACGAGCGCGTCAAAGGGACGCTGCCCGAAGCCGCCGGCGGCCACCCGGCCGGCGCCGCCTACTCTGCCTTCGATCCCGAGCTGATGCTGTGGACGCTGGCAGTGATCGCCGACTCCGGGCGGGCAATGTACGAGACGATGGTGCGACCGCTGAGCGACGACGAGCGCGAGGGTCTCTGGCAGGACTACGTCCGCTTCGGCGAGCTCTTCGGCCTGCCCCGCAGCGAGGTTCCCGGCGGCTACCGCGAGTTCAGCTCCTGGTGGCAGGAACGTTTCTCTTCACCAAACCTCCAGGCGACCGCCCACGGGCTCGAGATGGCGCCGCTGGTCGCCTTCAGGCAGCCGGTTCCGGCGGCGGCGCGCGGCAACATCGTCGCCCAGAACCACATCATCAAAGGCACGTTGCCGCCGCGCGTCCGCCAGATCTTTGGCATCCCCTGGAGCAACGCCCACGAGGCCAGCTTCCGCGCGATGACCGCCGCCCATC
Source organism: Actinomycetota bacterium (assembly GCA_046733315.1). Classification (GTDB taxonomy): domain Bacteria; phylum Actinomycetota; class Thermoleophilia; order Solirubrobacterales; family 70-9; genus VRUE01. The sequence continues at coordinate 9,168 of JBKPOV010000164.1, forward strand.
GCCGCGCCCGCCGCTTTTTCCCGCGCGGCATGCGGCGCGGCCGCAACGACGTCTTCTTCGACGTCGTCAGCAAGACCGAGCGCCAGCGCGGCGGCACCAGGACACCGCAGCTCCGCGGCAGCGCCTGAGCAGACCTGACTCGGCGTCCCTGACTACTAGGTGCCGGGGATCGCTTTGCAGGGCCGGAAGAAGGTCCCGACCAGGCGAGTGCCGTTCTTGAAGACGAATTTGCCACGTGCCTGCAGGCGGCCAAGTTCGCAGCGAGCGTTGACGTAGCTGTGCAGCTTGCCTCCGACCCTCGTTTTGCGCTCGACCTTCAGCCGTCCCGAGACGGGGTGACCGTAGCCGCCGGCGATCTTGGGGATTTTCGCCTTGACCCGGTAGCCGTAGATGCCTTTGTGGATTTTTTCGATTACCACCGGGACGATGAATGTGGTGGCCACCGGCACCGTCGTGTAAGCGTGGAAGAGGATCGTGTCCTCGCCGCGCTTCTTCGGTCCGTTGAAGGCCGTGATCGGTGAGGAGACCGGGATGTAGGGCTGTTCCGGGAAGGCGACGATCGCCCGCCCGAAGCCCTTGCCGACGATCGCGTTCGGGCAGTTCTTGCGAGCCGCCGCCACGGTCGTCGCCTGCAGCTTGCCCGCGGTGCAGACTTCGATGCCGGTCGTGTCGACGTGCCCGTGTTTGTCAAATTCGAATTCGATCGTGTCCAGGATCGGTGGCAGTTCGCCGGAGATCGTCGAGACCGTGCCCCCACCGTAGATCTTGATCGGCGCATCGCGGTGCTTGGGCAGGGTTTCCGGCTTGAAGCCTCCCCGCCCATCGATCACCAAATCGCCGACCTGGATGTGCACCCTCTCGATGTCGCGAACCGCGCCGGCCGTCGCCGCGAGTGCGAGGACGGCCAGGCTGAGCAGCCCTACGGCAACGAGCTTCCTCCGCCTGGATCGTCCCCTCATCGCGACTACACCTACTTACGGACCTTGCACGGCAGCACGAAGTTCGCCTTGAACACGCTTTTCGCGGCTTCCGCTTGGGCAGGAGTTTCTTCCGGGCCGCCTTTGAAAGTGAATTCCCCGTGCACCACGAAGTGGCCGGTTTCACAGCGAGCGTTGATGTAGCTGTGCTTCTGGCCCTTATAGGTCCATTTTTGACCGACTTTGGCCGAGCCGGAGATCGGGTGGCCGTAGCCGCCGGCGATCTTGGGGATTTTCACGTTGACGCGGTAGCCGAAGACGCCGCGATGGATTTTTTCGATCACGATCGGGACGATGAAGGTCGTCGGGCCCGGGTAGTCGAGGTGGGCGTGGGCGATGATCGTGTCGTCGCGGCCCTTCTTCGGGCCGTTGAAGAGCGTGATCGGGGAGCCCACCCGGATCGCCCCCTGTTCTGGGAACTTGACGACCGCGCTGCCAAAGCCCTGGCCGACGATCGCGGGCCCACAGGCCTTGCGGGCGTCGGCTACGTCGGTAGCGACCAGCTTGCCTTTCGTGCAGACGGCGAGCCCAGTCGTATCGAGGGCACCGTGCTTGTCGAATTCGAGCACAAATTTGTCGAGGATCGGGGGGAGTTCGCCGGTCTTGGTCGAGAGGGTGCCTCCGCCGTGGGTCGTGATCGGCGCGTTTTCATGCTTCGGCAGCGCCTTCGGCGCAAAGTCGCCTTCGGCATCGAGCACCAGATTGCCGATTACGAGGTGCACTTTGAACGCGTTGGCGGTCGCCGCGAACGCGAGCAACCCAAGCACTACCGCTACAGCGATCCTCTTCTTCATCAACCTTCCCCTCCCGTTGTCCCGCAAGCAAATTTAGCGAACCTTGTCATCGATCGGTGTTAAGGACGGGCGACGCCCCAGCTTGGTGAGCCGACCTTGGTTCCGAAGCCTTCCGGTTCCGTGCCGCCGTCAGAGAACTCCTTTTCGCCGCTCCCATCCGCCCGCATCACCTCGAGGTCGCTGCTGTACCGACCGACCGCGAGATAGGCGATGTGCCTCCCGTCGGGTGACCAGGCGGGACTGAGGTTACAGCTGCCGCTAAAGCAGTCGCGCTTGTTGTGGGTCAGCTGGCGAACCTGCCGCCCCTTCGCGTTGGCGACGAAGATATTGATTCCCGGCTGCCGATTGCTGACGAAGGCGATCCCCTTCCCGCTCGGCGCCGTGTCCGGTTCTTTCTCGTAGTAGGGCCCGTCGACCAGCACGCGCTGGTTGGCACCGCTCGGCGCCATTGCAAAGATGTCGCTGCGGTCCGTCTTCACATCGTGGTCGCGATCGCTGACGAAGACGATCCGCCTGCCGTTCGGCGTGTAGACCGGTTCGGAATCGTTGAACTTGCCGTTCGTCAGCTGGCGCAGGCCGGTGCCGTCGAAGTTGATCACGAAGATGTGGGACTTGCCGGCGCCTGGGTCGCGGTCGAAGACGATCTGCTTGCCGTTCGGCGAGAAGGACGGGTTCGAGTCGAAGCTCGGGCCGCTGGTCAGCTGCCGCAGCCCGGTGCCGTCGGCTTTGACCACATAGATGTGCCGCCCGGTTGTCGTGCCCAGTGGTTCCGTCACCGAAGAGAAAGCGACGAGCAGGCCGTTCGCCGAGAACGCCGGCGCTTCGTCGGTGGAATTCGAAGTCAGTCGATGCGGTTTCTGCTTCTGCCGCGGCCCGTGCAAGGTCAGACCGCCGGTGTCGCCGGATTCGCTGAGGTTGACTCGCGGATAGACGAGCGAGCCCGGCTTGCCCGGGAAGGCGGCTTGCGCCGAGGACGCCGTCCCAGCGACAAATGCGCAGGCGACTACGACAAGCGCAATCCTCCGCCTGACAGGCATGATCGGTGCCAACCGCATCGTGCACAGTTAAACACGGGCAACTAGGCCACGGACCGCTCAGGGGCCCAGGCTCGACGCAGC
>JBKPOV010000165.1:0-2315 GCA_046733315.1 Actinomycetota bacterium
GCCGTGCTGGGTGCAGATCGACTCGGGGTGGAATTGGACGCCCCACTGGGGTCGCTCCCGGTGTTCGAGGGCCATCACGATGTCGCCGGTCCAGGCGATCGCGCGCAGCTCCGGCGGCAATGGCTGCGCCACGCACAGCGAGTGGTAGCGGACCGCCTCGAATCCGGTCGGGATTCCCGCGAACAGCGGCGCCTCACGGTGGTCGATCCGGCTGAGGCGCCCGTGCATCGGCTCGGTGGGAATCACCGCGCCCCCGTAAGCGGTCGCCAATCCCTGGTGGCCGAGGCAGACACCGAGCAGTGGCAGCTCGCGCTCGCGGATCGCATCGGCGCAGACGCCGAAATCGGCGTTGCGCTGCGGGCGTCCCGGGCCCGGCGAGATCACGACGTTGTCGCAGTCAAACGAGCAGAGCTCGTCCAGGGTCGCCTCGTCATTGCGGACAAGGATTGGCTCCTCCCCATTCACCTCGGCCAGAAGCTGGAAGAGGTTGTGGGTGAAGGAGTCGTAGTTGTCGATCAGCAGGGTCTTCAACGATCGGCCGACTGGAGCTCGCGGCGAGGTTGGCACAATGGCGCGCGTGTTCGCTCCGCCGCGGCCCGACCGCGCTCAGGGAGTCTTTGAGACCCTGCTGATAATCGACGGGCGTCCGGTCGCACTCGATGCCCACCTCGCCAGGCTCGGCGAGAGCCTGGCGATCCTCTTCGCCGACCGGCGCGCGCCGGACCTCGCGACATCGATCCGGACGAGAGCGTCGGAGATCGACCGCGGTGGCCTGCGGGTGACCGTCGCCCCCGATCGGGGGGCGGGCTTCGTGACCACGATCGCGCCGATCGATATCGCCAACGACCTCGCCCTGCCGGACGAGCCGCCGCTGCTCAGCGCCCACAGCCTCGTCCTCCCAGATGGGCTCGGACCACACAAGTGGGCGGACCGCTCGTTGCTCGACCGAGCACAGGCGAGGCTTCCGGCCGACGCCGTGCCGCTGATCGTCGACCGGCGGGGCACCGTGCTGGAGAGTGCCCGCGGCAACATGTTCGCGGTGGTCGACGGAGAGCTGATCACGCATCCTGCGGACGGCCGCATCCTGCCGGGCATCACGCGTGCACGCACGATCGAGATCGCAACGGCATCGGGGCTCGCCGTTCGCGAAGCCCCGCTCAGCCGCGCCGGATTCATCGCCGCCGAAGAGGTGTTTATGACCGGATCGCTGCGCGGCCTCGAGAGAATCCGCGAGCTCGACGGTGCCACGCTGCCGCCAGGGGGCGAGATCTCATCCGAGCTCGCCGCTGAGCTGCGGCGGGACTGGGCTCAGCTCAGTTTTGGATAGGGTTCCGCGCCGCGATGAGGTTCTTCGAGTACGAGGCGCGCAAGATCGTCGAGCTGGCGGGGATTCCCGTCACCAAGTACGGCTTCTGCACGTCCGCGGACGAGGCACGCAAGGTCGCCGAGGAAATCGGCGGGCCCGTTGTGATCAAGTCGCAGGTGCTCAGCGGCGGGCGGATGAAGGCCGGCGGCGTCAAGTTCGCCGATACGCCCGATGAGGCCGCTGCCCACACGGAGGACATCCTCAAGCTCGAAATCAACGGACACATGCCGCGCGGCGTGCTGGTCGACCCGAAAGCCGAGATCAAGCAGGAGTACTACGCCGGGGTCGTCTGGGATGGCACAGCGAAGAAACCGCTGATGCTGTTCAGCGACATGGGCGGCATCGACATCGAGGAGGTCGCCGAGACCCACCCCGACCACGTCGGCCGCGGCCACGTCTCCAACCTGATGCCGATCCCCGACTTCGAGGCCAAGCAGGTGATTGCCGCCACCGGGGTCACCGGCTCGCAGCTGAACCGCGCGACGCCCGTGCTCGCCCGCCTAGCCCGCCTCTTTCGCGACAACGACATGACCCTGGCCGAGATCAACCCCCTGGCCGAGCTCACCGACGGCAGCTTCGTCGCCCTCGACGCCCACATGGAGATGGAGAACGAGGCGGTCGGCCGCCAAAAGGGGCTCTTGCGCAAGCAGCTCGAGATCGCCGAGGAGGACACGCGCGAGACCTACGAGCCCTCCGACTTCGAGCGCCACGTCGCCGCCATCGATGCCGCCGACCACCGCGGCGTGATCCAGGGCAAGGACCACGGCTTCGAGGGCAACCTCGGCCTCGTGATCGGCGCCGGCGGCGGCTCGCTGACACTGACCGATGCGGTCCGCAGTCAGGGCGGCAAGCCGGCCAACTACTCCGAGATCGGCGGCAACCCCTCCGTCGCCAAGGCCTGCGGCCTGGCCAAGGAGGTGCTGGAAAAGGACGGCGTCGAGAAGATCGC
>JBKPOV010000166.1:0-2830 GCA_046733315.1 Actinomycetota bacterium
CGGCGGCGCTGGGCGCGCCTACGCTCCGTTGCCGTCGCCCGCCATCCCGGCCCGGCGCAGCAGCTCGGCTCGCACGAACGGGTCCAGGTCGCCGTCCAGCACGCGGTTGATGTCGCCGACTTCGGTGTTCGTCCGGTGGTCCTTGACCCGCTGGTCGGGGTGGAGGAAGTAGCTGCGGATCTGGGAGCCCCAGGCGACGTCCTTGACCTCGCCCCGCACCTTCGCCATCTCCTCGGCCCGCTTGCGCTCCTCGAGCTCGATCAGCTTCGAGCGCAGGAACTGCATCGCCACCGCCTTGTTCTGGGTCTGCGAGCGCTCGTTCTGGCACTGCACGACGACGCCGCTGGGGACGTGGGTGATGCGCACCGCCGAGTCGGTCTTGTTGACGTGCTGGCCGCCGGCGCCGGAAGCCCGGTAGGTGTCGACGCGCAGGTCGGCGTCGTCGATCTCGACCTCGACTCCCTCGTCGACCAGGGGGCCGACGTCGAGCTGGGCGAAGCTGGTGTGACGGCGGGCCGAGGAGTCGAAGGGCGAGATCCGCACCAGCCGGTGCACGCCGCGCTCGGCGGCGAAGAGCCCGTAGGCGTTCTCGCCGCGGGCGATGAAGGTGGCGGACTTAAGACCCGCCTCCTCCCCCGGCGAGGCCTCCTTCATCTCCACCTCGAAACCGCGACGCTCCGCCCAACGCAGGTACATGCGCAGCAGCATCTCGGCCCAGTCCTGCGAGTCGGTGCCGCCGGCGCCGGCGTGCACGGTGACGACGGCGTCGCCGGAGTCGTATTCACCGCTGAAGAGACGCGCCTCTTCAAGCTCGTCGAGGCGCCGCTCGACGGAGGCGAGCTGGCTCGTGAGCTCGCGCGCCATCTCCTCGTCTTCGGCTGCCATCTCCGCCAGCTCGTCGAGGTCGCCCGCCTCGGACTCGAGCTGACGGAATGTCTTCAGCTTCTTTTGGGCGCGGGCATGGGAAGCCGATATGCGGGCGGCCGAATTCTGGTCGTCCCAAAAGCCGGGCCGCTGCATCTCTGCCTCAAGCCGTTCGACCTCCCCTTCGAGCGAAGCGGGGTCAAAGGTAGTCCGAGAGCAGGGACAACTGCTCGCGGATCTCGGCAAGCCGCGCCGGTACCGACTCGGTTGGCGCGGTCTCGGCCATGTGGGACAGGTTACTGCGGAGCCTTGGCGCTGATGATCCAGGTCGAGGCCGGTGCGAAGACGCCGTCGGGCCCCTCGAGATCGGCGAGGGCCTCGCGCAGCTCGGCGGCGATCTTGGGACGGATCTCATCGATGCGGTCTTCCCAGAGGCGCAGCACCTCACCGGCTGGACCAAGCGCCATGTTGAACTCGACCGCGTGATCGAGGTCGTTGCCGATCTTCAGCGGCAGATCGGAGCGGCGCAACTCGATCTGCTCGAAACCGGCGATCTTGAGTTGCTCGGTGACCGTGTCCGCATTCGCCATCGAGAAGGGCCCCGGGCCGCAGGTCGGCTGGTCGGTCTCCTCGGGATGATCGAGATATTGGTCGACGACGAGCTCGGCGCGGCGGACCCATTCGTTGTCCAGCTTGCGGCGCCAGACCACGGCGCAGAGCTGCCCACCCGGTGTCAGTGCCTCGCGTACGTTGCGCAGCGCCTGCACTGGGTTGGCGAAGAACATGATCCCCATTCGCGAGAAGGCGTAGTCGAAGCGCTCCTCGAACTTGGTGACCTGCACGTCGCCAACGGCAAAGCGCACGTTTGCGGCACCCGCCTCCTCGGCCTCCTTGCGAGCAAGCTCGATGAAGGGCTCGGAGACGTCGATGCCGAGCGTGTCGCCCTCGGAGCCGACTAACTCGGCCAGCCGCTGGGTCGTGTCGCCAAAGCCACAGCCGAGATCGACGACGCGATCGCCAGGTCGAGGCGGGTGCGCCGCCAGCGCTGCCTCGCCATGTGCGCCCAAGCCTCCCGCGACGAGGTCGCGATAACGCACGAAGGCCTCGAACAGCGGCCCGCTCCAGGCCTCAGTCGCCTCACGGTTCTCTGCGGCTGGAGCTCCCATCACCACCATGGTACGCCCACCAAGCCGCCTCGCGGTCCTCAAAGGGCCGCCAACTGCAAATCCGCTGCTCGTGCAGCTCAAAGAGCCAAGCCATCTCGTCCTCCCCAGCCGCCGACCCGTCTTCGTCCCAGTGCCACACGCGCCTGATCAGGGCCAGAGCCCTGCCTCCCCCCGACTCGGTGTCGTCCTCGAACAGCTCCTCCACCTCAATCGTCTGCTGCACGCCCCCGGGAGCCCGCGTAGCCCAAACCCGCGCCGCCTCGATCCCCTTCCTCAACCCCCTCCCCGAGTGCAACTCAACCTCCGCATCGAGCGAGCTGACGAACGCATCAAGATCCCGCTCGTTGAAGCTGCGGATGAACTCTCTGACGCAGTCGGGCATCCCGCTTGACCGCGCTTACAGCGCCCTCAGGCGCCGTGGCACTTCTTGTACTTCTTGCCTGAGCCGCACCAGCAGGGATCGTTGCGGCCGATGTTTTCGTGCTCATCCTTGACCACGGTCTCGACCACCTCGGCTGCGCCGTTGCCCGCCGCCGCGGTCCCGGCGACCGCTTCGATTGGACCGGCGCCGGCCGCCACCTGCTGCAGCGCCGAGGGCTGGCCGTCGGGAGTGCCGCCGGAGTAGTTCAGCGCCGCCGGCGCGTTGCCGCCATTGGGACCGAAGGCCTGCCGCGCCCGGGCCGGATCGACCTCGACCTCGACGTGGAAGATCAGCTTGGAGAACTCCTCCCAGATCGAGTGCATGAGCTCCTCGAACATGGCGAAGCCCTCGTTCTTGTAGGCGACGAGCGGGTCGATCT
>JBKPOV010000167.1:0-3601 GCA_046733315.1 Actinomycetota bacterium
AGGTGGTCGTGAGCCCATGCCACGGAGTCGACCACCTCGAGTTGGGCGATGCGCTGGGCGTTGTCCTCGCTGAGCACTCCCTCACCCTGCTTGCCAATCGACTCGGTACAGGAGGCCGCGTCGATGACGATCGGCAGCGACCCCTCCTCGCTCCACACCCAGAGCCGTTCGACAATCTCGTTCGCCTTGTGCCGGTGGGCCTCCCCAAAGCCCTTCGAGCTCCAGGGCAGCCCGCAACAGCTGCCGGCGACGTCATCGGGAATCCGGACCGGGCGACCAGCGCGACGCGAGACCTCGACGAGCGCCTCCACAACCGAGGGCCGACGGGACTCAAAACGATCTATATCTCCGTTTTGAGTCCCGTCGGGCCCGGGGGTGGGGCCGAAGATGCGGTTGGTGCAGGAGGGGACGTAGACGGCGGCGGCGCTTCGGGGAGGAGGGGGTGACCCTCTCCCGACACTCCCCGCTTTTGTCGGGCGAGGGGCACCCCCTCCTCCCCACCGCGCGGCCCCGGGCAGTCCACGCCCACGCTTGGTCCGCCGCGCGATTGGTCCACCCAACCGCAGCGCCAGGCGAGAGGCCGCCTCGACGATCCTCCAGCGCTTGGCCACCGCCAGCGCCGCCGCTTCGGCGCGCGGCGCATGCTGCTTTTGGCGGATTTCCTTGGTAAGGAGGCCGGTATCGATCCCGACCGGGCAGGCGAGCTGGCAGGAGCCGTCGGTGGCGCAAGTCTCAAGCGCGTCGTACTCGTACTCCTCGAGCAGCGCCTTCTGCACGGGCGAGCCCGCCGGCTGGCGCGCCATCTCGCGGCGCAGCACGATCCGCTGGCGCGGCGTCGTAGTCAGGTTGCGGCTGGGGCAGACCGGCTCGCAGAAGCCACACTCGACGCAGGTCGTCGCCGACTCCTCGATCGCCGGGGTGGTTTTGAGGTTGCGCAGGTGGACTTCGGGATCGCGGTTGAGGACGACGCCGGGGTTGAGCACGCCGTCGGGATCGGCGAGCTGCTTGACCCGCCACATCAGCTCGGTCGCCGCCTCCCCCCACTCGCGCTCTACATAAGGGGCCATGTTGATGCCGGTACCGTGCTCGGCCTTTAGCGAGCCGTCGTACTTGCCGACGATCAGCTCGACCAGCTTGGCCATGAAGGCCTCGTAGCGCTCGACGTCCTCCGGCTTGGCGAAGTCCGGAGTGAGCATGAAGTGCAGGTTGCCGGCCGAGGCGTGGCCGGCGACGCCGGGCAGGAAGCCGTGCTCGCCGAGCAGGGCTTGCAGGTCACGCGCGCCCTCGGCGATCCGCTCGGGCGGGACGCAGACGTCCTCGACGATCAGCGCCGTGCCGGGCAGGCGCAGGCGGCCAATCAGGCCGTGCAGCCCCTCGCGCACCCGCCAGGCCAGCTCGATTCCCTCGGCCTCGCGGGTGAACTCGATCGGGCGGATCGTCTCGTGCGCGGCGAAGATCTCGTTCGCCTTGGCGACGTAGGCGTCGAGCTCCTCATCGCTATCGGCCCCGTACTCGACCAGCAGAACGGCCGACTCGGGCGGCAGCTCTTTCCACTCCTGCGGCGCCCCGACCATGTTCCAGGCGGCGGTGATCAACGCGGGAGCGACCATCAGCTCGACCGCGGTGGCGCCGCTGTCGACCAGCTCGCGGACAGGCGCGATCGCCTCATCGATTCCCGGGAAGTGGACCCAGGCGGTGGTCGTGCGCGCCGGCAGCTGCACGGTCTCGAAGACCGCCTCGGCGACGAAGGCGAGCGTACCCTCGGAGCCGACGACGAGGCGGCGGAAGATCTCAAGCGGCTCCTCGGCGTCGAGGAAGGCACAGAGCCGGTAGCCGGTCGTGTTCTTGATCGCGAACTTGCGGCGGATGCGCTCGCTCAGCTCGGCGTCGGCGCGGATCTCGTCGCGGATCGCGGCCAGGCCCTGCGCGAGCTCGGGCTCCTCCGCCTCGAAGCGTGCGGCCGCATCCGGTGCAGCGGTGTCGATCGTCGTCCCCGAGGGCAGGACCAGGGTCAGCGAGCGCACCGTCGAGTAGGAGTCCCCGGTGGTGCCGCAGCGCATCCCACCCGAGTTGTTGGCGATCACGCCGCCGACGCAGGCGATGTCGGTGCTGGCCGGGTCCGGGCCGAGCTTGCGGCCGTGCGGGGCCAGCACGCGGTTGGCGTGGCCGAGCACGGTTCCCGGCTTGAGCCGGGCGCGCTGCGCTCCGTCCTCGACCGCAACACCGCCGAAGTGACGGCGCACGTCGACGAGGATGCCGTTGCTCTGGCCCTGGCCGTTGAGGCTGGTGCCACCGGCGCGGAAGGTGACGGGGATGCCGCTGCGCCGGCCGTAGGCGAGCAGCTTGGCGACGTCGGTGGCATCGTGGGCCATCACTACGGCCTGCGGGAAGAGCCGATAAGGACTCGCGTCGGAGGCGTAGCGGACGACGTCGCTGGCTCGGGCCAGGACCCGACCTGGTCCGAGCAGCTCTTCCAGCTCACCACGCAGCGGTTGCGCCACGCCCGCGGCAATCGAGTCGGGGGCGCGATCGTCGGCCGGCTCCGAGGGAGGCGGCGCCAGCTTCCTCTCCAGCAGCGCCATCGTCACTCCAGCCTAGAAGAGCGACATTCCCGGCGTGACCGGGACTTCGACCAGCTCCGGCCGCGAGGAGGCAAATGCCTTGGCGAGCGCGTCGCGCACCTCGTCGCGGTCGTTGACCCGCGTCGCGTTGACGCCGTAGCCCTCGGCGACCGCGGCGACGTCGAGCTTCGGCAGGTCGAGCCCGGGCGCGCCGGCAACCTGCTCGACGTCGGCGAACCACTTGAGGATCGCGTACTCCTCGTTGCGCACGACCAGGAACGTGACCGGCACCTTGTAGGCGACGGCGCTCCAGAAGGCGCTGACCGCGTACTGGACCGAGCCCTCGCCGATCACGCAGACGACCGGGCGGTCGGGCTGGGCCAGCTGGACACCAACCGAGGCGGCGAGGCCGAAGCCGAGGCCGCCACCAGCCGCGAAGTAGTAGCTGCCGGAGCGCGAGAGGCGCAGCTGGTTGCGCAGGGCGAGGGTGCTCGAGGGGGACTCGAGCACCACGATGCCGTCCTCGGGGAAAACCTCGCCGAGGGCGGTGTGCACGGTCGAGGGGTTGAGCGGGTCGCTGGGGGGGATTTCCTGCGGGCCCACGTTTGGCTCCGGCGCCGGCCGAGTCGACTCCGGCACGTCGGCAAGCAGGGCCTCCAAGGTCAGCTTGACGTCGGCGACGAGCGCGTCGCCCATCGGCGCCCGGGCGGCCTCGTCGGGATCGCTGGTGATCGCGATCAGCTTCGCGCCGTCCGGCAGCAGCGGCCCGGGGATGTATGGGTAGTAGGGGAAGACCGAGCTGCCGACGACGAGGATCAGGTCGTGGCCCTCGAGCGTCTGCGCGACGGGACCGATCGCCGGCGGCAGGACGCCGCGGTAGTTGGCGTGGTTCTCTGGGAAGCCGATGCGGCCACCGCCCGGAGCGGGAGTCGCCCAGACCGGCAGGCGCTGGCGCTCGGCGAGGGCGATCGCGTCGTCCCAGGCGCCGGCGGCGTCGATGTCGGGACCGGCGACCATCACCGGATTGCTCGCCGCCTCGA
>JBKPOV010000168.1:0-2401 GCA_046733315.1 Actinomycetota bacterium
GAAGTAGGGCACGACCTCGTAGTCGGCGTCCGCGCCGAGCATGTTGCGGGCGACGTGGGCGCCCTGCTGCATCGCCACGTCCCAGTGCTCGACCCGCAGGCGGCGGCCGTGGATGACGCTGTCGTAAGAGCAGCAGTCGCCGGCGGCGAAGATGCCGGCGGCGGAGGTCTGCAGCTTCGAGTCGCAGACGATCCCGCCGTCCACCTCGAGGCCGGCCCGCTGGGCGAGCATCGTGTCCGGACGCACGCCGGCGCCGACGACGACCGCGTCGCACTCGATCGCCAAGCCGCTCTTGGTCACGACGCCGCTGACCCGGCCGTCGCCCTCATAGGCCTCGAGCTCCTCACCGCCGTGGATCGTCACGCCCTTGGACTCGAGCAGCTGGTGGAACCAGCGGCCGGCGTCATCGCCGAAGCTGCGTGAGAGCGCCACGTCCTCCATCGTCACGATCGTGCACTTGGTGCCGTTCGCGGTCAGCGAGGCCGCGACCTCGGCACCGATATAGCTGCCGCCGATCAAGACGACGTGCTCGGCCTGCTCGGCGTCGGCGCGGATCGCATCGGAGTTGCCGAAGGCGCGCAGGTAGTGGATGCCCTCGTTCTCGGCGCCCTCGACGCGAAGGATGTTGACCACCGCCCCGGTGGCGATCAGGGCCTTGTCGAAGTGGACCTCCTCGCCTCCCTGCAGCTTCGCCGTGCGCGCCGCGGGGTCGAGCGACATCACGTTGATGCCGCTGAGCAGCTCGACGTCGTTCTCCTCATACCAGGATGGCGGGTTAACGTAGGCATCGGCGCGGGCGGCCGCGCCGCCCCTGTACAACATGGTGTTCGGCGGGGGTTGGTTGGGCGGCGCTGGCTCGCGGCCGGCGAGCAGCACCGAGCCCTCCGCGCCGCGCCGGCGCAGCTCTGCCGCGCAGTGGGCTGAGGCCATGCCGCCGCCAATCAGGAGGAAGTCGACCTCGCGGGTCATGCGGAGGACGGAATCTGTCGGAGCTGCTCAGCCATTGCCGTTGCCCGAGCCGTTGCCGCCGGCGGGGCCGAACATGTCCTTCAGCTGCTCCTCATTGCCGGGATCGAGGACAGCGAGCACCTCGTCACCGACCTCGAGCACGGTCTCAGGGCCCGGCACGAAGCCCCTGCCGTCGCGCAGCACCGAGATCAGAAGGCTGCCTTCGGGCATTTCCAGGTCGCCCACACGGCGGCCGGTTACGCCGGAGTCCTTGCCCAGCAGCATCTCGATGATCTCCAGCTGCTCCTCCTGGAGGTCGAGCAGATGGACGAGGCCGTACTCGGGCACCTCGTGCTCGAGCAGGCGCAGGATCAGATCGGTCGCCGAGACCGAAGGCTTGATTCCGAGTAGGTCGAAGTGGGGCTTGTTGCGGGGGTTGTTGACGCGGGCGATGACGCGCTCGACGTCGTACTTCTCGCGCGCCACCTGGCAGATCAACATGTTGTCCTCGTCGTCGCCGGTGACCGCGATCACCATGTCCGCCCGTTCGATCCCGGCCCGCTCCAGCACCCAGAGCTCGGAGGCGTCGCCGTAGGAGACGTTGTGCTCGAGCTCTTGCTCGACGGTCAGGTAGCGGCGCCGGTTGTTCTCGATCACCGTCACCTCGTGCTCCTTTTCGAGCAGCTCGCGGGCGAGGTTCCACCCGACCTTTCCTGCGCCGACGACGATGATGTACATCCCGGCCGCCCCTCCCCTACGCGGCTTCCGCCGAGCCGTCCGTGGGCCCGGCGCCGCGCGGCAGGCCCTCGCGCACGGCGCCCTCCAGCATGTCGATCGCGACCCGGGTCGGGCAGACCGTGTGCATGCCCTGGCGCTCGTACCATTCCGCCCGCAGCGGATCGAGGATGCGGGCGATCACGGTCGGCACTTCGTAGCGGCGCTGGGCGATCTGGGCGATGACGATGTTCGTGTTGTCGCCGTCGGTCGAGGCGATGAAGGCGTCGGCCCGCTCGATCCCCGCCGCAACCAGCGCGTCGGTCTCCAGCCCGGCCCCCACCGTGAACTGGCCGCCGAGGTCCTCCCAGCCCTTGTCGAGCCCGACCTCGAGCCGCGCGTGGGACTCCGGGTCCTCGTCCAGGCAGGAAACTTCGTGCCCCTCGCTCAGCATCGAGCGAGCGACGGAAGACCCGACTCGGCCGCATCCGACGATCAAGATGAACATGGCCGTGAGTCTAGTCCGCAGGGCATCGTCCGGGCGTCCAGTGCAGCTTGCTTTGGCGCTCGATGCGTGGGAAGGTCGCGATCGAAAAGGATTTTCTTTTCAAACCGCAGAGCCAAGCGAAAGGAGACAAAGTGTCTCGCCTCAAACGCTCCACAAAAGCATTGACCCTGATAGGGGTTTTGCTGTGCGCGGCCGCCCTGATGGCCAGTGCGACTGGCGCAAGCGCCGCCA
>JBKPOV010000169.1:0-2783 GCA_046733315.1 Actinomycetota bacterium
GTACAGATGAGCGCCGATCATGGCGATGATCGCGCCGGGAACGAGCAGCATGTGGATCGCGTAGAAGCGCGAGAGCGTGGTCGCGCCGAGCTCGGGCCCAGCGCGCAGGAAGTCGCTCAGGTATGGGCCGACCACCGGGCCGGTGCCGTTGATGTTGATGCCGACCACCGAGGCCCAGAAGGAGCGCTGGTCGAAGGGCAGCAGGTAGCCGGTGAAGGCCATCGTCATCGTCAGGATCAGGAGCACCACGCCGATCACCCAGTTGAGCTCGCGCGGGTACTTGTAGGCGCCGAAGAAAAACGTGCGGCCCATGTGCAGGAAGACGAGGATCACCATCATGCTCGAGCCCCACTTGTGCATGCCGTGGACGAGCTGACCGAGGAAGACGTCGTTGTTGATGTGGGCGATCGAGGCGTAGGCCTGGGTGGTCGACGGCGTGTAGAACATCGCCAGGAAGACCCCGGTGATCGCCTGCGAGACGAAGGCGATCAGGGTCGCCGAGCCGAGCGTGTAGAACCAGTTGGTCCCCTTCGGCACCTTGCGGTAGAGCATTCCGGTGAGGAAGCCGGTTGCGGCGGTGCGCTGGTCGACCCAAGCGAGCACGTCGACCGGCGCTTCCTTGGCGCGATCACCGAGGCGCTGCGCGTCGGAGGGTCGCTCCGGCGGGGCCGACTTGAGGTCGGCCGGCGCCGCGCCTTTGGCGCCGTTGCTCGTGCCCGGTTTGGCCGGTTTGCGGAGCGGGGCGGGGATCAGGGAGTCGAGCTTCATCTGCGCCTACTCGATCGGGGTCACGGGGGCGGGAAGGTGGACGGACGCGGCGGATACAGATATTCCCAGACTCCGCCGGTGAACTCGCCGGGGTCGCGGGCGCGGACCGGCTCGAGCTGGGAGGTGACGCTGTAGCGCGGACCGACCTCGACCTGACCCTCGCGGACGCGGGTCTGGAACTGGTCGAGCGGCCGCACCGGCGGGCCGCCGATGCGCTTGCCCTGGAAGTCGTAGACGCCGCCGTGGCAGGGGCAGATGAAGTTGCCGGCGGCCTCGACGAAGCGGACCGGGCAACCGAGGTGGACGCAGCGGTTGGAGACGGCGACGAACTGGCCGGCCTCCTCGCCGAGCTGCTTGGAGCTCTTGCGGATGTAGGCGGTCGTCTTGCCGGCGTCGCCGATGCCCTCGGTTTCGGTGAAGACGACCTGGCGGTAGGTGTCCTCGACGAAGTCGTTGACCGGGCCGACCGCCTCCCAGCGCTCCTTGCCGCGGTGGAAGATCGGCGCCACGGCGAAGCCGACAGCGGGCAGGACGATTGCGGCACCGGCCACACCGCCAAGCCCCTGCACCGCGACCGTGAAGGCGCGGCGGCGAGTCATCGACTCACCCTCGAAATAGCCAGGTGGGTCGGGCTGCAAGCGCTCTGGCCGCCCGGCCGTCTCGGCCCCGTTCTGCTTGTCCGCGTCGTCGCTCAACAGCTCAACCTCAGAGTCTCGGAGTCTATTGACTCACGCCGACTGGCGGTCGCCATGGTCCCTACCCCCGACCGCAAACGCGGCGGCGCGCCAGAGCGCCGGGACCTCGTCCTCGCGTCCCTCGCTGTGCAACTGGGCGCAGCGACCGATCAATTCGGCCAGCGCTGCGACAGCCTCGGCGTCGCCCAGGGCAGCGAGGCGGTCGATGCCGAGGGCGTAGAGGTAATCGCCGGCGAGCAGCGCCAGGTCGTCGTCATGGCCGCGCAGCAGGCGCGGCTCGCCGTAGTGGAGGAGGTAGCCCTCGCGCACCGCCTCGACGACCAGCGCGTACTCGCCGGGGGAGGCGGCGGATCGAGGCCCGAGAGCGGCGAGCAGCCCGAAGACGGGTCGCTCGGTCGAGTCGATGACGTGGGCCGAGATCGGCGCCTCCGCCTTGCGCAACCGCGCGGCGAGTGCGGCGAGTGCGTTTTGGGGATCGGAGGTCATCCAGACACCCGGGTGCAACGCACTGTCCCCCCGTGGGGGGGATAAAACGTTGCACCCGTCATTGGAGAGCCTCTGCGAGCGACTCGGCGGCCGCTTCAAGCGTGCGGTCGATCGTCGCCTCGTCGTGGGCGAGGGAGACGAACCAGGCCTCGAACTGGGACGGGGGCGGGTAGATGCCGCGGTCGAGCATCGCTCGACAGAAGCGGGCATGGGCGTCGAGATCGCACGCCGCGGCTGCGGCAAAGTCGACGACCGGCTCGGGGCTGAAGAAGATGGTGAGCAGGCCGGGGGCGGAGGCGATCTGCAACGCGTGGTCGGCGGCGATGCTCGCGAGACCGGCGCGGAGGCGCTCGGTCAATTGCTCCAAGCGCTCGTAGGCCGCGGCGTCGAGCTGGCGCAGCGTGGCCAGGCCTGCGGCGGTCGCGAGTGGGTTGCCGGAGAGCGTGCCGGCCTGGTAGACGTCCCCCGCCGGGGCGATCCGCTCCATCAGCTCGCGCGAGCCTGCGAACGCCGCCGCCGGCAGGCCGCCGCCGAGGATCTTGCCGAGCACGGTCAGGTCCGGCTCGACGCCGTAGAGCGCTTGGGCACCGCCACGGGCGACTCGGAAGCCGCTGATCACCTCGTCGAAGATCAGCAACGCGCCGGCCGCGCGGGCGATCCCGGCGGCATGCGCGAGAAAGCCGTCGGCGGGTGGGACCACGCCCATGTTGGCCGCGATCGGCTCCAGGATCACCGCGGCGGCCGGGTGGTCGGTGAGGGCCTGGCTGAGCGCATCGCGATCGTTCCACGGCACCACCACCGTGTCGGCGGCCTGAGCCGCGGTGACGCCGGGGC